>JAKAPH010000137.1 GCA_021807265.1 Actinomycetes bacterium | reverse complement strand
CGACGCGAGCCCATGAGCCGACGGTAGGCCGAGTGTCGCGCGCCGTCCAATCGAGCGCGAGTAGCGAAGTAACGTCGCGTTCATGGAGCGTGCGCGGCGTAGCGCGGGTCGCTGGCGGCTCGCCGCCGGCGGGTAGCCAGTGGGCCACGTCGCCGCCTACCTCTACTCGCTCGCCATCGGGTTGCTCGTCGGCCTCGAGCGCGAGCGCAGCCACCGCGGCCAGGCCGGCCAGGCCTACGGGATCCGCACCTTCGCCCTCGTCGCGCTCGTGGGCACGCTCGCGACCGAGGCGGGCCCCGTCGTCGTCGGGGTGGCGCTCGCCGGCGTGGTGGCACTGCTCGTCGTCGGGTACCGGCGCACCAACGAGGCCGACCCGGGCACGACGACCGAGGTGACCGCGATGGCGACCTTCCTGCTCGGGGTGCTCTGCTACCACGACGCGGCGCTCGCCGCCGGCATCGCGATCGGCGTGGTGGCACTCCTGATGAGCAAGGCCCGTCTGCACCGGTTCGTCAGTGACGTGCTCAGTGACGCCGAGCTCCAAGACGCCATCAAGTTCCTGGTGGGCGCCTTCGTCATCCTGCCGCTGCTGCCGCGCCGCGGGGTGGGGCCCTACAACGTCCTCAACCCGTCGCGCATCTGGCTGTTCGTCGTGGTGCTCACGGGCATCTCGTGGGTGGGCTACATCGCCGTGCGCCTGCTCGGCGCCCGGCGGGGACTGCTCGCCACGGGCCTCGCGAGTGGCTTCGTCTCGGCGACCGCGGCGACGGCCGCCATGGGCCGCGCGAGCCGCGAGCCCGCGACGTCCCCCGCGGCGCTCGCCGGCGCCCAGGTCGCGAGCGTCGTCACCTACTTCGAGCTCGTCGCCATCATGACTGTCGCCAGTCCGTCGCTCGCCTGGCGACTCGTCCTACCCGCCCTCGTCGGCGCCGTTGCCCTCGGCGCGGTCTCGATGCTTGGCGCGCGGCGCTCGCCGGCACGAGCCAGCAGCGGGTCAGCCACCGCGACGCGCGTGGTGACCCTCACCCCGGCCCTCGTGCTCGCGGCGATCCTGACCGCGGCGCCCTTCGTCGCACGCTGGGGCGTGCAGGTCTTTGGTGCCCGGGGTGCCGTCGTCGCCGTTGGGGTGGCGGGACTTGCCGACGCCCACGGCGGGTCGCTCAGCGCGGCGACGCTGTTCGTGAAAGGCGCCATCGACACCGACGTCGCGCTGTTCGCGATCGGGGCCGCCATCACGGCCAACACCCTCGTCAAGTGCGTCGTGGCCTACGTGGCCGGCGGCGCGCGCTTCGCGCGGCGCTTCAGCCTCGGGGTGCTCGGCTCACAGGCCCTCTTCCTCGGGGCACTCGCGATCGAGGTGGCGGTGCGTTAGCTCAGTAGCCGTAGGCGCCGGTCGTCGTGGTGACGGCCTTCGTGCCAAAGCGTGCCACCGAGAAGCCGGCGACGCCCTGGCCGGTTATCAGGCCGGGCTTCTTGTCCGCGAGGAACAGGTACAGCGGCTTCTTCTTCCAGGTCACCTGGAAGGTGCCGTTGGAGCGGCGGAACTCGCCGATGTACTTGACGCCGCGCCCGATGGGCACGACGCCCTTCTTCACCGTGAGGGCCGGCCAGGCGGCGAGGCAGGTGCCGTTGCAGTTGGAGTGGTCGGGCCGGTCGGCGCTGTAGGTGTAGAGGGCGAAGCCCCGCACCGTGACGAGGTACGTGCCGTATTTGGGGCTGTGGCGGGTCTCGACGGCGACCTGGTGGGTGACGGCCCCCAGGGCCGGCGTCGCCAGGATCATCAGGCTCGCGGCGATGGCGAGCGCACTGGAACGAATCGTACGGTGCATGATCGTCCTTTCGAACGGCACTTGCGCTACGTCGGCATCGTAGGGTCGCCCCCCCGCGAATTGGCCCTCGGGGGGTTTCGCGCCTGTGAGTTTCTTATGCGGTGAGTTCGTCGAGGCGCGCCCGCACCGTCTCATCAAGGGTTGTGACCGCCGCGACGTTCGCGCGCACCTGCTCGGGGCTCGAGGCGCCCGCGATGACCGAGGCGACCTCGGGGTGGCTCACCAGCCAGGAGAACGCGAGCGAGAGGATCGGCACGTTAATGGACGCCGCGTACTCGAGCAGGGTGGCGACCTTGGCCTGGAAGGCGTCAGACAGCCAGTGGACGCTGCGCTCGGGGGCCATCATCGACAGGCGCGTCCCCTCGGGGATCGGCTCGCCGGGGCGCACCTTGCCGGTGAGCAAACCGTTCGCGAGCGGGTAGTAGGGCAGGAAGGCGAGGTCGAGCTCGTTGCAGGCATCGAGCACGCCGTCGTGCTCGACCTCGCGCGCGAGCAGGGAGTACTGGTTCTGGATCGAGACGAAGGCGGGGTGCTCGCCGGCCGCCTCGCGGGCCTCGCGCAACTGGGGGACCGAGAGGTTCGAGCAACCGATCTGGCGGACCTTGCCCGCCTCGACGAGCTCGGCGAGTGCGCCGAGGGTGTCAGCGATCGGGACGGTCTCGTCGGGGTAGTGCAGCTGGTAGAGGTCGATGTGGTCGGTGCCGAGGCGCGCCAGGGACGCCTCGCAGGCGCTGCGCACGTAGGCCGGGCTCGCCCCGAAGTGCGCGTCGTCGATCGGCATGCCGAACTTGGTCGCCACTACCGCCTCGTCGCGCCGACCGCGCAGGGCCTGGCCCAAGAAGACCTCGGACTGGGTGGCGCCGTAGATGTCGGCGGTGTCAAAGAAGTTGACCCCGGCGTCCAGGGCCGCGCGCACCACCTCGGCGGTCGCGCGCGCGTCGAGGCGCGCGCCGAAGTTGTTGCAGCCGATCCCGACGACTGACACCGATAGCGACCCGATCCTGCGACGCTCCATGGCGACCTCCCTCGCCGTCGAGTGTACGCAGCCGGGGTTGAGGGGGCGAGCGGTACGATTGAGGCGACCAAGGAGCCTTATGAAGATCAGCGTCAACTACGACCTGTGCACGAGCAACGCCGTCTGCATGGGCATCGCCCCCGAAGTCTTCGAGGTGCGCGACGACGGGTTCATGTACGTGCTCAACGACGAGCCCGGTCCCGAGTTCGACGAGCGGATGCGCCAGGCCGTGGCGAGCTGCCCCAACAGCGCGATCTCGATCGCGGACTAAGTGGCGCCGCGGGTACGGTTCGCACCGTCGCCGACCGGGTTCTTCCACGTCGGCTCGGCCCGGACCAGTCTCTT
>JAKAPH010000030.1 GCA_021807265.1 Actinomycetes bacterium | reverse complement strand
CCTGATCGCCGGGTTCCTCAGCGTGCACGTGCCCCAGGCGTGGTGGTCGCACATCTTCCTGACCAACCACGGCTGGCTCACGGTTGTCGAGAACGCCATCATCGCGCCGCTCATCGCGGTGATCTCGTTCGTCTGCTCCGTGGGCAATATCCCCCTGGCGGCGGCGCTCTGGACCCACGGTGTGGCCTTCGGCGGGGTTATCGCGTTCATCTTCGCCGACTTGGTGACCCTGCCGCTGCTCTTCATCTACCGGCGCTTCTACGGCACCACCATGGCGCTGCGACTGTTTGGCCTCTTGTGGTTCGTGATGTCGGCGGGCGGTCTCGTGGTCGAGGCGCTCTTTCGAAGCGCCAACCTGATCCCGACGACGCGCCACACGCCCGCGATGAGCGGGCACTTCCCGCTCGGCGGCACGCTTGTGGCGAACATCCTTGCGACCGCGGTCGTCATCACGCTGCTCGGACTCGCCCGAACTCGAGACGACGGGGCCCAGAGCGCCCGCGACCCGATCTGTGGCATGAACGTCGACGTCACCGCTCCAGTTGCGGTGCGCCAGCGAAACGGTCAAACTTTCTATTTCTGTTCCATACGTTGCGCCGAGCGGTTCGACCGCGGAGAGGAGTCCACCCCCATGCAAGAAGACCTCAACGGAGACGCGATCGATCCGATCTGCGAGATGCGCGTGGACTCGGCCACGGCGCTGAGCGCGGTGGGCGCCGACGGAACGACGCACTACTTCTGCGGGCCGGGCTGCCGACGCGCCTTCCTCGCTCTCGAAGCCGCCCAGTCCTCGGCGCCCATGCAGGGCGACGAGCACGGCGACGCGATCGATCCGATCTGCGAGATGCGCGTGAACTCGACCACGGCGCTGAGCGCGGTGGGCGCCGACGGCGAGACGCACTACTTCTGTGGCGAGGGGTGCCGGCGCACGTACCTGTCGCTGCACGGCTCGCCCCAGTGACCCGTCGCGATCGCCAGCGCACCACGGTGCGCAGTTACGGCATACTCGTGGAAAGTGAGCGCGTGGTGCTCGTGCGCTCGAGCAACCCCCATCACGACCCGCCCCTGTGGTGGCTGCCCGGCGGCGGCATCGACTTCGGAGAGGCCCCGGAAGAGGCGCTCATCCGCGAGTTCGCCGAGGAGACCGGCTTGCGGGTCAGTGATCCCCGGTTGGTCGGGGTCACGAGCGACGAGCGTCGACGCGACAATGGCGATCGCCTGCACACCGTGCGCATCCTCTACACCGTCCAGCTGACCGGTGGATCGCTGCGCGATGAGGCCGACGGGACGACGGACCTCGCGCGCTGGTTTCAGCTCGCCGAGGTCGGTGACGTCAACCTGGCCGACTACGCCCGCAAGGCCCTGGAACTCGTTCAGCTGAAGTAGCGAGCCGGCATTTCGCGCTTGAGCAGCTTGCCCGCGGGGTTGCGCGGCAGGGGCTCTCTGATAAACACCACGCGGGTGGGGATCTTGAAGGCGGCCAACTTCGATGCGAGGTGGCTGCGCAGTTCGTCTTCGCTCAGCGTCATGCCGTCCTTCACGCGCACCACGCAGGCCACCTCCTCGCCGAGTCGCTCGTTCGCAACGCCCATCACGGCGGCCTCGTAGACCGCCGGGATCTCGTAGATCGCCGATTCGACCTCGGCCGAGTACACGTTCTCCCCGCCGCGCAGGATCATGTCCTTCATCCGGTCTTCGATGTACAAGAAGCCGTCGTGGTCAACGTGCCCGATGTCGCCGGTACGCAGCCACCCGTCAGTGATCGCCGCCGACGTGGCCTCGGGCTTGTTCCAATAGCCCCGGATCACCATCGGGCCCTTCAGCCAGATCTCACCGCGCTCGCCGACGGGCACCTCGTTGCCGTCGAGGTCTCGAATTGACGCGTCCATGACGATCGTCCGGGACCGGCCGGTCGACGTGGGGTGGCTGACGTAGTCATCGCCGTAGTTTCCCGGACCGTAGGCGTTGGTCTCGGTCATCCCGTAGCCGAGCGAGGGGCGGCCCTTGGCGAAGCTGCGCTCCACGCGGCTCACCAGGGCCGGTGGCGCCGGGGCGCCGCCCCCGCCCACGAGTGTCAGGGAACTCGTGTCGTAGTCGTCAAAGTGGGGATCCTCCATCAGGTCCCAGCTCTGGGTCGGCACGCCCACGAAGCTGGTCACCCGGTGTCGCTCGATGAGCTCGAGCGCCCGTTCCGGGGCCCAGCGATACATCATGACGAGCTTGAAGTGCCACGCGACGCACGACATCATGACCGGGATACAGCCCGTCACGTGAAAGAGCGGCACGACGAGGATGAAGCACGGCGGCTGACCCGACCCGCTACCCGGGGCGCGGCGCTTGTCGATGATCGACGAGTTCGCGGCGAAGGCCATGATCGACTGACTCACCGCGTGGTGGGTGGAGACCGCTCCCTTGGGCATGCCGGTCGTGCCGGAGGTGTAGAGGATCGTGGCGTCGAGCTCCGGGCGCAGGGCCACGTCGGGCATGGGCAGGCCCCTGACGACGAGATCCGCCCAGCGCTCGACGCGGGGTCCAAATGACGCGGACTCGTCGAGGCGCACACCGAGGATCGGCACGTCCGCGCGCTCACAGGGCGCCTCGGCCCGAGCGACCCGCTCGACGTCAGCGATTAGGACCGAGAGGCCCGCGTCATTGATCGCGTACTCCAACTCCTCTTGCGTCCACCAGGCGTTCAACGACACCGACACCGCCCCGACCGACACGATGGCCCCGAAGGCAATCGTCCACTCGGGCAGGTTGCGCATCGCGATGCCCACGCGGTCCCCCACCCCAACGCCGTAGTGGTGCACGAGGACGTTCGCGAGCGCGTCGATCTCGTCCTTCACGTCGTTGAAGGACAGCTCTTCGTCCTCGTACACGATGAAGGTCCGATCGTCGCCGCGCAGCTGATCGAAGTACACGCGCAGTGTCGGCGGCGCGTTCTTGAAGACGCGGTTGGTCACGCCGTCGCGGGTCTCCTCGACCGTCTCGAAGGGCTGCCCCGGGCCCGACACCGCTGCAATCGCTTCGGCCATGCTCAGACCCACGTCCCCCCCTTGGCTCAGTTTCACCGATTGTAGGCGCCGACGCCGACGCGTTCGGATTGCTAAAACTGTCTAGTGCCTCGTGACCGCAACGACAAAACCAACAGCCGCCGGTGCGTCTAAGCGTCCACGTCCATCCGGGATCGCGCCGGGTAGCCGTGGGCGGTGACTACGACGGCGCACTCGTGGTGCGGGTGCACGCGCGCGCGGTCGACGGTGCGGCCACCGATGAGACGCTCGACGCGGTCGCCGACGCCTTCGGGCTGTCGCGTTCCATGGTCGAGCTCGTGCACGGGCGGCGTTCGCGGGCCAAGATCCTCGAAGTTACCGGCGACGAAGCCGCCTTGGGCCGGCGACTCGTCGAACTGCGCGCGCAGGTTCAGTAGCGTTAGTGCCAAAGGAGTTCCATGCTCGCCACCGGCTACCCACTATGGGACGTCGTCGTCACGACCCTCTCGATCGTGCTCGTCGCCATTTGGCTCATGCTCGTCTTTCACGTCCTGGCTGACATCATGCGCAGCCACGACCTCAGCGGCCCGCAGAAGGCGAGCTGGGTCATCGGCATCCTGGTGCTCCCGTTACTCGGGACGCTCATCTACCTCGTCGCCCGCGGCGGCTCGATGCACGAACGCGACCGCCGAATTGCCCAGACGCATCAGGCCGACTTCGAGGAGTACATCCGTCGAATCGCCAACTCCAAGGAGTGATCAGGCCAGGACCGGGCGACTCGCTTTGTCGGCGAGACGTTCGACGGTCGCGCTCAGCTTGCTGACCACCGCGGTCAGATCGAGGCGCGCGCGTTCGGCGTCGGGCGACAGGTCCTCGAGGTGTCCGACGTCCCAGAGCGCGAGCACCGGATCGAGAACGTCTCGCGCGAACTGGGTGATTCCGTAGATCCCCTCTTTAGCAATTCGAACGGCGTGGCGGGTGAAACTCGGGATCCCCGTACCCGGCATCGCGAAGGCGCTCACCTGCTTGGCGGCGGCCACCATCATCAACGAGGGGTCGATGGCGAAGCCAGCCAGGGTCAGGTCACGGTAGAAGAGGTAGTGCTTGGTCTCGTCGCCGGCGACGAGTCCCAGGAGGTTGCGGCCGACCTTGTCGTCCTTGGGCAGGTGCGCGGCCGTATTGCGGTGCGCAACCTGGGTGGCACGCTCCTGCAGTGCGACGTAGCAGATGAGGTCCGCGAAGGACTCTGGCGCGGGCACCATGGCCCGAAACATCTGCACGCGACGCCCGTCCTCCAGCAGCACTGGATCGATGCAACGGCTGACATGGACCCAGTCGCGCATCACCATTGCGTGTCGGTTCTCCTCCATCGTCCACTGGTGGTTCCAGTCGGCGATCGGGTGCGTCGGCGAGGAGAGTCGCGCCAAGGTATTCGTGTAGTAGGGCAGGTTGTCCTCGGTCAGCAGGTTCACGTAGATCGAGCTGCGCACGCCATCGGGCAACGGATAGTCGGTGGGCGCCCAGGGACGCACCGAAAACGGCGTGCCCGAACCCCAGTCGATTTGCTCGTGGGGGTACCACAGACGAGGTGCCTCGAGGTGCCGGTTGAGCAGTCGCTCAACGTCAGGGGCGAGTTGCTCAAGCAGGCCCGTCGAGCGGGACGACCGCCGTGTAACCATTGTTCCCCTTTGCGACCACGACCTGGTGGTCGACGGCCCCATCGTATCGCGCACCACTGTGAATTCCATCACAAACCCTGTTTTGCGCCGCATCAGGTGCGTTAACCTCGACACCCCGTGAACTACTTCGATACCCTCATGCCCAAAGCGTTTCGTGCCACGCTGACGACCCCGATGCGGGTCTTCTACGCCTGCACGTTCTTGAGCGCCCTCGGACTGGGGCTGACCCTCTCCTTCTACGTGGTGTACCTCCACAACGTGCGCCATTTCTCTGCGGCATTCGCAACACTGTTGCTCGCCGCCTCCGCCGTGGCGGGCCTGGTGTCGGGCCCGCTCTGGGGCACGTTGGTCGACCGCTTCGGACCGTTCCGCGTTTCCATCGCGGGCTACGGGGCGACCGGCTTGGCACTCGTCGCCTGGGCCTTCGTGACCACGCGCTTGAGCGCCACGATCGTCGCCATCGTGCTCGCGGTCGTCGGGGGCGCCTCGTGGGGCCCGAACACGACGCTCCTCGCGCGCCTGGTCGGTGAGGAGCACCGTCAGCGGGCCTTCGGCTTCAACTTCATGCTGCTCAATTTGGGCATCGGCTTCGGCGGCCTGACCTCGGCCGCCATCGTCAACCTCAACCACCCCGCCACTTTCAGCGTGCTCTACCTCTGCAATGCCGCCGGCATGTTCGCCGCGGGACTCTTGTACCTGACGTTGCGCTCCTACGGCGGCCCGGTTCGGATTGCCCACGACGACCCGGCACGTGAGTCCGACGGCTGGCGCACCGTGCTGGCCGATCGACGCCTCGTGCAGTACTTGCTCGCCAGTCTCGTCCTCATGATCGGCGGTTACGGGTCCCAGGAGGCCGGGTACAGCCTCTTCGTGGTCAACAACCTTCGCCTGAGCGTGCACGACATTGGGATCATCTTCTTCTTCAACACGTCGACGATCGTGCTCGCCCAGCTCTGGACGCTCAATCGGATCGAAGGTCGGAGTCGTACGAGGGTCCTCGCAGTGGTCGGCGGACTCTGGTGCTTCTTCTGGCTCGTGCTCGCTGCCGCGCTGGCCATGCCGCCGGTGGTCGCCTTCTTCGCCTTGTGCGCCTCGATGGTCGTCTTCGCCTTTGGCGAAACGATGCTCCAGCCGGTCGGCTCGGCGCTCGTCAACGAGATAGCGCCCGAGCACCTACGCGGCCGGTACAACGCGGCATCCGGGGCGACGTGGTCGGTGTCGGGAACGGTCGCCCCGCTGATCGCGACGATCTACTTCGGCAGTGGCGGCGGCAACTGGTGGCCACTGTCGATCGGGATCCTCGCGCTCGTCGGCTCGGCACTCATGCTCAACCTGCGTCGCTCGCTCTCGCTCGCCGAAGACGGACGTACGGCCTAATCAGAAGACGAGGACGCGATCGGCTGCGACGGTGAGGTTGCCGAGTTCGTCCATCGAGCTGCGCGACACGCCCTCGAGCAGTTCGGCCTCGGCGATGGCGCGCGTGTCGATGCACGTGCCACAGACGAGCACCTGGCCGCCCTTGGCGAGGACGCCCTTCAGCATCCGCTCGATGTTGTAGTACCCATCGGGGGTGCGCTGGCCCGACTTCGCGCCGAGCGTCGCGTCGCCCATAAGGAACACCGTCAGTTCGACGTCGTCGTGATTGCGCGCGAGGTTCATGGCGAGCCGTAGTCCGTTGTACGTGCGCTCGTTTCCGTAGGGTGGGTCATTCAGGATCATCAACACGCGCACGGCGGCTCCTTTGCGGTTTAGGAAATCTGCAACCCGAGGCCCTGGGCAATAGTACGGCGAACGCCGGTGGCCATCCCCGAGGGCGCGTAGATGCTGAAGCGATCGACGATGCCACCGAAGCGCGCGTGGAGCGCGGGGGCAACCTCGGCCGGGGCTGCGACGATCGCCACCGCGCCGAGCACGTCGTCGGGGATCAGATCGCCCATCGCCGTCCAGTCACCGCGACGAGCGAGCTGAGCCAGGTCCGGCTGCAGTCCCGCCCACCCGTGTTGCTCCAGCACACCGCGATAGGCGGGGGTCGATGCATAGAAGGCGATCTGGGCGCGCACCGCGGTCTCGGCGTCTCGTTGCGCCGCGTCGTCCTCGCCGCTCGCGATCAGGCCCGAGAACGAGATCTGGAAGTCGGCTCGAGTGCGCGACGAACGCGCGAGCCCTCGCTCGAGCGCCGGCAGGGTCACCTCGCGCAGGTACCGCTCGGTCGTGAAGGGGTGCACCAGCAGTCCGTCGGCCACTTCGCCGGCCACTTCGGTCATGAGCTCGCCCACCGCGGCGACGAAGATCTTGGGCGCACCGAAGTCGTGCGGCGCCGGACTGAAGAACGGCGTCATCAGCGTGTGCCGGTAGTACTCCCCGCGAAAGTTGAGCGGCGTGCCCTCGTTCCAGGCCGACCAGATCGCGCGCATGGCCAGCACGTACTCGCGCATACGAGGCGCGGGGTGGGACCAGGGCATCGAGTAACGCTTTTCGATGTGCGGCTTGATCTGGCTGCCCAGTCCGAGCAGCAGTCGACCCCGCGACAGACGCTGGACGTCGTTGGCCATGGTCGCGGTGATCATCGGGCTGCGACCGAACGCGACGACGATGCCGGTGCCGAGCTCGACGCGCGTCGTCGCGACCGCGGCGCCGGCGAGAATGAGCAGCGGGTCGTGGCCGACCTCGGCCGCCCACAGGCCCGCGTACCCCTCGGATTCGGCTTGCACGGCCGCCGAGTAGGTGCCGTCGGGGTCGAAGTTGAGATCGGTGTCGAGCCGCACGCCTCGACTGTACTCACGCCGTCGGACCCCGCCGCCGCCGAACGGCCGAGCATCTCCATTCGCGACGTGTCCAACTACTACCGTCGTACCGAGAGGGGGACCGTATGACTGCCGATGCCGACGGGGTCCTCGATGAGTTCGATCGCGAACGTCGCGCGCTCGGGCTCTCCATGGCCTACGGACTCGTCCTGGCGGCGATCGGCATCGCCATCGGCGTCATTACGGGATCGCAGATCATCCTGTTCGACGGGTTCTACACGTTCCTCGGCATCGGACTCTCGTGGATGGCGATCCGCGTCTCGATCCTGGTCGCCAGTGGGCCGACGTCACGCTACCCCTTCGGTCGTGAGGCGCTCGTCCCACTGATCATCGGCGTCGAGGCGGTCGCGCTGCTCGCGACGTGCGCCTACGCCAGCTTCAACGCGGTGCTCTCGATCATCCACGGTGGCGACACCCTCGCCTCGGGCTGGGGCGTCGGGTACGCCATCGTGTCGCTGATCGTGCCGACTGGCGTGTGGTGGTGGCTGCGTCGCTTGGCCAGTGACTCCGAACTCGTGCGAGCCGAAGCCGCGCAGTGGCTGACCGGCGGCGTGCTCGGCTCGGCGATGATCATCGCCTACATCAGTGCCCACCTCTTGATCGGCACGAAGGCGGCGCCCGCCGCCCACTACCTCGACCCGTCACTGGTGATCCTCGCGTGCCTCGCCTTCGTCGCCCCACCGCTGCGCATGATCCACACCACCTTCATCGAATTGGTGGAGGGAAGTCCCGACAAGGAACTCCGCGGACCGGCGAGCGAAGCGGTTGACGAGGTCGTCGCTCAGTTCGGCCTCGGCGACCGGCACCTGCGCATGACCAAGATCGGCCGCAAGTTCTACGTCGAGCTCGAGTTCATCGTGACCCCGTCGTGGACCGCCCGCGAATCGGACCTCGTGCGCAACGCGCTGTTCGCCAAGCTCGACGAACTGCCCCACGACATCTGGCTGACCGTCGAGTTCACGGCCCAGCGTTCGACCTGGGCCTAGTCCGCGGCGCCCTCGACCAGCGCCACCCGACTGGACTTGCCCCGCCGAAGAACGGCGAACCCGATGCTCGCTGCGACCAAACAGGAGAGGGCGCCGACCCCGAGCCCCACGCGAGCCCCCCAGTGGCTCGTCACGAGTCCAACGAGCGGCCCGCCGACGGGCGTCGAACCGAGGAAGGCGACCGCCCACAGGGCCATGACCCGTCCCCGCATGGCCGGGTCGCTCGCCAACTGCAGCGTTGAATTGGCCATCGACAGGAACGAGACGCTCGCGAAGCCGACCAGGGCGAGCGCCACCAACTCGAGCGCCATCAGTGGCGCGACCGACGCGATCGCGAGCACCGCCGCGAAGATCGTGCTCGCGACCACCATGGGTGCGATGCCCACGCGACCCCGCGCGGCCGATACCAAGCCGCCGATCACCGCGCCGACGCCCATGGCCGTCACCAAGAAGCCGTAGGCACGCGAACCGCCGTGAAAGACCTGGGACGCCACCAGCGGGAGCGTCACCTGGAACTCGTAGGCGAACGTCCCGACCAGTCCCATCATCACGAGAGGGATGAGTAGGGCGGGCGTGTGCGCGACGTAGTGGAATCCCGCGCGGAGCTGTCCTCGTTCGCGGGCCGCCGGCGGGCTCGGGTTCAACGTCGACCGGTCCATGGCCACGAGCGATCCCACCACCGCGACGAAACTCACGGCGTTGAGAACGAAGCACCACCCCTCACCCACGGCCGCGATCAGGATGCCCGCCACGGCCGGGCCGACGGCGCGCGCCGCGTTGTTCATCGTCGAGTTGAGGCTCACCGCGTTGCGCAGATCAGCCGGTCCGACCATCTCGAGCATGAAGGCCTGGCGCGACGGATTCTCGAAGCTGTTGTTGAGTCCGAGCACGACCGCGAGCACGCACACGTCAAGGTAGGTGACGTCGTGCAGGAGCGTGAACACCGCGAGCACCGCGGCCTGCACCCCCATCAACGACTGGAGCACGATGAGGAACCGCCGCTTGTCGACCCGATCGGCGATCACGCCGCCGTAGGGGCCGAGCAGCAGGACGGGCAGCGTCTGGAGCGCCACCACGACGCCAATCGCGGTCGCCGAGTGCGTGAGCACCAGCACCAGCCACGACTGCGCGGTCGACTGCATCCACGTGCCCACGAGTGACGTCGACTGGCCGAGAAAGTACTTCCGGTAGTTCGCGTTGGCCAGCGACGAGAACGTGCGCTCGGCGGTCGAGCGCAGGCTCACCGACGCACCGTCGAGACGGCGTCGGCGACGACGTCAAGAATCGGCAGCACGTCGTTCAGCCGGCGAAGATCCCGTTCGCCGAGCGTGCCCAACGCCTGAACGAGCACCGCCGTTCGCTCGCGACGCAGCGATTCGGCGAGCCGGCGACCGGCCCGGGTGGACGCGACGTGCACCACACGCTCGTCGTCCGGGTCCAAGGTTCGCTCGACCAGCGACTCGCGCTCGAGATGACTCACGATCCGAGAGACCATCGTGAGGTTCATCCCCTCGTCGGCGGCGATGGACGCGAGCCGGATCGGCCCGCGGCGCACGACGACCCGCAGGACGTCGCGCTGACTCGGTGACAGTGCACTCGACACCTGAGCCGCGCGCAGCGCGCGGGCGAATCGACCAACGACCGCTCGCAGTCGATCGGCAACCTCGTCGGCCTCGGACGAACGCATCAGCTCCACGCCGTCATCGTAGTTCAGTTGCTTGCTAGCAGGCAAGTGACTACGACACCGTTGGCGCGTTCGCATCCACGGCGCCGCGAGGTCCTTACCGAGAGGTAACGCGCGCTGCGGGTGCCGACCAGTTGGTCAACGGCGTCGGTAGTCGCGCGCCACGGTCGTCGGGCCCGGCGTCGCGGGCCACGTACAGTCATTCGTGCATGAAAGTACGTGCTGACCCGTAAAATCATTGACCGTAGTCCGTGGCAGACTGGTATGTACGTCCCCGACACTCAGTTCGAGTGTGACAACGAGAGAACAGCGCTGATGACCAACCAAGTGAACGCACCGCGCAAAGCGGCCGGGAGACCGGCTGCGGCGAAATCGGCGAAGGCCCGTGCCGCGGCACCGACGAAGCGCGCTGCGCGCACCAAGGCGGCCAAGCGAACCCCCACCGAGGTTGCCGCGCTCACGAAGGTCTACCGCGAGATGCTGTTAATCCGGCGATTCGAAGAGCGTGCGGCCCGTAGCTACACCCAGGCATTGATCGGTGGCTACTGCCACCTCAACCTAGGCGAGGAGGCCGCGGTCGTGGGTCTGCTCTCGGCGCTGGAGCGCACCGACTACCTCTTTACGAACTATCGCGAGCACGGCTACGCGATCAGCCGCGGCATCGACCCCAACCGGGTCATGGCCGAGCTCTACGGACGCATCGACGGTGTCTCGAAGGGTTGGGGCGGCTCGATGCACATGTTCGACATCACCCACCGTCTCCTCGGCGGCTACGGCATCGTCGGCGGCCAGATCCCGCTCGCGACCGGTGCGGCGCTGGCCATCGACTACCGAGGGGGCTCGGAGGTCGTGATGTGCACCATGGGTGACGGCACGACCAACATCGGCGCCTTCCACGAGTCGCTCAATATCGCCGCGCTCTGGAACCTCCCGATCGTCTACGTGATCATCAACAACCGGCTGGGCATGGGCACGACCGTCGAGAAGTCCTCGGCCGAGCCCGAGCTGTTCCGCCGGGGCGCGGCCTACCGGATCGAGTCGGCCCGCGTCGACGGCCTCGACCCACTCGCGGTGGCCGAGGCCAGCGCGCGGGCGGTCGCCGTCGCGCGCGCCGGTCGGCCCTATCTCCTCGAAGTGGTCTCCGAACGTCTCCGCGGCCACTCGGTCGTAGACCCGGCGAAGTACCGGTCCGAGGCCGAAGTCCTCCAGTTGCGCGAACACGACCCCGTGGTCACCTTCGGGGCCCAGCTCGTGCGTGAGGGCGTCATCGACGCCGACGCCATGGCCGCCATCGAGCACGAGGTGACGGCCCGCATCGACGAGGCCGCGGCCTTCGCCGAGGCGAGCCCGACACCCGACGTGGCGACGCTCTTCGACTACAACTACGCGACCCCCGTCGCCAACGACTCGCGGCGCCTGCCGGGCCAGCCGCTGTTTGAACCAGCCCCACTGCCCGACCCGGGAGAAGACCAGTGACCACGATGACGTTCCGCCAGGCGCTCCAAGAGACGCTGCGCGCCGAGATGCTGCGAGACGAGAACGTGCTGCTCCTCGGTGAGGAGATCGGCGTTTTCGAGGGCTCGTACAAGATCACCGCCGGGCTGCTCGCCGAATTCGGCGAGAAGCGCGTGCGCGACACCCCCATCGCCGAGGAGGGCTTCACCGGCGCCGCCATTGGCGCGGCGATGCTCGGTCTGCGGCCGGTCGTCGAGATCATGACGATCAATTTCTCACTGCTCGCCCTCGACCAGATCGTCAACCACGCCGCGAAGATCTACGGAATGTTCGGCGGCCAGGCGAAGGTGCCGATCGTGATCCGCACGCCCGGCGGCGGCGGCCAGCAGTTGGGCGCGACCCACTCGCAGAACATCGAGCTGTACTACGCCTTCGTCCCAGGGCTCAAGGTCGTCGCGCCCAGTACCCCCGCGGACGCGAAGTCCCTGCTCATCGCCGCTATCCGCGACGACGACCCGGTACTGTTCCTCGAAAACCTGGCGCTCTACAACACCAAGGGCGACGTGCCCGACGACGACACACCCGCTGAGATCGGCCGGGCCGCGGTGACGCGCACCGGGCGAGACCTCACGCTCATCGGCTACTCGCGCATGGCCCACGTCGCCGCCCAGGTCGCGGACCAGTTGGCCGCCTCAGACGGCTTGGACATCGAGGTCATCGACCTGCGCAGCCTGCGACCGCTCGACCGACCGACGATCATCGAATCGGTCAAGAAGACCCACGCCGCGGTCGTCGTGGAAGACGACTGGCTGACCTACGGCATCGGCGCCGAGGTCGCGGCGACCATCTCCGACGGGGCGTTCGACTACCTCGACGCACCGGTGCGGCGCGTGGCCATGGCCGAGGTGCCGCTCCCCTATTCCAAGTCCCTCGAGACCGCGGCGCTGCCGTCAGTGGACGACGTGATCAACGCCGTGCACCAGACGCTCGACGCCGTCGGTCGCCGTCACCAGAAGGTCGGCCATGATTGAGATCAAGATGCCCCGTCTCTCGGACACGATGGAGGAAGGCTCCGTAGCCACGTGGCACAAGCACCCCGGTGACCACGTCGACGTGGGCGACATCCTCGTCGAGATCGAGACCGACAAGGCCACGATGGAGTACGAGGCCTACGAGGCCGGCACCCTAACCGAGATTCTCGTTCCCGAAGGCGAAGTGGTGGCCATCGGGACCCCGATCGCCCTGCTCGACAGCGGCGTGGCCACGGCGCGCGCCGTCGCTGCGCCCGTGCCGGCCGCGGCCGCGCCGGTGGTGGCGACCCCGTCTCACGAGGCCGCAGCACCGCAGCGCCCGGAATCGGCGCCCCAACCCCTCGCCGAGGGCCAACGCCGGTTCGCGTCGCCGCTCGTGCGTCGCATCGCCCGCCAGTACAACATCGACCTGAGCGGCGTGCGCGGCAGCGGTCCCGGTGGCCGCATCATTCGGCGCGACATCATGACCCTCGTGGACGGTGCCGCCCAGCCGGACGTTTCGCAAGTCGCCGAGCACACACCCACGGTCGTCGACGAGCGTCGGGCCTCGGAGTCGCTCGCGCTCAGCAGCACGCGCCGAGTGATCGCGCGACGCCTCGGCGAGAGCGCCCGCACGATCCCGCACTTCTTCGTCACCGCCGTCGCCGATGCACAGGCGCTCGTGGCGATGCGCGGTGAGCTCAACACCCAGCTGACCGCGGTCGGTCGCGCCAAGGTAAGTGTTAACGACCTGCTGATCCGCGCCTGCGCGCTGGCGCTGCGTGAGCACCCCCAGGTCAACGCGTCCTACATCGACGACGCGAGCACCACGATGCTGGTCCACCACCGGATCAACATCGGTGTGGCGGTCGCCTCGGCCAACGGCCTGGTGGTGCCGGTCATCGACGACGCCGACCAGAAGACCGTGAGCGAACTCGGCGCCGAGGCGAAGCGACTCGCGGGGCTCGCCAACGACAAAAAGCTCAGCCTGGAGCAGATGTCGGGCGGGACCTTCACCATCAGTAACCTGGGCATGTTCGGCGTCGAACAGTTCACGGCGATCATCAATCCGCCCGAGGGCGCGATCCTCGCCGTGGGCGCTACCGCGCTCGAGCCCCGCGTGATCGATGGCGAGGTGCAGGTGCGACACACGATGCGCTACACGCTGTCGTCGGACCACCGGATTATCGACGGCGCCCTCGCGGCCCAGTTCCTGCGCACGCTAACGACCTACCTCGAGAATCCCTGGTCCCTGGTCGCCTGAGGTTCACGACACCGTCTAGTCAAGTGCGATGTGCACCGCCTCGGCGACGACGTCGCTGATCGATCGGCTCGGCGCCGCCTGAGTCGCGTAGTGCTCGATGGCGACGAAGAGCGCGGCGTTGAGCACGGCCGCGCGGACTCGAACCTCGAGACTCTCCTCGCTGGCGCCCTCGTGACGCGCGATGACCTTCGCCAGTGAACGGGTCGCGTCGTGATGCATGCGTAGCCACACGGCGTTGACCGTCGGCTCACGCCGCGCCAGGCGCAACAGCCGCACGACGGCGTCGGCGTCCGCGGATTCGTCCGGCGACGGATCGGCCCACGCGTTCGCGAAACTCTGACCGCTCGCCACGCGACCGAGCCGTTCGACGGCGTCGGCGAGCCCTTCGTCGAGCAGTGGCCGGATGGCGTCCTCCTTGGACGCGAAGTACCGCCAGAACGAGCGCACCGAGATGCCCGCCGCGCCAGCGATCTGGGCCACGGTCGTGGCGCTGACGCCCTGATCCTCGAAGAGGCCGAGCGCCACCACGGCAATGCGCCGGTCGCGCCCTCGTCGTTCGGACGGACTGCTCGCCGGCCGTCCAACGCGCGACGGCCGAGTTTCGTCGCTCACGTCAGACCCCCCCCACGTTCCCCAAGGAACCCTTTAGTGGCACAGTATGCCATTAAACCGTAGGCTGGTGGTGGCGCTCGACGCGGCACCGCGTCGACCCCGTTCGAGAGGGTGTGACGTGAGAGGAGCGGACGTGACCAACGAATTCCAAGGCAAGGTGGCCATCGTGACGGGCGGCGGCTCAGGCATTGGGCGAGCCACGGCAATCCGTCTGGCTTCACTGGGCGCTCGCGTGGTCATCGCCGACGTGAACGCCAACACCGCCAACGACGCGGTCGCAACGATCCGGGCTGCGGAGGGCACGGCAACGGCCGTCGTAGGCGACCTGAGCGACCCCGCCGTCGTCGACGAAGTGGTCGCGACGACCATTGGCGACTTCGGCGCCATCGACGTCCTGATCAACAACGCCGGGATCATGGACGACATGAGCGCGCCGCACGAGGTGAGTGACGCGGTGTGGGAGCGGTTGATCCGCATCAACCTCACGGCACCCTTCCTGCTCCTGCGCGCCGTCGTGCCCCACATGCTTGTGAGCGGTCACGGCGACCT
>JAKAPH010000136.1 GCA_021807265.1 Actinomycetes bacterium | reverse complement strand
GAACTTCTCCATGTACTCGCTCATGTCGATGCGCACCATGGCGTGCTCGTCGTCAAAGAGGAACTCCGCGAGCGCCCGGGCGAGCTCGGTCTTGCCGACTCCCGTCGGCCCGAGGAAGAGGAAGGAGCCGATGGGCCGGTTGGCGTCGGCGAGGCCGGCGCGCGAGCGCCGGATGGCGTTCGCCACGGCCTCGACGGCCTCGTCCTGGCCGACCACGCGCGAGTGCAGCAGCTCTTCCATGCGCACGAGTTTGTCGACCTCGCCCTCGAGGAGCTTGGTGACCGCGACGCCGGTCCAGCGGCTCACCACGTCGGCCACGTCCTCGGCGTCGACCTCCTCCTTCAAGAAGGCACCGTTCGCCTGGAGCTCGGCGAGCTCGGTGGTGGCCTCGTCGATCCGGCGCTCGAGGTCCGGGATCGTGCCGTAGCGCAGCACGGCCGCGCCGTTGAGGTCGCCCTGGCGCTCGAGGCGGTCGGCCTCGGCGCGGCGGTCCTCGTACTCCTGCTTCGCGGTCTGGATCTTGGTGATCGCCTGCTTCTCGGCCTGCCAGCGCGCCGCGAGCGCGTCGGACTGCTCGCGGTAGTCCGCGAGTTCCTCGTCGAGCTTGGCGAGACGCTCGGCCGAGGCGGCGTCGGTCTCGCTCGCGAGCGCGACGCGCTCGATCTCGAGCTGGCGGATGCGCCGGATGACGACGTCGAGCTCGGTGGGCATCGAGTCGATCTCGATGCGCAGCCGCGAGGCCGCCTCGTCGATGAGGTCGATGGCCTTGTCGGGCAGGAACCGGTTGGCGACGTAACGCTGCGAGAGGGTGGCCGCCGCCACGAGGGCGGCGTCTTGGATGCGTACGCCGTGGTGGACCTCGTAGCGCTCCTTCAGCCCGCGCAGGATGGCGATGGTGTCGGCGACCGACGGCTCGCCGACGAAGACCTGCTGGAAGCGGCGCTCGAGCGCGGCGTCCTTTTCGATGTAGCGGCGGTACTCGTCGAGCGTCGTCGCGCCGATGAGGCGCAGCTCGCCGCGCGCGAGCAGCGGCTTGATCATGTTGCCCGCGTCCATCGCGCCCTCGCTCGCGCCGGCGCCCACGATCGTGTGCAGCTCGTCGATGAAGGTGATGACCTCGCCTTTGGCCTCCTGGATCTCCTTCAAAACGGCCTTCATGCGCTCTTCGAACTCGCCGCGGTACTTCGCGCCCGCGAGCATCGAGGCGAGGTCGAGGGCGATGACGCGCCGGTCGCGCAGCGACTCGGGCACGTCGCCCTCGGCGATGCGCAGCGCGAGTCCCTCGACGATGGCGGTCTTGCCGACGCCCGGCTCGCCGATCAGGACCGGGTTGTTCTTGGTGCGCCGCGAGAGGACCTGGATGACCCGGCGGATCTCGTCGTCGCGCCCGATGACCGGGTCGAGCTTGCCCGCGCGCGCGAGCACCGTGAGGTCCCTGCCGTACTTCTCGAGGGACTGGAAGGTCTCCTCGGGGTTCTCGCTGGTGATGCGGGCCGAGCCGCGGATCGTGCGCAGCGCGCCGAGCAGGGCCTCGCGCGTCGTGCCGATCTCCTGGGCCCAGGCGACCATGACGTGGTCGACCGAGAGGTACTCGTCGCCCAGGTCCGCGCGCAGCTCGTCGGCCTGCTCGAGGCCGTGGCGCGCCTCGGGCGAGAGCCCGGGCTGGGTCCCGCCGATCGTGCGCGGCTCGCTCGCGACGCGCTCGTTCAAGGCGGCCGCGACCGCGACCGGGTCGAGGCCCGCGGCCACGAGCAGCGGCCGCGCGACGCCGTCGGCCTGGTTGAGCAGGGCGAGCAAGAGGTGCGCGGGGGTGACGTAGGGGTTGCCGGCCGAAGCGGCCTGGGTGGTCGCCGCCTGGAAGGCCTCGCGGGTCTTCACGGTCCAGCGTTGCGGGTCAAGTGCCATCACACGCCTCCTCGACGCTGACGTTGCGCCGCGACGAACAGCGCGATGGTGTTCTGCACCGGAACGAGGTCGCGGCGGTACTGGCGGTGCGTCGCCTCGACCGAGGACTGCACCGCTTCGCGCAGCGCGGCCGCCTCGCGGCGTGCCTCGTCGAGTTCTCGCTCGAGACGCAGGATCCGCTTCACACCCTCGAGGTTCACCCCGTCGGCGGTCAGCTCCTGGATCCGGCGCAGCACGCGCAGGTCCTCGTCCGAGAACCGACGCGACCCGCCGGTGGTGCGCTGGGGGTTGAGTAGCCCCGTGCGCTCGTAGTTGCGCAGGGTCTGGGGGTGCACGCCGGCGATCTCGGCGAAGACCGAGATCACGTAGATGGCACGAGAGGCGTCACTCACCGGTGCCGTCCTCGTGCAGGGCGTGCGCGAGCTTCTCGACGATCGCGCGCTGATCCTTGGTGAGCTTCGCGGGGATCTGCACGTTCACCGTCACGAGCAGGTCGCCGACCGGGTGCTTGCCGGCGGCGGGCACGCCGCGGCCGCGCACGCGCATGGTCGTGCCGCTCTGGGTGCCGGCGGGCACCTTCAGAGTGACGGGGTCATCGAGCGTGTCGACCGAGACCGTCGTGCCGAGCATCGCCGCCGTGACCCCGACGTCGACTGACGTCGTGACGTGCCGGCCGCGGCGCGCGAAACGCGGATCGGCCGCCACGTGGACGTCGACGAAAAGGTCGCCGGTCGGACCGCCGCGCTCGCCGGGCGCGCCCTTGCCCTTCAGCTTGATTCGCTGGCCGTCGACGACGCCCGCGGGGATCCGCACGTTCACGCGGCGCGAGGACGGTTCGCGGCCGGTGCCGTGACACGTGGGACAGGGCGTGACGATGCGCGAGCCGCGGCCCTGGCAGACCGGGCAGACGCTCGACATGGCGAAGGGTCCCTGGTCGTCGGTGAGCACGCCTCGCCCGCCGCAGCGCTCGCAGGTGACGTGACGGGTACCCGGGGCCGCGCCCGAGCCACCGCACGTGCGACAGGCCTCGTTGCCCGGCAGGCTCACCGTGGTGGTGACGCCCATGACCGCGTCGCGGAAGTTCAGGTGCAGGGCCGTTTCGAGGTCGGCCCCGCGCTGGGCGCGCTGGCGCCGGCCGCCGAAGAGGCCGCTGAAGATGTCCCCGAAGTCGCCGATGTCGCCCGGGTTGAACCGGAAGCCCTCGCCGCCGGGCCCGCCGAAGCCGGCCGCGGCCGGGCCGAGTCGGCGGACCTCGTCGTACTCCTTGCGCTTGGCGGGGTCACTGAGGACGTCGTAGGCGACCGAGACCTCCTTGAACTTC
>JAKAPH010000029.1 GCA_021807265.1 Actinomycetes bacterium | reverse complement strand
ATCTCCAAGATGGCCCTCGCGGCCTTCGTCGCGATGATCCACGACCTCTTGATCACGATCGGCGTGTACTCGCTGTTCGGCTTTCAGATCACACCCGACACCGTCATCGCCGTCCTGACCATCCTCGGGTACTCGCTCTATGACACGGTGGTCGTCTTCGACCGCGTGCGAGACAACACCGGCACGGTCCTCAAGGGTGGCGAGCTCACCTACAGCGACATGGTGAACCTGTCGATGAACCAGACCCTGGCGCGCTCGATCAACACCTCGCTGGTCGCGATCTTGCCGGTGCTCTCGGTGCTGATCGTCGGTGCGTACATCCTGGGCGCGACGACGCTGCAGAACTACGGTCTCGCCCTGACAGTCGGCCTCATCAGCGGTGCCTACTCGTCGATCTTCATCGCGAGCCCGCTGCTGGCGATCCTGAAGGAGCGCGAGCCGCGCTACGTGGACCTCGCGGCACGGGTGCTCGCTCGGTCCGATCACCACACGTTCAGCCCCGCCGAGGCGGCGAAGCTGTCCAACGACGGCGCCCAGCGCAGTGCTCGGGCGGCGAATGCCACCAAGTCGGCGGGCGTCCAGGCCCGCGCGCGCAAGCAGAAACGGCGATAGTCGACCGGTAGGCTGACCCCATGGTGAGCTTGACGTCACGATCGCGGGACGACGCTGCGCTCGTTGGTTCCGTCGATCGCATCGTCGCGCGCTTCCGCGAGCACCACGTCGACGGCGACGCCGAGATCATCCGCCGGGCCGGTCTGGCGGCGATTGCGGCCCACGAGGGTCAGCTTCGCCGCACGGGCGAGCCCTACGTCACCCACCCCATCGCGGTGGCCGGCATCGTGGCCGACCTGGGCCTGGACGCCCCGACGATCGCGGCCGCGCTCCTGCACGACGCCGTCGAGGACACGGGCATGACGACGAGTTGGCTGTCGCGCGAGTTCGGCGAGCAGGTCGCGGCCGTCGTGGACGGGGTCACCAAGCTCGATCGCCTCGAATTCGACTCCAAAGAGGCCCAGCAGGCCGCGACGATCCGCAAGATGTTCATCGCGATGGCCCGGGACTGGCGGGTGCTGATCATCAAGCTCGCGGACCGGCTGCACAACATGCGCACGATCTCGGTCATGCCCATGCACCGCCAGCGCGCGATCGCCCAGGAGACCCTCGACGTCTACGCGCCCCTCGCGCACCGGCTCGGCGTCCAGCAGGTCAAGTGGCAGCTCGAGGACCTGAGCTTCGCCACCCTGCACCCCAAGCGCTACGCCGAGATCGAGCAGATGGTCGCCGCGCGCCAGCCCGAGCGCGAGGCCTACCTCCACGAGGTGATGGACGCCCTGATCGCCAAGGTCGAGGGCTTTGGCATCCGCGCCGACGTGCGCGGACGGCCGAAGCACCTCTGGAGCATCTACGAGAAGATGGTCGTCGGGGGCAAGGAGTTCGACGAGATCTTCGACCTCGTCGGTCTGCGGGTCATCGTCGAGGAGGAACGCGACTGCTGGGCGGTGCTCGGCGCGATCCACGCCCTCTGGTCGCCGGTCCAGGGCCGCTTCAAGGACTACATCAACTCGCCCAAGTTCAACCTGTACCAGTCCCTGCACACGACGGTGATCGGGCCGCGGGGCAAGTCCGTCGAGGTGCAGGTGCGCACCCAGGAGATGCACCGGCGCGCCGAGTTCGGCATCGCGGCCCACTGGGGCTACAAGGAAGGCGCCTCCACCAAGGAGATCGCCTGGATGCAGCGCCTGGCCGACGTCGAGCAGGAGGAGGACGACCCGATCGCCTTCCTCGAAGCACTGAAGCTCGACCTCGGCAACGACGAGGTCTACGTCTTCACCCCCAAGGGGCGCGTCATCGCCCTCGTGGAGGGCGCCACCCCGATCGACTTCGCCTACGCGGTGCACACCGAGGTCGGCCACCACTGCGTTGGCGCCAAGGTCAACGGCCGCCTGGTGCCCCTGGACACCGTGCTGCACTCGGCCGACGTCGTCGAGATCGTCACGAGCAAGCACCAGTCGGCGGGCCCCTCGCGCGACTGGCTCAAGATCGCCAAGTCGTCGCGGGCCAAGTCCAAGATCCGCCAGTGGTTCCAGCGCGAGCGGCGCGAGGACGCCATCGAGGGCGGGCGCGAGGAGCTGATCAAGGCGCTGCGCCGCGAGGGGCTGCCGATCGCGACCTCGCTCGCCTCGAGCGCGCTCGACGCGGTGATCACCTCGCTCAACCTCGAGGACCTGGACGCGCTCTTCATGTCCATCGACAGCGGGCAGATCTCGGCGCTCGCGGTCGTCCAGCGGCTCGTGCGCGAACTGCACGGCGGCGAGGCCGAGCAGCTGCCGACGACGGTGACCAAGATGCCGCGCACCAACCGGTCGGCGCGGCGCACGGCGGGGGTCTACGTCGAGGGGCTCGACGACGTGATGGTCCACCTGGCGCGGTGCTGCTCGCCGGTGCCCGGGGATGCCATCATGGGCTTCATCACCCAGGGCCGCGGGGTCTCGGTGCACCGCGACGACTGCTCGAACGCGGTGGCGCTCGCGCACCGGTTGGGCGAGCGGATCATCGACGTCGAGTGGGACGGCTCGGTCGGCGGGCAGTACCGCGCGGTCCTCGAGGTCCTCGCCTTTGACCGCTCGCGACTGCTGCTCGACGTGTCCAAGGTCGTCGCCGAGTACCACCTCAACATCATCTCGAGCAGCTCGACGACCTCGGGCTCGCGCATCGTGCGCATGGTCTTTGACGTCGAACTCGCCGATCCCACGCACCTGTCGAGCCTGCTCGGCGCCTTAAAGGCCGTCGACGGGGTCTTTGACGCCTTCCGCCAGATTCCCGGACAGAATAAAGGAACATGAACGACTCGCCAGCGCAGTTCCGTGCCCCCGTGGGCACCCACGACGTCCTCGCCCCCGAGTCGGCAGTCTGGGAGGGCCTGATCGGGACCTTTTCGACCCTCGCCTATCGCTACGGCTTCTCGCTCGTGCTCACCCCGCTCTTCGAGGACGTCGGGGTCTTTAACCGCGGCATCGGCGAGACGAGCGAGGTGGCAACCAAGGAGATGTACGTCTTCACCGACCGGGGCAACCGGACCCTGGCGCTGCGCCCCGAGGGGACCGCGTCAGTGGTGCGCGCCTTCGTCCAACACCAGCCGCCCACGCCCTGGAAGGCGTGGTACGTCACGCCGGCCTTCCGCTACGAGCGGCCCCAGGCCGGTCGGTACCGCCAGCACCACCAGCTCGGGGTCGAGGTGCTCGGCACCGAGGACCCGGCCGTGGACGTCGAGGTCATCGCGCTCGCGTGGCGGTTCTACGAAGCGCTCGGGCTTCGCCGGGTTCGCCTGCTGCTCAACTCGATGGGCCACGACGAGTGCCGGGGACGCTACGTGGAGCTCCTGCGGGCCCACCTGGCGGCGAACGCCTCGCAGCTCTGCGACGAGCACCGCGAGACCTGGGCGACCAACCCGCTGCGCGTGCTCGACTGCAAGCGCGAGGCCTGCCGCGAGGTCACCGAGCGCGGGCCGATGCTGCCCGACCACCTCTGTGAGGACTGCCGGGCGCACTTCGAGCGCGTCGTCGCGGGCCTGGGCCAGCTCGGGATCGAGTCGACCCTGTCGCCGCGCCTGGTGCGCGGCTTTGATTACTACACCCGTACCACCTTCGAGTTCGCCGCCGAGGCCCTCGACGGCGCCCAGAACGCGATCGGCGGCGGCGGGCGCTACGACAAGCTGGCCGAGCAACTCGGCGGCCGCGCGACGAGCGGCATCGGCTTTGGCAGCGGCATTGAGCGGCTCCTGCTCGCGCGCGAGGCCGAAGGGGTGACGACGCCCCTGCTCGACCGCACGCCGGACGTCTTTGTGGTCGACACGACGCCCGAGGACGTCGCGACGCGCTACGCCGACGAGCTGCGCCGGGCCGGGCTCGCCGTGCAGCGGGCCTACGACCAGCGCTCGATGAAGGCCCAGATGAAGGCGGCCGACCGCTCGGGCGCGCGCTTCGCGGTGCTCGTGGGCCCCACGGAGCTCGCCGCGGGCCAGGTTACGATTAGGGACCTGCGAAGCGGGGACCATGACCAGACCCAGCGCAGCGTGGCGCACGACCAGCTCGTGGCGACGATGCTCGAACTAGTGAAGAAGTGAACATGACTGTGACCGGTAGCGAAGCCACGAGTATGCGTGACGCCCTGTGCGCCTCGGTCAACGAAGCCATGATCGGCGAGCGTGTGACGGTGTGCGGCTGGGTCGCCAAGCGCCGCGAGCACGGCGAGCACCTGGCCTTCGTGGACGTGCGCGACCGCTCGGGCGTCCTGCAGGCCGTGGTCGAGGGATCGGTCGACGTGCGCAGCGAGTACGTCGTGCGCGTCACGGGAACCGTGTCGCGACGCCCCGAGGGGACGGTCAACGTGCGCCTCGCCACCGGGCAGGTGGAGCTGAGCGACTGCGTCGTCGAGGTGCTGTCGGCCGCCGAGCCGCCGCCGTTCCAACTCGACGACCGCGCGAGCATCGACGAGCAGGTCCGCCTGCGTTTCCGCTTCCTCGACCTGCGCCGCGACGCGATGCAGCGCAACCTGCGCCTGCGCGCGAGCGTGAACCGCGCGCTGCGGCGCGCCATGGACGACCAGGACTTCTGCGAGGTCGAGACGCCGCTACTCTGGGCGCCGACCCCCGAAGGCGCCCGGGAGTTCGTGGTGCCCTCGCGCCTGCACGACGGCGAGTTCTACGTGCTGCCCCAGAGCCCCCAGATCGCCAAGCAGCTCCTGATGGTGGGCGGCTTTGACCGCTACTACCAGATCGCGCGCTGCCTGCGCGACGAGGACCTGCGCGCGGACCGCCAGTTCGAGTTCACCCAGCTCGACATCGAGGCGAGCTTCGTGAGCCAAGAGGACATCATGGGCTTCGTCTCGCGCGCGGTGCTCGACGCGGCCGAGGTCGCCACCGGCGAGCGCCCGACCACGATCGACACGATGACCTGGGCCGAGGCGCTCGAGCACTACGGCACCGACAAGCCCGACCTGCGTTTTGCCATGACCCTGCAGGACCTCTCGGCGGCCTTCGCGGGCACGTCGGTGAAGGCCTTCGCCGCCCCGACGGTGAAGGCGATCAGGGTCACCGACGGCGCCTCGTTCGCACGCAGCCGGCTCGACCAGCTCACTGAGCAGGCGAAGTCACTGGGCGCCAAGGGCCTCGCCTGGTTCCGCGTCACCGCTGACGGGCTCGACTCGCCGCTCGACCGGTTCCTTTCTGACGAGGAGCGCCTCGCGATCAGGAACGTCGACGGCGCGGGGGAGGGCGACCTCGTGCTCGTGGTCGCCGACGAGCACGACCTGGCCTGCCGGGTGCTCGGCGCGCTGCGCGTCGCCATCGGTGCGCCGCCGGTGAGCGAGGGACCCCACCGGTACCTGTGGGTGACGGAGTTCCCGATGTTCGAGGGCGTGGACGACGACGGCAACCTGATGGCGGCCCACCACCCCTTCACGATGCCCCACCCCGACGACCTCGACCTGATCGAGACCGACCCATTACACGTTCGCTCCCAGGCCTACGACTTGGTGCTCAACGGTTGGGAGCTCGGCAGCGGTTCAGTACGTATCCACCGAGCCGACATCCAGTCACGGATCTTCACGGCGCTCGGCATCACCGACGAGGAGGCGGCGAGCCGCTTCGGGTTCCTGCTCGGGGCCTTCAAGTACGGTGCGCCGCCCCACGCGGGCTTCGCCTTCGGCATCGACCGGCTGGTGGCGATCTTTGCGGGCGAGGAG
This sequence comes from Actinomycetes bacterium, assembly GCA_021807265.1. Classification (GTDB taxonomy): domain Bacteria; phylum Actinomycetota; class Acidimicrobiia; order Acidimicrobiales; family RAAP-2; genus RAAP-2. The sequence goes on along the minus strand of JAKAPH010000029.1, from coordinate 9,609 downwards.
AACATCCGCGAGGTGATCGCCTACCCCAAGACCCAGTCGGGTGCGGACCTCATGACCGGCGCGCCCAAGGCGATCGGCGAGCGCCAGCTGCGCGAACTGCACCTGCGCCTGGCACCGAAGGGTTCGTGACGTCGCTGTTCGACGACGCCGCAAACGAGCGCCGCAAGCAATCGGCGCCCCTCGCTGAACTTCTGCGGCCGAACTCGCTCGACGAGGTCGTGGGCCAGGCCCACCTGGTCGGCACCGACGGCCCGATCCGGGCCATGGTCGCCGCCAAGCGGTTGACCTCGATGATCCTGTGGGGACCGGCCGGCACCGGCAAGACGACGATCGCGCGCCTGGTGGCCCGCGGCGCGGGCTACGAGATGGAGAGCCTGTCCGCGGTCTCCAGTGGCGTGCGCGACGTGCGCGAGGCCCTCGACCGGGCGCGAGCGCGCCTCGGCGAGCAGGGCCGCGCCACGGTCTTGTTCATCGACGAGGTGCACCGGTTCAACAAGGCCCAACAGGACCTGCTGTTGCCGGCGACCGAGGCCGGCGACGTCGTCTTGATCGGCGCGACGACGGAGAATCCTTACTTCGAGGTGAACGCCGCGCTGCTCAGCCGCTCGACGCTGTGGCGGCTCGTGCGCCTGGGTGAGGGTGACCTGCGGGCCCTCGTCGAGCGCGGGGCGCAGTTGCGCGCCGTGACGGTGAGCGAGGCCGCCGAGGAGGCCCTCGTCGAGTCGGGTGACGGCGACGCGCGCAGCGTGCTCACCACGCTCGACACCGCGGTCGTGCTCGCCGGCCCGGGCGGTGCCGTCGAAGTCGAACACGTGGTGCGCGCGCGCGACGGCCGGGTCTACCACCAGTCCCGCGATACCCACTACGACCAGGTGAGCGCCCTGATCAAGTCGATTCGCGGCTCGGACCCCGACGCCGCGCTCTACTGGCTCGTCACCCTGCTCGAGAGCGGCGAGAGCGCGCGGTTCATCGCGAGGCGCCTCGTGATCTTCGCGAGCGAGGACGTCGGGCTCGCCGATCCGCGCGCGCTGCTCACGGCCCAGGCCGGGGCGAGCGCGATCGAGCTCGTCGGCCTGCCCGAGGCGCGCCTCACCCTCGCGCACGTCACGATTGCCCTCGCGCTGGCGCCCAAGAGCAACAGCGTGACCCGGGCGCTCGGCGAGGCGACCGCGGCGGTGCGCCGCGGCGGGGCTGACGTGCCCGACCACCTGCGCGACGCGCACTACGCGAGTGCCGCGAGCGAAGGGTTCGGCGTCGAGTACCGCTACCCCCACCACGATCCGATGAGCTGGGTCGACCAGCAGTACTTGCCGGACCACCTGGTCGGCACGGCCTTCTTCGAGCCGTCGGCCCATGGCGAGGAGTCGGCGACGGTGCGCGACTGGCGGGCGCGCACGCACCGTCGGGACCCGGGAACGACGGGGCCGCCAGTAGAGTAAAGGCCGTGGAAGCCGCCGAACTCCGAACAATCTTTTCGTCTTATTTCGCTGACCGGGGCCACACCCTGGTGCCGTCGGCGAGCCTGATTCCCCACGACCCCACGCTGCTGTTCACGATCGCCGGCATGGTCCCGTTCAAGTCCTACTTCCTCGAAGAGGAGACGCCGCCCTACGACCGGGCCGTCTCGATCCAGAAGTGCTTCCGGGTCCCGGACATCGACATCATCGGCACGACCCGGCGCCACCTCACGTTCTTCGAGATGATGGGCAATTTCTCCTTCGGCGACTACTTCAAGGAGCGGGCCATCGAGCTCGCCTGGGGCCTGGTCACCGAGGGCTTCGGGCTCGACCCCGACCGGCTCTGGGTGACGGTGCACCTCTCGGACGACGAAGCCGAGGCGATCTGGCGCGACGGCGTGGGCGTGCGGCCCGAGCGGATCCAGCGCCTCGACGAGGACAACTTCTGGGGGATGGGCGACAGCGGGCCGTGCGGGCCGTGCTCGGAGATCTTCTATGACAAGGGCCCGTCCTTCGGGGCTGACGGCGGCCCGGCCTTCGGGGGCGACGACCGCTTCGTCGAGTTCTGGAACCTGGTGTTCATGCAGTACGAGCGCGGCGCCGACGGTTCGCTCACCGAGCTGCCGACCAAGAACATCGACACCGGCGCGGGCTTCGAGCGCGTGCTGTCGATCCTCAACGGCGTCGAGTCAGTCTTCGCGACCGACCTCTTCGCCCCGCTGCTCGAGACGGCGTCGCGCGCGGTGGGCGTGCCGCTCGGCCGCGCGGACGCGACCGACATCGCGATCCGCCGGATTGCCGAGCACGGCCGGGCGATGACCATGCTCGTCGCTGACGGCGTGCTGCCCACGAACGAGGGCCGCGGCTACGTGCTGCGCCGAATCATCCGTCGCGCCATCCTCGCCGCGCGCCGGTCGGGTTCGGACGCGCCGCTGGTGGAGTCGCTCGTCGACGCGACGATCGAGAAGATGGGCACGGCCTACCCGATCCTCGTGAAGGACCGCGATTTGATCGTCGAGATCCTCGAGCGCGAGGAGGTGGGCTTCGGGCGCACGCTGCGCACGGGCATGTCGCTGCTCGACGAGGCCGAGGCGGCGGTGCGCGCCGAGGGCGGCACGGTCATCTCGGGCGAGGTTGCGTTCCGGCTGCACGACACCCACGGGTTCCCGATCGAGCTCACCGAAGAGATCGCCGGCGAGTCGGGGCTGAGCGTCGATCACGACGCCTTCAGCGCCGCGATGACCGCCCAGCGCGAGCGCGCCCGCGCGTCAGCCAAGGCCCTGCGCGTGGCCGACGACACCCAGTACCGCGACCTGGTCGAGCGCTACGGCGCCACCGAGTTCGTCGGCCGCGACGTCTCGCGCTACAGCGTCGAGTCCGAAATCGTGGCCCTGTTGAACGGCGACGAGTTCAGCGAGCTGTTCCTCGACGTGACGCCCTTCTACGCCGAGTCGGGCGGCCAGGTTGGCGACACCGGGGTGATCGTCACCGAGACGGGACGCTTTGACGTCGCCGACACCCAGTCCGTCGCCGGGGGACTCATCGCGCACCGCGGCCGGCTGCACGGCGAGATCCTGCCCGGCCAGCTGGCCGTGGCGACGATCGATCCGCACCGGCGCAACGCGACGCGGCGCAACCACACGGCGACCCACCTCCTGCACGCGGGACTGCGCTCGGTGCTCGGCGACCACGTCCGCCAGCAGGGCTCCTACGTGGGGCCCGACCGCCTGCGCTTCGACTTCGCCCACGGCGCGGCGGTGGCCGACGAGGAGATGGCGGCGATCCTGACGATGGTGAACGGCGACGTCGTGCACAACGAGGGCGTCGACACCATCCAGACGAGCAAGCAGGAAGCCGAGACGATGGGCGCGATCGCCTTCTTCGGCGACAAGTACGGTGATCAGGTCCGCGTGGTGCGTGCGGGCTCGCACAGCCTCGAGTTCTGCGGCGGCACGCACGTGGACCGGCTCGGCGACATCGGCCAGGTCCAGATCCTCGGCGAGTCCTCGATCGGCGCGAACACCCGACGGATCGAGGCGGTGAGCGGACTCGGCGCCCTCGAGCGCAGCCGCGAGCTCGAACGGGTCGTCGCCTCGGTGGCCGGCGTCTTGAAGACCGCCCAGGACGACGTTCTGCCGGCGTTGACGCGCCTGCTCGATCGCCAGCGCGACCTCGAACGCGAGGTGGGGAGCCTCCGCCAGGCCCAGCTCGTGGCGATCGCCGAGCAGATCCACGCCAGCTCGCCCTCACCGGTCGTGGCGGCGCGCGTCGACGGCTGGTCCGGCGATCAGCTGCGCTCGCTCGCCCAGGAGGTGCAGCGCCGCGGCCATCGACTGAGTGTCATCGCGGGGCTCGCCGACGGCAAGGTGGCCATCGCCGTGGCGACCGACGAGTCCCTCGACGCGGTCAAGGTCGTCAAGGAGTTAGCGCCGATGGTCGGCGGCGGGGGCGGCGGCTCGAGCCGCCTGGCGCTCGCCGGGGGCCGCGACGCGTCGGGCATCGATCGGGTGGTCGCCGCGGCGTCGGCGATGTAGCACCGTGGGACGCATACTCGGACTCGATCCCGGATCCAAGCGGTGCGGCGTGGCCATCAGCGATTCGGCGCGCACGATGGCCTTCCCGCGTCCGGCGCTCAGCGTGGACGACTCGTTGCTCGTGCGCATCGGCCAGATGGTCGACGAGGAGTTCGTCGACCTCGTCGTCGTCGGCCGGCCGGTCGCCCTGTCGGGTCGCGAGACCTCGAGCACGCTCATGGCCGACGGCCTCTTTCACGAGCTGCGCGCGGCACTGCACCACTCGACGGTGATCCAGTGGGACGAACGGCTGACGACGCGCGAGGCGACCAGGGGACTGCACGCCGCGGGGCACCGTGCGGCCGACCACCGCGAGCGCATCGACAGCGCCGCCGCGGTGATCCTGCTCGAGCACTACCTCGACGGTCTCCGTGCGCCGTAAGACGCTGGGGTGGATCCTCGGCGGCGTCGTGGGCGTGGTACTGGTCGCCCTGGTGTGGTTCCTCCTGCAAGCCTACCCGCTCGGGGGTGAGGGCCGGCTGGTGCGTGTCACGGTGCACCCCGGCGACTCGCTCTCGGCGATCGCCGGTGAGCTGCACCACGCCGGGGTGATCGCGAGCCCGTTCGCCTTTCGACTCGACCTGCTGCTCGGCGCGCCCACGGTCTACCCGGGGACCTACCAGTTCCACCAGCGCTCGTCCTTCGCGGTGGTGAAGGGCGTCCTCGGCGCGCCGGTGATCACGATCACGCCCGGGCTCACCCTGCACGAGGTGGCCCTCCAGGTGGCCTCGCGCGAGGGCGCGACCTACGCCGACCACTTCGTCGCCGACGCGACGGCCCTCGCGGCGACGAGTCCCTTTCACCCGTCGGGATCCCTCGAAGGGCTGATCGGCGCCGGCCAGTACCGCATCACGCCCCAGTTGGGGCCGCGCCAGCTCCTCGCCGAGATGATCGCGGCGTTCAACGCCCAGGCCGCCGCCCTCGGGCTCGACTCGAGCACGACGCGCGCGGGTCTGGACGCGTATCAGCTGATCACCGCGGCGTCGATCGTCGACAAGGAGGGCTACTACCCTCGGAACATGCCCAAGGTCGCCCGGGTGATCTTCAACCGCCTCGCGCGAGGCGGCCCGCTGCAGATGGACGCGACGGTGCTCTACGCGCTCGGCATGGACGGCGGGACCGTCACCCACGCGATGCTCAAGACCAAGTCGCCCTACAACACCTATCTGGTGAACGGTCTCACCCCGACGCCGATCTGCACGGTCTCGAGCGACGCGCTGCGCGCCGTGCTCGATCCGCCGCCGGGTCCGTGGCTCTACTTCACGGTCGTCAATCGCTCGGGCACCGAGGCCTTCGCGACGACCTTCGCCCAGCAGCTGGCCAACGAGCGCATCGCCGCGGCGAACGGGGTGCGATGAACTGGCGCGTCGGCGTCATCGGCTCGCCGATCGCCCACTCGCTGTCGCCCCAGCTGCACGAGGCCGGCATGGCGATCGCCGGGGTGACGGGAACCTCGACGCGCATCGAGGTGCGCAGCGGGGACGTGGCGCGAGTGGCCGAACTGCTCGCGGGACCCTTTGACGCCCTGTCGGTCACGATGCCGCTCAAGACCCAGGTGCTGGCGCTGTGTGACGAGCTCGACGACACGGCGCGCCGGATCGGAGCCGTCAACTCGCTGCTCGTGCGCGACGGGCGCATCGAAGGCGCGAACACCGACGGCGCGGGCTTCGTCGACGCCCTCGCGGGTGAGCTCGGGTTCTCGGTTGACAGCCGGTCGGTCGTCGTGCTCGGTGCCGGCGGCGCTGCGCGGTCGATCGTCGACGCCCTCGCGGCGGCCGGCGCGACTCGGATCGGCCTGCTCGGGCGCAACCCGGAAACGGTGAAGGCACTGGCGGTGGCCTATGACGTCGTGCACGAGGGCGTCCTCGGTGATGAAGCGGCTGATCTCATTGTCAACACGACGCCCGTTGCCGGCCGGGTCGTGGCGCCGGCACTTCGCGCGAGGCCCGGCGCGGTGGCGGTCGATATAACGTATGAACCACGGGTATCGGCCTGGATGGCGCAGTACGAAGAGAGCGGTTGTCGAGTGGTGAATGGTCTTGCGATGCTGGCGTACCAGGCCGCTCGCCAGCTCTCGTGGTGGTTCGAGGTGCCCATTGACGGGGCCGCGCTGCTCGGAGCGATCCAGTGAGTGACACCCTGAGCGCCATCACCTCGCGGATTCGCGGGCGCGAATCGATGGACCGGAGCCTCTTCGCGGGGCTCGTGCTACTGGGGCTGATCGGCGTGGTGATGATCTATTCGGCGACGCGCACCGCGCTCGTGAACGCCGGCTACAACCCGCACTACTACCTCGAGCGCCAGGGCATCTTCGTCGTGGCGGGCGTGCTACTCATGTACGGCATCTCGCGCGTGGACTACCGGCGACTCGAGATCCTCGCGACGCCGCTGTACGTGATAGCGCTCTTCGCCCTGGCGGGGGTCTTCGTCGCCGGCCAGAGCGCGCTCGGTGCGCAGCGCTGGTACAACCTGGGCTTCATCCAGGTCCAGCCGAGCGAGTTCACGGTGCTGGTGATCATCCTCGCGGTCTCGACCTACACCCAGCGCCGCGCCGACGGCCTGACGATGTATGACGTGCTGCGCATCCTCGTGATGGGCGGCACGCCGCTGCTCTTGATCGTGCTCCAGCCCGACCTCGGCACCGCGATCATCATCGTGCTCGTGGTCGCCGCGATGATGGTGATCGCCGGGGTGCCGCCGCGCTTCATGACCTTCCTCGCGATCATGGGCTCGGTCGGGGTCGCCGGGGCGATCTACTTCGACCTGCTGCACAAGTACCAGGTGGACCGCTTCGTCTCGTTCCTCAACCAGAACTCGACCAACCCCGCGCTCGCGCCGCTGATCTACGAGGTCTCCAACGCCAAGAGCGCCATCGGCTCGGGCGGGCTGCACGGCGCGGGGCTCTTCCAGGGGCTCCAGACCGTGCTCGGCTACGTCCCCGAGCAGCGCACCGACTTCATCTTCACCGCCATCGGCGAGCAGCTCGGCTTCATCGGCTCGCTCCTGATCGTGTTGCTGCTCGCCTTCGTGGCCTTTCGCATGTTCCGGATCGGGCGCACCGCTAAGGACACCATGGGCCGAGTCCTCGGGCTCGGCGTGTTCATCTTCTTCGCCTTCAGCTGCTTCGAGAACATCGGGATGACCATGGGTATCATGCCGGTGACGGGGATCCCGCTGCCGCTGCTCAGCTACGGCGGGTCGGCGGTCCTGGTGTTCTACAGCGCGGGCGGGCTGGTCCTGTCGGTCTCGAGGCGAAGGGGAGGGTCGTGAGCGACGCAGTCGAAGAAGCCGGCGACGGCCCGGCCCCCTACGTGAAGCCCGCCGACCGGCTCGTGGAGACCTTCCGGGTCGTGTACGTCGAGTCGGTGCTCTTCGACTTCGCCGACGCCTCGCCGGTCGTGCACCTGATGGAGGCCGAGGCCCCCTACCGCAACGTGTCGATCCCGATGGCGCTCGCGGACGCGACGGCGCTGCACGCGGCGCTCTTCAATCGGGCGGGACGCCGCCCGAGCACCCACGAGCTCTTCTCGGCGGTGCTGTCGCGCCTGCAGGCCGACGTGATCGCCGCCAAGATCGTGCGCTACGAGTCCGGCATCTTCTACGGCGAGCTGGACCTGATGACCCCGCGCGGGCGCGAAGTGCTCGACTGTCGAACGAGTGACGCCTTGATCCTCGCGCTGCGTCAGCCCGTCGTGGCGCCGATCCTCTGCCTCGAGAGCATCCTCGAGCCCTTTAGCGACGCTTGAACTCGACGCGGCGGATCGCCCCGCCGCGCAGGTCGAGGCTGTTCTCGTGCGAGATCCGAAGCAGCAGCGCGACGATGATGTAGTTGGCCACGAGCGAGCTGCCGCCGTAGGCCATGAAGGGCAACGTGATCCCGGTGAAGGGCAGCAGCCGCAACACGCCGGCCATGATGAAGAAGGCCTGGAGCCCGACGACGGCCGTGAGCGCCGTGCTCGCCAGGCGCACGTAGTCCGAGTGGGCGCGCTGGGCGATGCGAAAGCCCTCGCCGACGAAGAGCACGAAGAGGCTGAGCACGACGACGATCCCGAGCAGGCCGAGCTCCTCGCCGATCGCGGCGATGATCATGTCCGAAGTGATCTCGGGGATCGTCCCCGACTGGCCCAGTCCCAGCCCCGTGCCCGTGATGCCGCCGGCCGCCAGTGAGAACCAGCCGTAGGCGAGCTGGTGGGAGAAGGCGAAGTTCGTCGTCGACCACGGGTCGATCCAGAGGCTCACGCGCTGGTGGACCTGGCTGAAGAACTTGGCGGCGACGAGGGCCCCGCCCGCGAACAGCCCGACGCTGATCAAGACGTAGGTCTTGAGGCCCGTGGTCACCCAGAGCATCGCGACAAAGAGCGCGAAGAGCAGCATCGCGAAGCCGATGTCGTTCTCCGCGCCGAGGATGACCAGGGCGAAGCCCCACGCCGCGAGGATCGGCAGCAGGGTCCGCGGCGGGACGATCTGGCGCCGCCCGATGCGCTGGGTCGGGGTGGAGAGCAGGTCCCGGTTGGCGGCGAAGTACGAGGCGAAGAAGAAGGCGAGGAGGATCTTGGCGACCTCGACGGGCTGGAAGGTGATCGGGCCGAGGCCGATCCACAGCCGCGCGCCACCGACGCTGATGCCCAGTCCCGGCACCAGTGGCAAGAGCAGCAGGCCGATCGCGCCGACCAGGGAGGTGTAGCGGTAGCGGTCGAGGTCGCGTACGTGGCGCACCAACGCGAGGGTGATGACGAGCCCGACGGCACTCACCAGGAACCAGAGCGACTGGAAGGCCGCCTGGTGGGGGTCCCAGCGCGCGATCTCGACGTAGCCGATCCCGTTGAGCAGGGTCGCGATCGGGAGCAGTACCTGGGAGGACTGGGGCGCGTAGTGGCGGATCGCCACGTGCATCGACAGCGAGATCACCACCATCGCCACGAGGAAGAGCCAGAGGTCGGGGGGCAGGTGCCCGACGGCGCCGAGCCAGGCGAGCACGTAGAAGGCCGAGGTGATGATCCACGCCAAGACCATCAGCGCGAGCTCGGTGGAGCGACGGGTCGACGGAGCCTCGTCAGCATCTGGAAGCGTCGGGGGCGCCAGAGCGCGCGAATGCTTCGCCACCCTCTTAGAGTAGTCGTAGGGTTGGCGTTAGAACCGAGAGGGGTGAGGTGAGTTTCGACGTTCAGGCCTTCGGCCCCGAACGCTTCTCCAGCCGCGAACTCTCGCGCCTCGAGTTCGGCGCGCGTCTGCTCGACCTCGCCGAAGAGCAGCGGCTGCCCATCCTCGAGCGTTGCAAATTCGTGGCGATCTTCGCCGACATGATCGACGAGTTCTTCCAGGTCCGCGTGGTCAGCCTCCAGGACAAGGTCGCCGCGGGCGTCCAGACGCCCTCGGTCGACGGGGTGCGGCCGCGCCAGCAGCTCAACGCGATCCGCGAGCGCGTGCTGGCACTGATCGAACGCCAGGACCGCATCGTGCTCGACGAACTGCTGCCCGAGCTGACGCGGAGCGGCATCACCATCATTCGCTACGCCGACCTCGACGTCGAGGAGCACGCGCGGCTCAACCGGTACTTCGAGCAGAACGTGTACCCGGTC
>JAKAPH010000135.1 GCA_021807265.1 Actinomycetes bacterium | reverse complement strand
TCGTCGGGGTCATCATCGTCTGGATCGCACCGTGGTTCGGGGTGTACATCATGGACTGGATCCTTCGCCGATTCCGCTACAACCCGGCCGAGCTCCAGCGCACCGACCGCGAGGGCCTCTACTTCGGCGGCAAGAGTGGGGTCAACTGGAACGCGATCGTCGCATTCTTCGTGGGCCTCGTCGCCTCGACCCTCGCCTACTCAAAGGCGCCGCCGCCGGTCAACTTCCCGTTCCACTGGATGACGCCGATCTCCAACCACTACGGCGCCTTCTACTGCACCGGCACCGCGAGCGCCAACTGCGGTCAAGCCGGCTGGTTCGGCGGCGCCGACTTCTCGATTCCCATGGGCATCCTGGTCGCTGCGATCCTGTACTTCCTCTTCGAGAAGGTTACGGGCTACGTCGGCATGCAGGTCGCGCGCCAGAAGGAACTCGAGCCGACACGCTGATCCGTCTCGCGAACAACGAACGAGCCCCGGGGCAATGCCCCGGGGCTCGTTCGTTGTTCGGCTTGGTCAGTGGTTACGACTGGGGCTGAATCCGTACAAGCAAGGCTTGCGGCGTTGAGCCAGACGGGCCGGGCACTAACACCACGTGCACGTGTGCAGGCGGCACCGTAGTAAGGCTTCCCACATTCGAGATAAGTGGCGCGACAGTGGTTCCGTTCGCCAAAAGGGACTCAAGACCGAAGTAGACGGTTACGGGCGTGTTGTTCTTCGTCGTGACAACCATGCTCGTTGTTCCATTGACCGACGCGACCACGCCCTCGATCGGGTGGATCTTCGTGGACTGGATCGCAATCTTTGACGCCATGTACGACGCGGTCGTTGACGTTGACGTCGGTGTGACGTGCACACGTTCGCCAGCGACGAGGTTCACTAGTCCGACCGTGTTGTGGCCCATCGTGACGACGGTGGCCGGAGTCACCGACGAAAACAGGACCGTCATGGTCACGTTTCGACGGACGGTAACGGCCATCGACATCGTCCCGTTGACCGACGAGATCATGCCCTCAATCGGGTGGATCTTGGTAGGCACGATTCGAATCGTCGCGGCGATGTAGGTAGTAGCCGTGGAACCCGTCGCCGGGGTGACGAACACGCGCTCGCCCGTCACGAACACCGGTGCGGCTGGAACAGAGGTGTGACCGACAATGAACTTCGTGCCGGCGTTGTACGTCACGGTGACACCCGTCAACCGGGGTGACGACACGACAAATGAGGTCGAGATCACAACCGAGGTAATAGTGCCTTCGATCGGGCGAAACTTGGCACCACCATGGTCATGATTGGACGCACGAACACTCAACGTGACCGAGGCCCGTGCACCGTTCGCCGATGCACCAGCGATTCCAGCGCCGCTAACGACGAGTGCCGCAACGATGGCGGCGGCGCTGGCGCTGCGGGTTAACTTCACTTTCAGATTTCGGTTCATAGACCCTTCCTTCGGTTGACCTTTAGTAACCATGTCCAGTGTGGCCGCCCTCATTTAAAAAGACCTGTGCAGAACCTGGGTAACGCCTGAAATCTATAGCAAAACGGGTGCGGATTGCCAGGCATCCCCGCGATTGCTTAGCCGGCCCAGTCCTCGGTGAGCCCTCCGGCTCCATCGGGGCGAAAGACGGGAATCGCCCCGAGGGCTTGGACCATCGCCGCATCGTCACCCAGTGACGAACGCCACAGGGACGCCTCGGTCACCAGTGTTCCGATCGCGGCCACGTCGGCGTCGATCCGGCGAAGTAGCCGTAGGGCCGCCCCAGTGGACGCGCCCGTCGAGATCACGTCGTCGACGATGGCGACGCGCTTGCCCGCCACGTCGCCGATCCTCGCGCGGTCAAACAGGAGCCGCTGATCGGCGTCGGTGGTGATCGAGCGCACCGACTCGGTCACCGCATCAGCCAGGTGGATCTTGGGCGTCTTGTGCAAGATGACGTACTGGTCGAGTCCGAGGTGCCGCGTGACCTCCACGGCCAGGGGGATGCCCATCGTCGCCACGGTGGCCACGATGTCGACGTCGTGGGGACGCAAGAGTTCCGCCAACTCCTCGCCGGCCCGTGACATGAACCGCACGCCCATGTCGACCGTGATCAAGAGCGCCAGCGACAGGTCCTCTGACAGTGGCACCACCGGCAACGAGACCCGCTGAGAACCGATTTCTACCTCGTACGTGCGCCGTTCCACCGTGGTCGAGCATACTGAGCCCATGACGACCGCCCCGACACCGCTCGACCACGACCTCGCCCGACGCATGCTCGATACCGCCATCGACGAGGCCGTGCGCGGTCGAGACGAGGGCGGCATCCCGATCGGCGCCGCGCTCTTCACGCGGACCGGCGAGCTCCTCGGCGCCGGGCACAATAGACGGGTCCAAGAGGACGACGCGTCGGTGCACGCCGAGACCGACGCCTTCCGGCGCGCGGGCCGTCGCCGGGGCTACCGCGACACGGTCATGGTCACGACGCTCTCGCCGTGCTGGTACTGCTCGGGACTCGTGCGTCAGTTCAACATCGGCGCCGTGGTAATCGGCGAGTCGACCAACTTCTCGGGCGGCCACGAGTGGCTCGCCGAACTCGGCGTCGAGGTGATCGTGCTCGACGATCCGACCTGCACCGAGCTGCTCGGCACCTTCATCCACGACCACGCCCAACTCTGGAACGAGGACATCGGGGAGTAGTTAGCGAACAGGTGGTCCGAAGAGTCGGTCGCCCGCGTCGCCGAGCCCGGGCGTGATGTAGCCGGTGTCGGTGAGCTCTTCGTCGAGCGCGGCGGCCACGATCGTCACGTCGGGGTGGCGCGAGAGCACGAACTCGACGCCGGGACGCGCGGCGATCAGGCACAGCACCGTGGTATCGGTCGCGCCGCGCGAGGCCAGCATCGTGAGGACCATGTCGAGCGATCCCCCGGTGGCGAGCATCGGATCACAGATCACCACATGCGCGCCGACCAGGGTGTCGGGTAGGCCGTCCAGGTAGACGTCGGGCAGCAGGGTCGTCTCGTTGCGACGCAGGCCGACGAGGCAGACCCGCGTGTGGGGCAGGACCTCTTGGACCGCCGGGCTCATGCCGAGACCCGCGCGCAGGATCGGCACGATGACGTACTCGGTGTCGACCTTCACCGAGGGCGCGCCCGTCTTTACCGGCGTGTCGACCGTGGTCGGCGTGGTGGGCGTGTCTCGAAAGGCCTCGTAGGCGACGAAGCGCGAGATCTCGCGCGCCAGGCGCAAGAAATCGGCGTTGGACGTGGCGCTGTCGCGCAGCTGGCGAACCTTGTCGGCGACG
>JAKAPH010000134.1 GCA_021807265.1 Actinomycetes bacterium | reverse complement strand
GACCTCGCCGGCCGCGTAGAGGCCCGCGACCTTGGTGGCCGCGGTGTCCGCGTCGACCTTGACGCCACCCATGATGTAGTGGCAGGTCGGGCCGATCTCCATGGCCTCGCGCGTGATGTCGACGCCGGCGAGTTCCATGAACTGGTGGTACATCGAGGGTAGGCGCCGACGGATGTACTCGGCGCTGCGGCGCGTGCCGATGTCCAGGTAGACGCCGCCGTGGGGGCTGCCGCGGCCGGCCTTGACCTCGGTGTTGATGGCGCGCGCCACCTCGTCACGGGGCAGGAGCTCGGGGGGACGACGGCCCGCCGAGTGGTCTTCGTACCAGCGGTCGCCCTCCTCTTCGGACTCGGCCGTCTCGGCGCGGAACATGTCGGCCACGTAGTTGAACATGAAGCGTTCGCCGTCGGAGTTGCGCAGCACGCCACCGTCACCGCGGACGCCCTCGGTCACGAGCAGGCCGCGAACGCTGAGCGGCCAGACCATGCCGGTCGGGTGGAACTGGATGCACTCCATGTCGATCAGCTCGGCCCCGGCCCACAGCGCCATCGCGTGGCCGTCGCCGGTGCTCTCCCAGGAGTTCGAGGTGAACTTCCAGGACTTGCCGACGCCGCCGCTGGCCAGGATGACCGACTTGGCGGCGAAGGTGACGAACTCGCCGGTCGGGCGCCAGTAGGCGACCGCGCCGGCGATGCGGCCCGACTCGTCGTGCACCAGCTGGAGGACCTTGCACTCCATGAACACGTCGGTGCCCATCGAGACGACCTTCTGCTGGAGCGTGCGGATCAACTCGAGGCCCGTGCGGTCGCCGACGTGCGCGAGGCGCGCGTAGCGGTGCCCGCCGAAGTCGCGCTGGAGGATCTTGCCGTCCTTGGTCCGGTCAAAGAGCGCACCCCACTGCTCGAGCTCGCGGACCCGGTCGGGGGACTCCTTCGCGTGCAGCTCGGCCATGCGGTAGTTGTTGAGCATCTTGCCCCCGCGCATGGTGTCGCGGAAGTGGACGCGCCAGTTGTCCTCGGACGAGACGTTGCCCATGGCCGCGGCCATCCCGCCCTCGGCCATGACCGTGTGGGCCTTGCCGAGGAGGGACTTGGTGACGATGCCGACGGAGAGTCCGCGCTGCTTGGCCTCGATGGCGGCGCGCAGGCCGGCGCCGCCGGCGCCGATGATGAGTACGTCGTACTCGTGGTGTTCGTAGGGAGACGTGGTCACGTTCGGTCCTTTAGAAGAGCTTGTAGTCAGTGATGGCGCCCGATGCGACCAGGCGCACGTAGACGTCGGTGAGAGCGACGAAGATGAGCGATGCCCAGGCGAAGTTCATGTGCTTGGAGTTGTACTTCGAGAGGAACTTCCAGGTCCGGTAGCGAGCCCGGTGCTTGGAGAACGTCTTGATGCCGCCGCCGCACAGGTGCCGGCAGGCGTGGCAGGTGAGCGAGTACGACCAGAGCAGGAACGCGTTGACCACCAGCACCACCGTGCCGACCGTCACACCCCAGCCGAGGCCCGGCTGGTGGAAGGCGCGGATCGCGTCGTAGGTGAGCAGCACGTTAAAGACCAGACCGGCGAAGAAGAAGTACCGGTGGGCGTTGTGCATGATCAGCGGGAACTTCGTCTCACCGGAGTACGAGCCGTGTCCGTCGGCGACGGCGCACGCCGGCGGCGACCACCAGAAGGCGCGGTAGTAGCTGCGGCGGTAGTAGTAGCACGTCAGGCGGAAACCGAGCGGGAAGATCAAGATGATCAGCGCCGGCGACAGGCCCCAACCGTGGATGGCAAAGCCCGAACCCGAACCGGGCACGCACGTCGTCGTGAGACACGGTGAGTAGAAGGGGCTGATCAGGTCGCGGTGCGCGGCCGCGCCGACGTAGTAGTTCTGGTTCTGGAACGCCGCCCAGGTCGAGTACACGACGAAGGCGGTGAGGATTGAAACGGTGATGACCGGCTGGATCCACCAACGGTCCTGTCGAAGAGTTGCGACGTCAGGTCCGCCGCGGACCCCTCCCAACTCGACCTTCGTCGCGCTTTCTATGGCTGCCACCGGTGCTCCTCGCTCTCATCGTCGCGAGCATCGGCTCGCCTGCCACAACGACCCCCATTGTAGGCACGGGGCTTGGCGGCCTTCGAATGAGCGAGCCCAGTTTCGCCAGGTGGCACCACCGGTATGACGCATACGGCACCCGGCGTCGCGCCGACGCGGCCGGAGACCGCGCCGGCGCGGCGTGACGGTCCCACGGGACGGGCGATGCATCGATGATCAGGCCCAAGTGCGCACTGCCAATACCGGTTCGTCGCTGGGATGGTCTGTCGTCGGCGTGGCCCCATGGCCCAACGCGGTCGAGACGGCGCCGGTGGGCGCGAGCGTTCGGGGGTCGACAGAATTTGTGACTAAAGACCCACCTGCGAACTGCGACCTCGCCGCCGCAACGGGGCGTGCTTACTCGTGCCCCGGCAGCGTTACCGGCGGCCAGACGGTCGCGAGTTGCAGGTCACCATCGTCCGAGTTCGGCCAGGACCCTTCGGCGAGGAACTCGATGATCTCGTCGCGCAGGGCCGTCGCCGCGCGCGACAAGGTGTGACGCACGTCGCGCACGAGACAGATCGTTCGCTCCATCACCTGGTCGTCGATGTGGATCACGTGCAGGTCGTCGTTGAGTGTCGCCACGATGCTCGGCACGATGGCGACGCCGATGCCCGCGGCGACGAAGGAGTGCGCCGTCGCCATCTCGGCCCCGTCGATCGCGATCGTCGGGGCGAACCCGGCTCGCTCGAAGGCTGCAACCGTGGCGGCGCGCACGTCGTAGCCCTGGTGGAACATGACCAGTGGGACACCCCGCAACTCGCTGATGGCGATCGTGTCGCGTGTGGCGAGCGGATGGTCGGCCCCGACGACGAGCACCATTCGCTCGATCGCGAGCTCGTTCTGCTCGAGGGTGTCGGTGACGAGGGGGCCGACCACGAGGGCCAGATCGAGGATGCCGGACTCGACGGACTGGACGATCTCCTCCGAGTGCCGCTCGACGAAGGAGATCGAGACGTTGGGGTAGCGCTCGCGGAATCGAGCGAAGACGAGCGGCAGCAGCGTCGCGCCGATGCTCGGAGTGGTGCCGATCGTGACGTGCCCGCGGTGCAGCGATTCGAGCTCGTCGGCGCCATGGAAGACGTCGTCGACGCCGCGCAGGACCCGCCGCGCGAGGGGCAGCAAGCTCGCCCCCGCGTCGGTCAGTGCGATCGGCCGCCGGCCGCGGTGAAACAGCGAGACCCCTAAGACCTGCTCGAGC
>JAKAPH010000028.1 GCA_021807265.1 Actinomycetes bacterium | reverse complement strand
GGTACCGTCAACGCCGCCGTAGATGGAGCCCGTGAAGGTGCTCTCGGGCGTGTCGGACGGGTACTGGCTCCAGTTCACGGTGGCGAGCGACGGATTGGTCGCGGTGATCGGGTCGGCTGTCGAGCGGTAGTTGATCATCAACCGGTCGGCGCCGTTGACACCCGGCTCGAAGCGGATCTTGCGGTAGCAGAAGTTCGCGCCGAAGAACGCCACGTTGACGCCGTGGTCGACCCCGTTGACCACGGCCGAGCGCATGGCGGGCGAGTAGTACTCGTCGTGGCCGAGTGAGAGCAGGGCGCGGTGGCGGGTCAGGCTCGCCCCGCGCTGGTGCAGGTCGATGTCGGTCCAGTACGCCAGGTCGAGCCCCAGCTGTTCGGCGAGGAAGAGGAGGGGAAACTCGTTGCCGACGAAATCAGCCGCGCCGTTGGCGAAGGCCCGGTCGTAGGGCCGGTTGAACGAGACCCGCACGGCGCGATTCGCGTTGCTCACCGTGACGCTGCCCACCTGGGTTGCCTGGCGGTAGAGGCTGAAGCCGCCCCAGGTGTTGTAGGCCTGCCAGGTCGTGACCGCGCTCATGTAGACGAAGGCCGCCGTGGACGAGTCGTCTCGCACGAGGAAGGGGACGAAGCGGAATTGGTGCTGGGCGTTCTCGAGTCGCACGAGGTACTGGCCCGGCAGGTAGCGAACGTCGGTGACGACCCGGAAGGACGCCGGCCACTGGCAGTCCACGGTTCCGTACTCGTCGGGCTGGGGGATCGCGCGGGCGAAGCCGGCCAGGTTCGGCCGAGTCTCGATGAGCCGTGCTCCGAGGCCCTGGTAGTAGCCCATGCGAAAGACCGAGATCGAGTACGTGGGCGACGTCGTGCTCACGAAGAAGGTGATCGCCCCGCCGAGGTTGATGCTCGTCGCGTTGGCGTAGCCCTCGAGCTCGCCGGCGGGGGCCGCGACGCCGCGCAGCCACGTCCCGTCACCGGGCCGGACGTTCTCGCGGCGAACCCACTCGGTGGTTGGAGCGCCAGGCGCCGCCGCGTCGATCGCCGCGGCGCCGAGCGACGACGTCATCGCGATCGTGCCAGCGAGCACGCCAATGCCGCGCAGGACGTCACGCCGGGAGGGTCCGTGCGCCACCCTGAAAGTCTAGGTTGGCGCCCTCGCGCATCCCAGTCGCCCCGTCAGGCGATGAAGTACTTGGCCGACGGGTGGTGGCAGATGATGGCGTCCGTCGTCTGCTCGGGGTGCAGCTGGTAGCCCTCGGAGACTTCGACGCCGATGCGATCCGCGCCGAGCAGCTTGGCGACCTTCGCGTTCTCGGTCAGGTCGGGGCACGCCGGGTAGCCCCACGAGTAGCGCCCGCCTCGGTACTGCTGACGGAACAGACCCGCGAGGCTCGGTCCGTCCTCGTCGGCAAAGCCCAGCTCCTCGCGGATGCGCCGGTGCCAGAGTTCAGCGAGCGCCTCGGCCATCTCGACCCCGAGGCCGTGCAGGAGCAGGTACTCGGTGTAGCGGTTCTCGCTGAAGAGCGCCTGGGTGCGCTCGGACACCCGCGGACCCATCGTCACCAGCATGAAGCTCGCGTAGTCACGGTCCGGACTGTCCATGGGGCGAAAGAAGTCGGCGATGCAGAGGTAGGGATCGTGGTCCTGTCGAGGGAAGTTGAAGCGCGTCGCCTCCGTGGCACGGGTGTCGTCGGTGAAGATCACCAGGTCATTGCCGTCCGCGGCGGCGGGGAAGTGGCCCCAGACCACCTGGGGCACGAGCAGGTCGTCGCGCTTTACGATCGCGAGCTGCTCGCGCAACGTCGCGCGGACCCGCTCCTTGAACGCGGGGTCCCCTTCGCCGTTCTCGGGGCGAAAGCCCCACTGGTTTCGAAACAGCGCGGTGAGGTTGAGGTACTCGCTGATCTCGTCGATGGCGATCCCCTTGGCCACGCGAGCGCCGAGGAACGGCGGCGCGAAGAGCGGGTTGTCGAGCGCGACCGATGGACTGCGTGCTGGCAGGTCCTCGCGGACCGTCGTCGTATCGGTCGGGATTCGCCGGTTGACCTTGCGCGTCGAGAGCTCGCGTCCGAAGTCGAGGTCCTCCTCGTTGTTCTTACGGATCTCGCCGAGCCGGTCGAGCACGCGCAGGCCCTCGAAGGCGTCCTTGCCGTAGAAGACGCGGCCCTGGTAGACCCCGCGCAGGTCGCGCTCGACGTACGTGCGCGTCAGCGCCGCGCCGCCGAGCAGGACCGGCACCGTGGCCATCCCGCGCTCGTTCATCAGCTCGAGGTTCTCGCGCATGATGAGCGTCGACTTGACCAGCAGGCCGCTCATGCCGAGTGCGTCGGCGTGGTGCTCGTCCACCGCCTGGAGCATCTCGTTGATCCCGACCTTGATGCCCAGGTTGATGACCTCGTAGCCGTTGTTGGTGAGGATGATGTCGACCAGGTTCTTGCCGATGTCGTGC
The DNA here is from genome assembly GCA_021807265.1 of Actinomycetes bacterium. GTDB lineage: Bacteria > Actinomycetota > Acidimicrobiia > Acidimicrobiales > RAAP-2 > RAAP-2. The sequence goes on along the minus strand of JAKAPH010000028.1, from coordinate 13,127 downwards.
ACGTCGCCCTTGACCGTGGCGAGCACGACGCGGCCGCGGCCGCCCTGGTCGCTCTTTTCCATGTGGGGCTCGAGGTGCGACACCGCGGCCTTCATGGTCTCGGCGCTTTGGAGTACGAAGGGTAGCTGCATCTCGCCCGTGGCGAAGAGTTCGCCCACTTCGCGCATCCCGTCGAGGAGGATGTCGTTGACGATCGCGAGCGGCGACTGGCCCTCGGCGAGTGCCTGGTCGAGGTCGGCCTCGAGACCGGCACGCGCGCCATCGACGATGCGCCGACGGAGCCGCTCGTTCAGTTCGAGATCGTCCAGCGGGCTCTTGGCGGTGTCGGTCGCCTTCGAGCCGTCAAAGACCGCGAGCAGCGCGGTGAGCGGGTCGTAGTCGTCGGTGCGCCGGTCGTAGATGAGGTCGAGGCAGATCTGGCGAGCGTCGTCGTCGATCCGCGCGAGGGGCAGGATCTTGGACGCGTGCACGATCGCGGCGTCGAGGCCGGCCTGGGCGCACTCGTGGAGGAACACGCTGTTGAGCACCTGCCGGGCGGCGGGATTCAGCCCGAAGGAGATGTTCGACAACCCGAGGATCGTGCGCACGCCGGGCAACTCGTCCTTGATCCGGCGAATCGCGTCGATGGTCTCGATGCCGTCGCGGCGCGACTCGATCATGCCGGTCGACAGCGGCAGGGCGAGGGGGTCGATGAAGATGTCGTGCGCGTCGAGCCCGTAGCGCGAAACCGCGAGGTCGGTGATGGCCCGGGCCGCGCGAACCTTCCAGTCGGCCGTGCGGGCCTGGCCCTCCTGGTCGATGCAGGTGGCCACGACGGCGGCGCCGAACTCGGCGGCGAGGCCGAGAAACCCGTCGAGTCGCGTGCCGGGCCCGTCGCCCTCCTCGAGGTTGACCGAGTTGAGAATTGCCTTGCCGCCGAGCCAGGTCAGCGCCTCGCGCGCCACGGCGGTCTCGGTCGTGTCGACCATGATGGGCACCGAGGACTGCGTGGCGAACCGGCTCATCACCTCGGCCATGTCGGCCACGCCGTCGGCGCCGGTGTAATCGACGCAGACGTCGAGCACGTGGGCGCCCTCGCGGATCTGGTCGCGGCCGATGGTGACGCAGGTCTCCCAGTCGCCCGCGAGCATCGCGTCGCGGAACTTCTTGGATCCGTTGGCGTTGGTCCGCTCGCCCACGAGCAGCACCGACCGATCCTGTTGGTACGGGGTGGCGGAGTAGATCGAGGCGACGCCCGGTTCGAGCACCGGCTCGCGGTGGCGACGCTCGAGCGGTCGAATGGCGTTCACGACGTGGGCGAGGTGCTCGGGCGTCGTGCCGCAGCATCCGCCCACCGCGTTGATCCCGTATTCGGTGACGAAGCGCGCGTGGTGCTCGGCGAGCGCCTCGGGCGAGAGGTCGTAGTGCATCGCGCCGTCGACGACGCTCGGCAATCCGGCGTTGGGCAGGCAGGAGACGGGCATCGGCGCGGTCTCGGCGAGCTGGCGCAGCGGCTCGTACATCTCGACCGGACCGGTCGCGCAGTTGATGCCGATGACGTCGATGCCCAGTGGCGCGAGCGCGGTGATCGCCGCGCCGATCTCGGTGCCCGGGAGCATGCGCCCGGTCAGCTCGATGGTCACCTGGGCCTGGATCGGCACGATCCGGCCGTGTCGGGCCATGGCGCGGTGGCAGGCGGCGATGGCCGCCTTGCCGGCGAGCAGGTCGAACATCGTCTCGACGAGCAGGAGGTCGACGCCCCCCTCGAGCAGACCGTAGGCGAGCTCCTCGTAACTGGCGACCAGTTCGTCGTACCTGATCTGGCCGAGGGTGGGGAACTTCGTACCCGGGCCGATCGAGCCGGCGACGAAGCGGGGCGAGCCGGGGCTGGCGTAGCTGTCGGCCGTGCGCCGGGCGATGGTGGCCGAGGCGATGGCCAGCTCGTGGGCGCGTTCGGCGATCCCGTACTCGGCGAGCACCGTCGAGAACGAGCCGAAGGAGTCGGTCTCGATCACGTCCACGCCGACGTCCAGGAACGAGCGGTGGAGCCGCTCGATGGCCTCGGGCTTGGTAATCGTCAGGATCTCGTTGCACCCCTCGAAGGCCTCGCCACCGAAGTCGTCAGCCGTAAGGTTCTGCAGCTGGAGGTTGGTGCCGGTCGCCCCGTCGAAGATGAGAACTCGATCGGCGAGGGCTCGCAGGTACGCGTTGTCCGCGGCGGGTTTGGCGTAGGGGATGATCAGGTCCATGCAGTGGCCAGGCTACCGGTGGTGCATTCGTTCACTACGCTGAATTCGTGAAGATTTACACCCGCGGTGGCGACGACGGGACCACCGGACTGTACTTCGGCGGTCGCGTCGCCAAGAGCTCCCAGCAGATCGAAGTCAACGGCGCGGTCGACGAGGCCCAGGCCGCCCTTGGCTGGGCGCGGTCGCTGAGCGAGTCGGGCAGCCGCCTGAACGAGTTGCTCGTCACGCTCGAGCGTGACCTGTGGGTGCTCATGGCCGAGGTGGCGACGATGCCCGAGAATCGCCACAAGCTGGTCGCGGAGAAGTCACTGGTCACGCCCGCCATGGTGTCGCGGCTCGAACGCGAGATCGATGAGCTGTCGGCGGAAACGCCGATGCCCGGCGAGTTCGTGGTTCCCGGCGAGAATCAGGCGTCGGCCGCACTGGACGTCGCGCGCACGGTCGTTCGACGGGCCGAGCGCACGGCCGTGAACTATCCCATGGCCGACAGCCACGTCGTGGCGTATCTGAACCGATTGAGTGATCTCGTGTGGACCATGGCCCGCTGGGCGGAGGGACCGAGTCACCGTACGGCCCGTTCTCATTGAGGAGGATTGATGTCCCGTAGTGTCCACGTCGTCTCGATGGCCGACGCGCTCGCGCGCGAGACCGTGATCGTGCCGGTACTCGTTCGCGACGGCGCCGTCACGCTCGACGCCGCAGTTCCCAGGACGATCGGAGCGGTCGAACTCGCGCCGCGACTCGACGAGACATGGTGTCGCCGACACGGACTCACGAGCGACGCGGGAAGCAGCGTCGTGCTGCGGGGCTTCCAGCAGGTCACCGTGGCGCTGGTGTCAGTAGGCGCGGGTGACCCCGAGGGCTATCGGGCGGCCGCGGCGGCCGGGGTGCGGTTGGCCGACGAGGACGCGGCGGGCTTCCTGCTCCCCGTCGACGGGCTCGCCGACAGTCGCGTGGTCGCACAGGCCGTCGCCGAAGGGGCCATCCTCGCGTCCTTTGACTACAAGAACGACGCGGCGCGGCCCTTCGACCTGGCGGCACTGGCGTCGCCGCTGCCGACGGTGGCCACCCACGACGCGGTGGTCGACGGCGCTCGTCGCGGGTCGCTCGTCGCTGATGCGGTGAACTGGGCGAGGCGATTGATCAACACCCCGGCGGGCGACCTGCCGCCCCGCGAACTCGCCAGCCGCGTGATCGAGCGGCTGAGTCGTCACCCGCGGGTCGCCATCGAAGCCTGGACCGAATCGCGCATTCGCGCCGAGGGCCTCGGCGGTCTGCTCGGGGTCGGACGAGGTTCGGCCGAGCCCACGCGGCTCGTGCTCGCCACCTACGACCCCGAACCCGGTGCCACCTTGCCCCACGTCGCGCTGGTCGGCAAGGGCGTCACGTTCGACTCCGGTGGACTGTCACTCAAGCCCGCGGCATCGATGATCGGCCAGAAGACCGACATGTCGGGCGCGGCGATCGTCCTCGCCGCCCTCTCGGCGCTGAGCGAGATCGGCGCGCGCGTCCGGATCACCGCCATCGCCCCGATGACCGAGAACCTCACGGGTGACAAGGCGATCAAGCCCGGCGACGTGCTGTCGATCCGCAACGGCCTGACCGTTGAAGTGCTCAACACCGACGCGGAAGGTCGACTAATTCTCGCCGACGCGCTCAGTCTCGCGGCCGAAGCGAAGCCCGACGTGATCATCGACATCGCGACACTCACCGGCGCCCAGCGCGTCGCGCTCGGCGACGAGGTCGCCGCGGTCTACGCCTCGGATGACGACGTGGCCGCCGGGGTGCTCGCCGCGGGGGCGCGAACGGGCGAGCAGTTGTGGCGCATGCCACTCACTGACTCCTACGCCCCCCAGCTCGAATCGGACGTCGCCGATATGAAGAACATCGGCAAGGTCGGGGTCGCTGGCTCGGTCGTCGCAGCGCTCTTTCTTCGCCGCTTCACCGATGGTCGCCCGTGGGTCCACTTCGACATCGCCGGTCCGGGCCGCTCGGAGGCGGCGAGGGGCTACGTCAACCAGGGCGGGACGGCCTTCGGACTGCGCACGATCGTCGACTACGTCACGGGGTTCGCTCGGGACTGACCTCGAGTCGCCGGACGCGCGAATCGCGCGTCGGCACGACCCGGTCAAGGGAGGCGGAGCGGTGGTCCTGTCCGTCGGGCCGCCCGATCAGCACGGAGGCGAAAAGCGACTCGTCCGGCGCCCCAATCCATTCGAGGACCGCTCGGTCGTGGCGGAAGTTCCCCCAGAGGGTCGACGACCACCCGGCCTCGTCGAGCAGGAGCAGCAGCGCCATCGTCGCCATGGCGGCGTCGGTGTGCCAGTAGGGGACGGGCCACGCCGACCGCGCCGCGAGGCCCGAGGACGCCTTGTCCGGCTCGGCGTATCGAGCAAGGTAGTCCTGGGGACGCGAGGTGACCAGCACCACCGCACCAGCGCGCGAGAGGCCCGGCGCTCGCGGCGACTCACGCCGCCACCGCGCGTCGGTGGCCCGTTCGAAGTACGCCGTCACCAGGTCTGCGCCAATGGTGTGCATGCGCACGCCGGCGCTGTTGCCCGCGGTCGGCGCCCAGAGCGCGGTCGCACAGGCGTCGTCCAGCCAGCGCGGATCGACGGAGGTCGCGTCAAAGGAACGGACCATCCGTCGTCGAGCCAGGAGCGTTGCGAGGTCCATGGTCGGTTGTCTAGCACGCGTGATGACGCGAATCTCGACCGGACCGGTAGGATTTCGCCAAACGAAGGAGCGACCCGTGCCAACACCACGCGATCTACTCAACGCGGCCAAGCAAGCGGTTCGCGAGGTTGAACCGAGCGACGTAGCCGCCCGCCTCGATTACTACCGGACCCTGGACGTTCGCGAACCCGACGAGTACGAGCAGGGCGCGGTGCCCGGCGCGGTGCACATTCCTCGCGGGACCCTCGAGTTCGCCGTCGAGTCGCGCCTCACCGACAAGCACGCACCGATCGCGGTGTACTGCGCCGGCGGCGTTCGGTCGGCGTTCGCGGCTAAGACCCTCCAGGACCTCGGCTACACCGACGTCGTGTCGGTGATCGGCGGGTTCAACAAGTGGAAGGACGAGGGCCTCACCTGGTCGACGCCCCGCGCGCTCAGCGCCGACCAGCGCAACCGGTACCAGCGTCACTTGCTGCTGCCCGAAGTGGGCGAAGAGGGTCAGATGCGCCTGCTCGACTCCAAGGTCTTGCTGCTCGGCGCCGGGGGACTCGGCTCGCCGGCGGCGCTCTATCTCGCCGCGGCCGGCGTCGGAACGATCGGCATCATCGACATGGACGTGGTAGACGCGTCCAACCTGCAGCGCCAGGTACTGCACAACATGGACCGCATCGGCATGCGCAAGGTCGACAGCGCCAAGCAGACGCTGCAGGCGATCAACCCGGACCTGAACGTGCGGACCTACGACGTGCGACTGGGCGCGGACAACGTGCTCGACATCATCGATGGCTACGACGTGATCGTCGACGGCACCGACAACTTCCCCACGCGCTACCTCGTCAACGACGCGGCCCTGCTGAAGGGGATCCCGGTCGTGCACGGCTCGATCTTCCGTTTCGAGGGCCAGGTCACCATCTTCAACCCCTACGTCGGACCGTGCTACCGCTGCATGATCCCCGAGCCGCCGCCGCCGGAGCTCGCACCCAGCTGCGCCGAGGCCGGGGTGCTGGGCGTGCTGCCCGGCATCGTGGGCTCGATTCAGGCGATCGAGACGATCAAGCTGCTGCTGGAGCTCGGTGACCCACTGGTCGGCCGACTGCTGACCTATGACTCGATGGACGAGAGTTTCCGGACCTTTAAGGTTCGCCGCGACCCCTCGTGCCCGGCCTGCGGCGAGGACGCGGGTCCCATCGTGATCGCCGAGTACGACGACCTCTGCATGCCCCACGCCACGGTCGGTGCCGCGTAGTCGGTGATCGCCACGTTGGGTGTCGCGGCTCAACCGTGACGCATCACGACCAGGGTCCCGGCGACCCGGTCGTGCAACGTCTGCTTGAGCGGATTGGCGAGGGGGAACAGCACGTCCACGACGACGATCATCATCACGATCGATGACGCGATGGGATTGTTGGCGAGGGCGATCGCGCTGTAGGCGGCGACGAATCCCCACCGCCACACGGCCTGGCGGCGGGTGATGGTCCCGCCCGTGGACTGGTCGCACACCCGTGTCGCGACCAGCCGATTGCCCAAGGTCTGACCGCGCGGCGAGGCGAGCAGGAAGACCTGGTAGATGCCCTGCACGGCGAAGCCGGCGAGCACGCCGACGAACGAGCCCGCGACCAGGCTCACCAGCCAGAGCACCACCGAGGACGGCACGATCAAGACCGCGTTATCGGTGACCGTCGCGCCGACGCGACGCCACCAGCCGCTGAGTTCTTGGGGTGAGCCGGTGGACCGCCCGTCGATGGCGGTGCCGCACACGGCGCAATAGGCCCCGCTCGATTCGCTTCCACAGCTGGGGCAGTACATCGGTCCATTGTTGCCGATGGCGTGTGGTGGCGCCATCGATGGGGCTCGCGAAACCAGCGGTCTAATCTACGAGTCGTGAGCGATGACCTTCGAATGACCGATTCGGGAATAGAAGTTCGGCCCGTTTACGGCGCTGACGACGTGGCGGCGTTCGATCCGGCGAGTGAGCTGGGCGAACCGGGCGGGTTCCCCTACACCCGCGGGGTTCACCCGACGATGTACCGCGGACGACTGTGGACGATGCGCCAGTACGCCGGGTTCGGCACGGCCGAGGCCACCAACGAGCGCTTCAAGTTCCTCCTGGGCGCCGGACAGACGGGGCTCTCCTGCGCCTTCGACCTGCCGACCCAGATGGGCTTTGACGCCGACCACGTGCGCGCCGAAGGCGAGGTCGGCAAGGTGGGCGTCGCGGTCTCGTCGCTCGAGGACATGCGGCTGCTGCTCGCCGACCTGCCCCTCGATCAGGTCACCACGTCGATGACGATCAATTCGACGGCTTCGACGCTGTTGCTGCTCTACCAGCTGGTCGGCGAGGAGCAGGGCGTGCGCGGCGACCAACTGCGCGGCACGATCCAGAACGACATCTTGAAGGAGTACGTCGCGCGCGGGACCTACATCTACCCGCCGCGACCATCGATGCGCCTGATCGTTGACACCTTCGCCTACTGCGCGCGCGAGATGCCCAACTGGAACACCATCTCGATCTCGGGCTACCACATCCGCGAAGCGGGGTCGACGGCGGTCCAAGAAGTCGCCTTCACGTTGTCCAACGGGATCGCCTACGTCGAGGCCGCCCTGGCGGCGGGATTGGCCCTGGACGACTTCGCGCCGCGGCTGAGCTTCTTCTTCAACGCCCACAACAACCTCTTCGAAGAGGTGGCCAAGTACCGCGCGGCCCGCCGGATCTGGTCGTCGGTCATGCGCGAGCGCTTCGGCGCGCGCGACCCCAAGTCGCTGATGCTGCGCTTCCACACCCAGACCGGCGGCTCAACCCTGACCGCCCAGCAGCCCGAGAACAACATTGTGCGCGTGACCCTCCAGGCGCTCGCGGCGGCCCTCGGCGGCACCCAGAGCCTGCACACCAACGGGTTCGACGAGGCCCTCGGGTTGCCGACCGAGCGTGCGGCCAAGCTGGCGCTGCGCACCCAGCAGATCGTTGGCTACGAGTCCGGGATCGCCGACACCGTCGACCCCCTCGCTGGCTCGTACTTCGTCGAGTCGATGACCAACGAAGTCGAGCGCCTCGCGCGCGAGTACATCGCAACCATCGACGAGATGGGCGGCGCGGTGGCGGCCATCGAGGCGCGGTACATGCAAGAAGAGATCGAAGCCGCCGCCTACGACTTCGCTCGCCGGGTGGACCGTGGCGAGAAGGTGGTCGTCGGGGTGAACCGCTTCGCCGACCGCGAGGAAGCGGCCAACGACGTGTTCCCCATCGACGAGGCCCAGCAGCGCAGCCAGACCGAGCGGGTGCGGCGACTGAAGCGCGAGCGCGATGCCGACGCCGTCCGGGTAGCCCTCGAGGACCTCGACCGCGCCGCCCGCGGCTCGAGCAACGTGCTGTACCCGATGAAGAGCGCGCTCGCGGCCATGGCGACCCTCGGCGAGGTGGCCGACACCCTGCGCGGTGCCTTCGGGGTGTACCAACCCAACTAGCGGTTGATCGGCTCGAGAAAATGCGTGACCTCGGGCGGGGTCACGTAGAACGGGTGGGTGGCGCTGCGCCACTGCTCGAAAGCGACTGAGGCGCGAAAGTCGAGGTGGGCGGCGACGTTGGACCACTGAACGGTGAGCAGGTACACCGACGGGTCCTCGTGCTGGCGCCGGATCTCGGCGCCGTGACAGCCGGGTGCGGACTCGATGATCGCGAACGCCGCGCGCATGGCGTCCTCGAAGGCCTCGGCGCGGTCCGGGTCGATGTGGACGATGGCGTGCTCGTTGATCACGGGCGCTGCACCAGTCGACGGCGAAGTGGCTGGTCCTCGGCGACGAGGATCGCCGTTCGCGCGAGAGCGACGGCGCCGTCGACGACAGCCGCGTCGGCGGCCTCGCCGACGCACGCGGCGGTGAACTCGGGCTGGTGATTCACGGCGCCGTTGGTCGGGATGGCGAGCAGCGGATGGATCGAGGGAACCACGAGCGAGACGTTCGCCATGTCCGTCGAGAGGGTCGGTGCCGGCTCGCCGCGATCGTCCAAATCAAAGGTCCGGCCCACCGACTCCGCCGCGCTGCGGTAGTGGACCAGGACGTCGTGGTCCGACTCCATGTGCGAGAAGGCGTTGCCGAGCTCGGTGATGGTGAGCGACGCTCCGGTCGCGAGGGCGCCGGCCTGGAAGCAGCGGTTGGTCCGCTCGCGCAGCTCGGCGAGTCGCGCACTCGTCGTCGCGCGGCACATGTAGCGACCGACGACCCGCGACGGGATGATGTTGGCGGCCGAGCCGCCCTCGACGACGATGCCGTGGAACTGCTCGCCGGGTCGCAGCTGCTGGCGGAGCAGGCCGAGCGAGACCTGGGCGATCGTCAGCGCGTCGAGCGCGTTCACGCCCTCCCAGGGCGCGGCCGACGCGTGGGCGTCGCGCCCGTCGTAGCGGACCTCGAAGTGGTCGACGGCCAGGCACGCCGCGTCGAGCCGGTCGCTCGGCCAGGGGTGGACCATCATGGCGACGTGGACGTCGTCGAAGTAGCCCGCGTTGATGAGGTCGATCTTGCCGCCGCCTCCCTCTTCGGAAGGGGTGCCGAGCAGCACGACCGTGAGGTCGAGCTCGTCGGCCACGGCCGCCAGGCCGATCGCCGCCCCGAGCGAGGACGCGGCGATGATGTTGTGCCCGCAGGCGTGGCCCACGTCGGGCAACGCGTCGTATTCGGCGCAGAAGGCGACGCGCAGTGACCCGTGCCCCGCGGTGGCGCGAAACGCGGTCGCCAGGCCAGCCACACCGCGCTCGACGGTGAATCCGTGGGACTCCGCCGCCCGAGCAACGGCGTCGGCGCAGAGGAACTCCTCGTAGCCGAGTTCGGGGTTGGCGTGGATGAAGTGACTGAGCTCGAGCAGTGCCGGGCGGGCCGCGGTGACGGCCGCCGTTGCCCGATCGCGCGGCGTCATTCGACGACGGCGACCACGTCACCGGCGCTGACGGCGTCGCCGGGCTTGACCTTGATCGCGGTGACCACGCCCGACTTCTCCGCGCCCACGGCGTTCTCCATCTTCATCGCCTCGAGGATGACCAACGTCTCGCCGGCGCTCACCGACTGGCCGACCTCGACGGAGACCTTCACGATGGTGCCCTGCATGGGCACCGAAACGGTGCCCGATCCGCTGCCGACGACGCCCGCGTGGTGCTGGCGGCGGGGCTTGGCGGCCGTGCTCGCCGGCCGGGCCAGGCCGTCCTCGCCGGCGTCGGCCAGCCAGAGCGCGACCGACACCCGCCGACCGTCAACCTCGGCGATCACGTCGCGGCGCACGAGAGCGTCCGACTCGCCGCCACCGATGCCGGGGCTGGTGATACCTGAGAAGTCGAGGGTCTCCTCCACCCATTTGGTTGAGTGGGTCCCGTTCACGAAGTCGTCGCTCGAGAGGATCACCGTGTCGGCTGGCAGGGTCGTCGCCACGCCCTCGATGACGGTCTCCTCGATTGCGCGCAGCATGCGCCGTCGGGCGCGGTCCCGGTCGGGCGCCCACACGATGAGCTTGCCGATCAGGTTGTCGTAGTACTGCGAGATCGTGTCGCCGGATTCGTAGCCGGCGTCGAGGCGCACGCCCGGTCCCGCGGGTGGCCGCAGGGCGGTGATGGTGCCCGGCGAGGGAACGAAGCGTCCGCCGGCGGGGTCCTCAGCGTTGATGCGAATCTCGATGGCGTGCCCGTCACGGCGCACGTCGTGCTGGCCGAAGGGGAGCGCCTCACCCGCGGCGACGCGCAGCTGCCACTCCACGAGGTCAAGGCCCGTCACCAATTCGGTCACCGGGTGCTCGACCTGGAGCCGAGTGTTCATCTCGAGGAAGTAGAACTCGCCGTCCTGGTAGAGGAACTCGACGGTGCCCGCGTTCACGTAGCCACAGGCTCGCGAAACCTTGACGGCCGCCTCGCCCATCGCCACGCGAATCTCGTCGGGGAAGTTGGCGGCGGGTGACTCCTCGACGAGCTTCTGGTGGCGACGCTGGGCCGAGCAGTCGCGCTCGCCGAGCCAGAGCGTGTTGCCGTGGCTGTCCGCGAGGACCTGCATCTCGATGTGTCGCGGCCACGTCAGGTAGCGCTCCACGTAGCACTCGGCGCGGCCGAAGTAACTGAGCGCTTCGCGCTGGGCACTCTCGAAGGCGGCCGTGGCCTCTTCGGGGCCCGACACGACCTTCATGCCGCGTCCGCCGCCGCCGTAGGCCGCCTTGATGGCGACCGGCCAGCCGAACTCGCGGCCGAAGTCGACGACCTCGTCAGGGTGCTGGAGCGTCTCGTTGCGCCCGGGCACGCCCGCGACGCCAGCGCGCTCGGCGGCGAGTCGCGACGAGATCTTGTCGCCCATCACCTCGATCGCCTCGGGCGGTGGCCCGATGAAGGTGACCCCACGCGAGGTGATCGCCCGGGCGAAGTCGGTGTTCTCCGAGAAGAAGCCGTAACCGGGGTGCACCGCGTCGGCGCCCGAGCGCTCGATGATCGCCAGGATCGCCTCGGTGTTGAGGTAGCTCTCGGCGGCGGTCGACCCACCCAAGGCGTAGGCCTCGTCAGCGAGACGGACGTGCAAGGCGTGGCGGTCGAGCTCGGAGTAGACGGCCACGGTCGCGATGCCGAGCTCACGGCACGTGCGCATGACCCGCACGGCGATTTCGCCACGGTTGGCGATTAGGACCTTCTGTAGCACGCGTTCCTCCGTCTCAGCACTGTCCTTTTCTACCACTCGGCTTCTGCGCACCCAATCCCGAGCGGGCGAGATTCTGCAAGTTCGTGCAGTCTGATGAGTAATCATCGTACGGGCACGACCGCGTGCCGAGGGTCGAGCACGCGGTCGTCGCTCCGGCGGGCTCAGCGGTCAGCGCCGAGCCGCGACGTTGCGCCACAAGATCCCGGTTCGACGTCACGGAAATCTCGATGGCCGAGCTCCGCGCGTCGGCGCGGGTTCGGTGCGAGCCCGCGGCGTGCGGCGGCTGGGGTCTGCGCCCGTGCGCCACGCCGCGGTCGCGAGTCAGGCGTCAGCCGCACCCAGGGTGGCGTCACTATGTTGGACGGTGCGTTGCACGGACGCGTGCATCGCGCGCTCGAGAGGAAAGGGGAACGGGGTTTCGGATTCGCTGGTCGGATCACGCCCCTGGTAGCCAATGGATTCGATCGTCTGGCGAGTCGACGAGGTTACGTCGATCGATTCGACCAATTCCTGGTTAGTGGAGCAAGCCCGCAGTGGCGCGCCCGAGGGCCGCGCCATCCTCGCGGGTTTCCAACGGGCCGGACGGGGTCGCCTCGACCGCACGTGGGAGGCACCGGCGGACAGCGCCCTCCTGCTCTCACTGCTGCTTCGCCCCGCGGCGCTTCGCGGCGCGTCATGGGCCGCCTCAGCGGTGGCCCTCGCCGCACGTGCGGCGCTCGTTCGCCTTAGTGGGGTGCGCCCGCAACTCAAGTGGCCCAACGACCTCGTGGTGGACGACGAGAAGCTCGGCGGCCTGCTCGCCGAGCTCGCCACCGACGACCCGCCGGCGGTCGTCGTCGGACTGGGCGTGAACTTGACGGCGTACCCGCCGGACCTCGCCGCGACGAGCGTGCGACGCCGCTCGGGCGTGACGCTGTGGCCGCGCGCACTCGCGGACATCGTGTTCGAGGAGGTCGAGTTTCGTCGTCGGCTCCTCGACGACGAGCGGGGACTGGCGGCGCTTCGCGACGAGTATCGCGGCGCGTCAGCGACACTTGGTCGATCCGTTCGCGTCACGCTGCTCGAGCGCACCGTGGTCGGTGACGCCGTCGACGTCGACGACGATGGCGCGCTGGTCGTCGACGTCGGCGGCGATCGTCAGGCGTTCCGCGCCGCCGACGTGGTGCACCTTCGTCCCCAATCAGCGGTGGGTGGCCCATGAGTGCGGTGCGGGTCCTCGTCACCGGTGCGGCGGGCCAAGTCGGGGTCGACCTGGTCTCGACCTTGCGTGGCGAGGTTCCCCCGGGCGCCGACGCACGCTGGCAGCCGGATGGCCTCGCGGTAGGGAGCGATGAGTTCGACGTGCTCGGCGTGACGCGTCACGAGCTCGACCTCGCCGATCGCGACGCGATTGCGCGCGTGCTCGAACTCACCAGGCCCGACGTCGTCGTCAACCTCGCCGCATATACGGCTGTTGACCAAGCAGAACGTGACGTTGAGGCGTGCTACGCCGTCAACGCGACCGCGACGGGTTTGCTCTCGGAGGCGTGCGCCGCGCTCGGGGCGCACTTCGTGACGATCTCCACCGAC
>JAKAPH010000133.1 GCA_021807265.1 Actinomycetes bacterium | reverse complement strand
ATCTGGTGCTCGTGCAGACTGATCGCGCGGCTGAGGTCGATCTGCACTTCGTAGGCGGTTGCGATCGCGCGCACGACGTCGCGGCCGGTAAGCGCCCGCTCGTGCGCCACGTGCTGGGCAACGGCGACGATGGGTGCGATCGAGTCGCCCGGGTGGGCGTACTCCGCCCCGAGAAAGGTGTCGTGGAAGTCGAGCTCGCGCACCGCGACGGCGTTGGCCCACGCCGCCCACTCGGGCGAGAACCGCTCGGTGGACGCGAGGCCCAGGACCGTCGAGCCCGGCTGGTACGGGTGGCGCATCGCCTGTTCGCGCGCGGCGACGACCGGGGCGCGATGCAGCGAGGCCGTCGCGACCGCAGCGTTGTCGATGACGCGGTTGACCACCATGGCCGCCACGTCCTCGTCGACCTCGACCGGATCGGCCGCGAGGGCCGCCAGTCGAAACGCCAGCTGCTCGCTGAGCTCGAGCGGCTCGGCACTGCGGTAGGAGCGCACGACGTGCTCGATCACGGCAACCGCCGGGATATGGCCGCGCTCGCGCGCTTGAGTTCGATGACGAGCGAGTCGATGTCCACGGGGATGTCCTCGATCATCGACGAGAGCTGGATCGCCGCCACCGTGTGTTGCTCGCGGTCGTGCACCGGCACGGCCACCGAGAGCGCCCCCGCCTCGCGCTGGCCCTGGCCGAAGGCGTAGCCGCGTTCGCGGATGAGCTTGAGTCCCTCGATGAACTCCGACCGGGCGAGCTCCACGCCGCTCGCGAGCGGGATGGACGTGACCCCCTCGAGCAGCCGCTCGAGGTCCTCCTCGTCGAGGGCGGCGGCGAGGACCCGCGCGCCGCCGACCACGAGGGGCATCGGCTCGCCGATCGGCAGCTGGAAGCGCAGGGGCGGCGTACTCTGCACGCGGAGCAGCAACACGGCGCTGAGTTCGTGGCGGATCGAGAGTGACGACGTGAGCGCCGTCGACGCGGTGAGTTCGATGAGGACGGGTTCGGCCGCGGTCACGAGACCGTTGGTCAAGAGGTAGGCGTTGCCATTCAGCAGCGAGGCGACCCCGAGGCGGTAGTCCAGTCCCTCGCGCTCGGCGTAGCCGTACTTGATCAGCAGGTTCATGATGCGCTGGGTCGTGGCCAGGTGCAGCTGGGCCGCGGTCGCGATCTCGGTCAGACGCATCGGGCCGCGGTGCTCGCGCAAGACGCGCAGGATCACGAAGGGCCGGTCGAGCGAGCGGACCGAGCTCAGCTGGCCGTCGTCGCCGTCGCCGTCGGCCGACCCACGCGTCGCCAGACCGGTCATCGGCGTTCCCGCGTCGTCGTCGTAGCCGCCCTCGGCTCGCGACCGCGCCGCCACTAGGGCTCTCGATTCTCGCTCGGCCCCGATCCGCGCTCGAGTGCGACGTCGATGGCGTCGCGGGCCGGCGAGGTGATCGCCGTCTTCCACGGCGATCGTGCGTCGGCGTAGACCGGTGGGCCGAGGCGGAAGTGTTGGGCCTGCGCCTCGGTCTCGATGAACGGCAGGTCCATCGGGTAGAGCCGTCCCGGCCGCGGCCGCGGTCCGGCCTTGTCGACGTGACCCCAGAGCTGGTGGCCGACGACTTCTTCGGCGATCACGGCCGCCTCGATCAGCCGGTCGATGTCGATGCCGGTGTCGACGCCCAGCTCGTCGAGGAAGTCGACCAGGTCCTCGGTCGCGATCATGCGCGTCATGCGGCCGTGTCCGCCGTAGGGGCACCCACCCATCCCGCCGATCGAGCTGTCGAGCACCAGGGTGCACTCGGGTCCCAGGGCGCGCAGCGCCGCGTAGGCCGAGAGCAGGGCCATGCCGCGAGCGTCGTGGAGGTGCAGGTGGAAGCGCGTGATCGCCGGCCACCGCTCGCGGATCGCGAGGACCTGGGACTCGACGTGGTGCGGCAGGTTCCAACCCATGGGATCGCCGATCCACACGCGGTCGACCTCGACGCCGGCGGCGCTCCAGAGCTCATGCTGGCGCGCGAGCAGGTCCATGCGCGTCGCCTGGTCGAAGGGCCCCAGCCAGTTCGAGCCCCACGCGGCATTGATGCTGATCCCCGCGCGCGTTTGGCCGCGCGCGACCGCGTCGGCGATGATCGACGGCCACTCGTCGATCTCGGCCTGCTGGGATCGGTTGGTGTTGCGCCGCACGAAGACGTCACACAGGTGCACGAGGGTTCGCGGCACGTCGTCGGGCTCGACGAGACGACCGGCGTACTGGCGCATCCGCTCGCGTCCGCGCTCGTTGAGCGCGAGGGCGGTGTAGGTCACGCCGTCGACGGGTGTGAAGCGCGACACGAGCTCGTCGATGTGGGCCATCTGGGGCGTCCACGCGGGGCTGACGAACGAGCCGACGACGATGGTGCGCAGTCCCGTGCGCGAGAGCGCGTCGAGCAGGCGCAGCTTCTCGTCAACGGCGATGTCGGCACTCTCGATCTGCATGCCTTCGCGCATGCCCTCTTCGACGATCTCGACGCGGGGTAGCCCCGACACGGGACCCCACGGCGCGCCGTACTCGAACTCAGATCGCATGTTCATTACGCAGCTCCTCGATCTCGCTCGGGGAGTAGCCGAGTTCACCGAGCACCGCGTCGGTGTCGCGTCCCAGTGCCGGGGGGCCGGAACGTGGTGCCAGGCTCTGCCCGTCGACGTGCACGCCGGCGCCCACGACCGGTACGACCGGGCGACCGGCCAACCCGAGCTCGACGTCGTGCACGAGTCCGCGCGTTCGAATTTGCTCCTGACCGAGCGCCTCGGCGAGGCTGAGCACCTGGCCGGCGGGAACGCTCACCTTGGCGAGTTCGGCCTCCCATTCCACGGCGCTTCGCGTCGCGAGCGCCGACTCGAGCTCGCTGGTGAGCGCGGCACGGTTGGCCTTGCGATCGAGCCTGGTGGCGAAGCGCGGGTCCGTGACCAGGTCGAGGCGACCTACCACTCGACAGACTGACTCGTACTGGACCTGGGTGTTGGCGGCGATGTTGATCAGGCCATCGCCGGTGCGAAAGGAGCCCGACGGCGACGACGCCGCGTTGTGGTTGCCGTGACGGCGAGCCTCTCGGCCCGAGATCAACTGCTCGGACACCGCCCAGCCCATCGCGGTCATGGCCGTCTCGAGCATGGAGACGTCGAGGAAGGATCCACTACCGTCGCGATCGCGGCGAACCAGCGCCGCCGAAATCGCCATGGCGGCGGCGTAGCCGCCCAGCGTGTCACAGATCGGGAAGCCCACTCGCAGCGGGCCGCCGTCGGGCTCGCCAGTAATCGCTGCCATGCCCGCCAATCCCTGGATGATCTGATCGTAGGCGACCCGGTCCGCGAGGGGGCCCGTTTG
>JAKAPH010000027.1 GCA_021807265.1 Actinomycetes bacterium | reverse complement strand
CCGCGAAGAGGTTCGCCTCCTCCCCGCCCTCGGCGCCGCGGATCTCGAGGATCACGTTGCGGCCCTCGTTGGGGTCGTGGGGCAGCAGGAGCGTCTCGAGGGTCGCCTCGAGCTCGGCGATGCGCGATTCGGCGCCGTTCACCTCGTCGCGCCACTGCTCGCGGTCGTCGCCGGCGGACTCGTTGAACATCTCGCGCGCCGTGTCGAGGTCCTCGCGCGCGCCGCGCAGTGCGACCCAGGCGGCGTTGATCTCGGCGAGGTCCTTGTGGCGCCGCGAGAGGTCACGCAGTCGCGTGAGGTCCTTGGCGACGTCGGGTTCGGCCAGTGCCGTCTCGACGGTGTGGAACTCCGCCTCGAGGGCGTCGAGGGTCTCGTCGAGTGAGCGCACGGCGGGTGTCCGAGGGCCTAGGCCTTCGGAGCGCGCGCCTTGGAGGTCTTCTGGGCGTAGCGGCGCTGGAAGCGCTCGACGCGGCCACCGGTGTCGACGAGCTTCTGCTTGCCGGTGAAGAAGGGGTGGCAGGCGTTGCACAGTTCGACGCTCATCACGGCCTTGGTCGAGCGGGTCGTGAAGCTATTGCCGCACGAGCAGGTGACGGTGCAGTCGACGTAGTTGGGGTGGATGTCGGTCTTCATGTGACTCCTTAGCGCGAAGGGAGAGTTTAGCGGAAGTTCAGCTGGTCGGACTCGGGCCCCGCCCGATTTCGGCCAGGAACTCGTCGTTGGAGCGGGTGGACTTGAGTTTGTCGATCAGGAGCTCGAGTCCGGCGGCGTCACGGCCGTCGGCGGCGAGCCCGTTGAGCACCCGGCGCAGCTTCCAGACCTGGGGCAGGGCCTCGCGGGTGAAGAGCAGCTCCTCGTGGCGCGTCGACGAGCCGTTCACGTCGATCGCCGGGTAGAGGCGGCGCTCGGCGAGGCGCCGGTCGAGGCGCAGCTCCATGTTGCCGGTGCCCTTGAACTCCTCGAAGATGACCTCGTCCATCTTGGACCCGGTCTCGACGAGCGCCGAGGCGAGGATCGTGAGCGAGCCGCCCTCTTCGATGTTGCGCGCCGCGCCGAAGAACTTCTTGGGCGGGTAGAGCGCGCCGGAGTCCACACCACCGGACATGATGCGTCCCGTGGCGGGTGCGGCCAGGTTGTAGGCACGCGCGAGGCGCGTGATGCCGTCGAGGATGATCACGACGTCGCGACCCTGCTCGACGAGGCGCTTAGCACGCTCGATGGCGAGCTCGGCCACGTGGGTGTGCTCGTCGGCCGGGCGGTCGAAGGTAGAGGAGATGACCTCGCCGTGGACGCTGCGGCGGATGTCGGTGACCTCTTCGGGCCGCTCGTCCACCAGCAGCACCATGAGATGCACCTCGGGGTTGTTGGCCTCGATCGACTGAGCGATCTGCTTCATGACCGTGGTCTTGCCGGCCTTGGGCGGCGAGACGATCAGGCCGCGCTGGCCCTTGCCGATCGGGGCGATCAGGTCGACGATGCGCGGGGTGAGGTCGGTCTTGCCGACGTTGGTCTCGAGCTTGAGCTTCTCGTCGGGAAAGAGCGGGGTGAGGTCCTCGAAGCGCGGACGCATCTTGGCGACCTCGGGATCGAAGCCCGCGACGGTGTCCACGCGCAGCAGCGCCGGGTACTTCTCGTTCGACCCGGCCGGGCGGTAGCCGCCGGTCACGGTGTCGCCCTTGCGCAGGCCGTAGCGGCGGACCTGGTTGATCGAGACGTAGACGTCCTGGGGCGAGGGGTGGTACCCGCGCGAGCGCAAGAAGCCGTAGCCGTCGTCGCGCAGGTCGAGCAGGCCCTCGACGTCGAGTAGTTCGCCGTTGTAGGGCTGGTCGGCGCCGGGCATGACCTCGGTCGGGAAGCGCTCGCGGCCGTTGCGGTTGCGACGGTTGCGACGGTTGCGGGTGTTGGGCTCGCCGGTGAAGTCGCGGGTCCGATCGGTGCGCTCGGTGCGCTCGCCGCGGTCCTGGCGCGGGGGGCGCGTCGCGGCCGGGGCCGGGGCGCTCGCCTCGCTCGGTGCGGCGCCGTCGGTCTCGCTCGACACCGGTGCGGGCGACGGTGCCGGCGACACCGCCGGCTCGGCGGCCGCGGGCGTCTCGGCACGCACGTTGCGTGGCGGGGCGATGTCGGTGGCGAACTCCCCGAGCAGGGTCTCGAAGTCGTCGACCGGGGTCGCGACGGTACGCCGCGAGCGCACGGCGCGCGAGGGCGCCGGGGCCGCCGCGGACTCGCCGTCGTTCTTCATGATCGCGTCGATGATCGCGGCCTTGGTGGCGCGGGCGCCGAGGTCGACGCCCTTCACCTTGGCGATGGTCTGGAGATCGTCGCGAGATTTGGACTCGAGATCCGAACGATCGGGGGCGGGCTTCATAGCCATGAAGTTCCTTTCTCGCCGGCAGCAACACGGCCGACTAAGAAAAATACGAAGAATGTCATCCTGGAAAGAGTTCCCCACGTCGGCGAATATGGCCGGTCGCGGACGACTCTTTCAGTGTAGCCGACGAACCCGCCACCCCGACATCACCGGGGGAACGGCCCCAATCTAGGACAGCGCGCCGAGCAGGGCGTTGATGGTGGCGTCCACGACCGGCGGGTTCGTCTCGGTGCGCAGCGCCGTGTCGGGGTCCTTCAGGCCGTTGCCGGTCAGCACGCACACGACCGTCGCGCCCTCGGGCACGCCGAACTTGAGGAGCCCCGCCACCGAGGCCGCCGAGGCCGGCTCGCAGAAGATCGACTCGTGTCGCGCCACGTAGTGGTACGCGTCGAGGATCTCGTCGTCGGTCACCGCGCGGATGTCCCCGAGGGACTCGTGGATCACCTCGAGGGCGGGCACCCAGCTCGCCGGGTTGCCGATGCGGATCGCCGTGGCGATGGTCTCGGGGTGCTCGACGGGGTGCCCGAGCACGATCGGGGCCGCACCGGCGGCCTGGAAGCCCCACATCCGCGGCAGGCCCTCGATCCGTCCGGCCTCGTGGTACTGGGTGAACCCGCGCCAGTAGGCGGTGATGTTGCCCGCGTTGCCCACCGGGATCGACAAGATGTCCGGCGCCGCGCCGAGCACGTCGACGATCTCGAAGGCGCCGGTCTTCTGGCCCTCGATGCGGTCGGGGTTGATCGAGTTCACGATCGTGATGGGGATGTGCTGGGTCAACTCGCGCGCGAGGTCGAGGGCCTGGTCGAAGTTGCCACGGATCTGCAGGATCGTGGCGCCGTAGACCAAGGCCTGGGCGAGCTTGCCCATCGCGATCTTGCCCTCGGGCACGAGCACGACGCAGTCCATGCCGGCCTTGGCCGCGTACGCGGCGGCCGCGGCCGAGGTGTTGCCCGTGGAGCCGCAGATCACGCTCGTGGCGCCGTTGGCCTTGGCCTTGGTGATCGCCATGGTCATGCCGCGGTCCTTGAACGAGCCCGAGGGGTTGAGTCCCTCGAACTTCAAGTAGACGTTCGCCGACAGACGCTCGGAGAGCCGGTCGGCGCGGATCAGGGGCGTGTTGCCCTCCTGGAGGGTGACGACCTCGTCGACCCCGTCCAGGTTGAACCATTGGGCGTACTCGTTCAGCAGTCCGTTCCAGCCGGTCACGCGTTTCCTCCGTCAATCACTCGAATGCAGGCCCCGATCGAGTCCACCGACTCGATCGCCGCCAGGTCCACGACCGTCGCCTCCACGTCGCGCGCGAGCGCGTGGTGGGTGAGGAACGAGAGCCGGGCCTCGTTGCCCACCCCGAACTGCTCCATCGACCGGATCGAGACCTGGTGGCGGCCAAAGACGCTCGCGACGCTGGCGAGCACGCCGGGCTCGTCGGCGACGTCGAGCGAGATGTAAAAGACGCTCGGCAGGTCGCCGGCCGGCACCCGCTCGAGGGTGTCGTCGACCAGGAAGGGCACGTCGTGGCGGCCGCTCACCCGGTTGCGCGCCGCGTCGAGCACGTCACCGAGGACCGCGGTCGCGGTGGGCGCACCGCCGGCGCCCTCGCCGAGCCACATCAGCGGGCCGCTGACTGCACCCTCGACGAAGACCGCGTTCATCGGCCCGTGCACCGCCGCGAGCGGGTGATCGGCGGGCACCATCGCGGGGTGCACGCGCCGCGAGAGGCCGTGCTCACCCACCCGCTCGGCCACGGCGAGCAGCTTGATGACGTAGCCCGCGCGCTTGGCGAACTCGATGTCCACGGCCCGGATCCCCGTGATGCCCTCGCGCGAGATGCGCTCGTCGCGCAGCTCGGTGCCAAAGGCGAGCGAGGCCAGGATGAGCACCTTGGCGGCCGCGTCGAAGCCCTCGACGTCGGCCGTGGGGTCGCCCTCGGCGTAACCGCGACCCTGGGCCTCGCCCAGAGCGGTCAGGTAGTCCGAACCCTCGGCGGTCATCCGCGAGAGGATGAAGTTGGTCGTGCCGTTCACGATGCCCATCACGCGCTCGATGCGCTCGCCCGCGAGCGACGTGCGAAGCGCGCGCAAGATGGGCACCGCACCGCCCACGGCCCCTTCGTAGAAGAGGTCGGCGCCGTGCTCGTGGCCGAGTCGGGCGAGCGCGGTGCCGCGTGCGGCCATCAGGGCCTTGTTGGCCGTCACGACCGAGACGCCGTGGCTGAGCGCCGACTCGATGTAGCTGCGGGTGGGCTCGAGGCCGCCGGCCACCTCCACCAGGATGTCGATGTCGCCCGACGCGGCGAGCCCCGCGGCGTCGTTAGTCAAGAGTGCCCTGGGGATGCCCGGGTGGTCCTTGTCGAGGTCGCGCACCGCGACCGCGACGAGCTCGAGCGAGGCCGTGGCGGCGTCCACCAGCGCGTCGCGGCGCTGGTCGTCGAGCAGCAGTCCGATGAAGGCTGAACCGACAAAGCCGGCGCCAATGACGCCGACTCGGATCACCGGGGTGGTCATCGGTACAGGCTAACCCGTGCGCGCAAGGGCCCCGTTACGCCTCGAGGCGCACGAGGTCGTCGAAGGTCTCGCGGCGCAGCACCACCCGCGCCGCGCCGTCGCGCACGAAGACCACCGCTGGTCGGGGCACGCGGTTGTAGTTCGACGCCATCGCGTAGCCGTAGGCACCGGTCACCGGCGTGGCGACGAGGTCGCCGCTGCCGGTCGACTCGGGCAGCCAGGCCTCGTCGATGATCACGTCGCCGCTCTCGCAGTGCTTGCCGACGAGGCGCACGGCCTGGGGGCGCGGCTCGAGGGGTCGGGCGACGTCGAAGGCCTCGTAGCCCGAGCCGTAGAGCACCGGGCGCGGGTTGTCGCTCATCCCGCCGTCCACCGCGAGGTAGGTGCGCTGCACCACGTGCTTGCGCGTGCCGGCCCGGTAGAGCGTCAGCGCCGCCTGGGCGACGATGGCCCGGCCGGGCTCGGCGGTCAGGCGAACGCCGGCGTCGATCCCGTGGGCGGCCGCGCTCTCGCGGAGGCCCTGGGCCCACTGGGTGATCGAGGGCGCGCGCTCGCCGGCCACGTAGGCGACGCCGAGGCCCCCGCCCACGCAGAGCTCGTCGAAGTCGTCGTCGCGCGTGAAGTCGGCGACGATCGACATGGTCTCGCGAAAGCCGTCGAGCTCGAGGATCTGTGAGCCGATGTGACTGTGCACGCCGTGCACGCGCACCCCGCGCAGCGCCGCGAGCGACTCGATGGCGCGCCGGGCGTCCCCGGCCGCGACCGAGAAGCCGAACTTGGAGTCCTCCTGGCCGGTCCGGATGAACTCGTGGGTGTGCGCCTCGACCCCGGGCGTGATGCGCACGAGACAGTCGAGGCGCGCCCCGGCGCGAACGAGCGCGCCGATGCGTTCGATCTCGTCGAAGTTGTCCACCACCACCCGGTGCACGCCGACTTCGATCGCCGTGGCGAGCTCGCTCGCGGACTTGTTGTTGCCGTGCATGATGATCCGTGACGCCGGGACCCCGGCGCGCAGCGCGAGGTCGAGCTCCCCGCCGGTCGCCACGTCCAGGCACAGCCCTTCCTCCACGGCGACCTGGGCCATCGCCCCGCACAGGAAGGACTTGGACGCGAAGGCGACCCCGTCGTCAAAGGCGCCCGCCGCCTCGGCACAGCGCGCCCGCAGCGTCGCCTCGTCGTAGACGAAGAGGGGCGTGCCGTGGGTCTCGGCCAGCGCGCGCATCGAGACGCCACTGAGTAGCACGTCGTCATCGGTCAGCGTCGCCCCGTCGGGCAGGAGTGACACGTCGATCGGCTCGGCCATAGGCGAACATTAGTGAAGCCCCAGACAGGGACGGTTCGAGTCCGCACGTGCGCGCGGTACGTCGCCCCGGCCGCGTCGGCGGTTAGCCCCGGCCGCGGTCCGGTAGGCTGGTCAAGCGAGTTGCCGTGGTGTAATTGGATAACATGCCACCCTCCGAAGGTGGAGACTTGCGAGTTCGAATCTCGCCGGCAACACCAACTGGCAGTCACGAGTAGGGCTGGCGCAGGCGACAACGTTCCCCGTTCGACGCTGCTGCACCCTCGATGCTGGGACCGATTGGGTCAATCGGCGCCCGACCCCCGCTGGCGGGGCCGTACGGCAGGCGCCTCGCTAGGGCGCCAGGTCACCGGTCGCTTCGCCCGTCCGCGCGCTCGCGCGATGCTTTTCGACGAGCGAGGTAGCGAGCGGGCGCGAGCACGGCGCGGATAACGCCAATGGCGAGCAGAACCCATAGCAGCACGTAGAGCACCCGAACGCCCCCGGAACGAGGCGAGGGCGCAGTCGCCCACGCCACACCCGTATTGACAAAGGTCGCCCCGACGCTGCCGGGCACCGGGAAACAGACGCTCGGAATTCGTCGCGCAACGAACGTCCCGACGGCGGGACCGGGCATGGCGTAGTCCTGGACCAGCAGGCCCGTCGCTGTCGCGCGGTGACAGCCACGAACGCCCGCGGGAATCGGTGAGCCGTACAGGAACAGTGCCTCAGCCGTCTGGTGACGATCGAGCACCTCGCGCTTGGTCGTGGGCAGTGGCGGCGCCGAGACGGCCAGATCGCCCGCGGTGACGGCGGTGGCGCTGGTCGCATTCCTCACCGTGTCGCGGGCCGCCGGCGTTCGCGCGCGGGGCGACGGCGTGCCTGAGCGCAGCCCCGTCAACACCGTCCAGCGACCGGGATCGGGCGTGACGGGGCGACTAGTTTACTTCCGTGGGAATCCTCGTTTTGGGTATGCATCGGTCCGGCACGTCCGCGCTCGCGAGCGTCCTTGACGCCCTCGGGCTCGACGTCGGCTTGCGCGAGGGCTTGATGCGCGGCGACATCGGCAACCCCGACGGCTACTTCGAAGTCCAGTCGGTCGCCGAGCTGGACGAACGCATCCTCGCCGCCTTCGGCGGCCGCTGGGACATCCCCCCGCTGCTCGCCGCGGGCTGGGCCAACGAGGTCCAAGCCCGCCAGTTCGCCGCCGAGGCCCGCGAGACCTTCGACCGGTCCTTCGCCGGGTCGCACTTCGTCTTGAAGGATCCGCGCATGTCGCTCCTGATGCCGATGTGGCGTCAGGTCCTGCTCGACCGCGTGGCCGTGGTGATGATCGTGCGCGACCCCGCCGAAGTCGCGTGGTCCCTCGCCCTGCGCGACGGGATGGCCCCGCTCACCGGACTCGGCCTGTGGGCCGCCTACAACCGGGCACTGCTCAACGACCTCGACGGGCTCCCGGTGCACGTGTGCCACTACCGCGATCTCGTGGATCGGCCCGGCGAGGTCGTCGCCGACATCGCTCGAAGCCTGAACGCCTGGGGCGAGCTCGACGACACCGACACCGACCCGGGCGCCCAGCGCGTGCGGCCCGACCTGCGCCGCGACACCCACCCCGGCGCGGACCCGGTCCTCGCCGACCCCCCGGCCTCGATCTCCGAGCTGGCCGCGTACCTCGGCTCGCTCGACGGTCGCCACGACGAGTTCCACGCCACCGCGCCCGCCCCGGGCTGGTGGGAGGAGCCGCTGCTCAACGAGCGCCGCGTCTTCGTTCAGCACTACGAGGCGGCCCTCGCCGAGCGCGACGCCACGGTGGCGGCGATGCTCACCGACAACGCGGCCTTGCGCGCCCAGGCCGACGAACTGCGCGGCGAAGTCAGCGCCGCCATCGCCGCGGTGCGCGAGCTCGAGGCGACCCGGGCGATCCGCCTTGCCCGGGCCTTCGGGCGCGGTCCCGCCACGCCCTAGACGAGCGACCGAAGCCGCCCACCGCGCAACACCTGCCTGCTCGCCGTCGAGCGCCGCAACCGGCGGCGGACTCGGCGGTACCAACGCTGACCGAAAGGGTAGCATTACATCTCTTTTCGATACTAACGGCTGAACTCGTGACAGTACGAGGTATAATTAGAACCATTACACGGGGCAGTTGGACGTAAAGGGTGGAAATGCAACCTACGAAGACCACCGATGAGTTGGAGGTCGCGTTCGGTAGTTCGATTCAGCGCCTTCGTCACAGCCGCGGTCTCTCCCAGCGCGAGTTGGCCGATCGGGCCAACGTGTCCCTGAGCGCGCTGAAGAACCTCGAGCACGCCCGCGGCTCGAGCCTGACTACCGTGGTGCAAATCGTTCGCGCGCTCGGGCGAAGCGAGTGGCTCGACTCACTGGCACCCGTCGAGTCCACCTTCAGCCCGATGGCGGCGCTACGACAGGCGTCGGCCCGCGAGCGGCCGCGCCGGGTTCGGCGCAGCGGGACCGGGTCGTGACCTACGTCCCCGCCACCGTGCTCGGGGTCGCCGTCTGGGGACGAAGCGTGGGCGCCGTCGCCCTGGACCCGAGCACCGGGTTCTACGCCTTCGAGTACGACGAGGACTGGCTCGCGAGCGGCACCGAGCTCGCCCCGCTGCACATGCCCCGGCGGGCCGGGGTCTACCAGTTCCCGGATCTGGCGCGTGACACCTTTCACGGCCTGCCGGCCATGCTCGCCGATGCCCTCCCCGACCGCTTCGGCAACGCCCTCGTCACCGCCTGGATGAACGCCCAGGGCATCGCCACCGATCAGATCACGCCACTCGACCGGCTCGCCTACGCGGGCGCGCGCGCCATGGGGGCGCTCACCTTCGCCCCACCGGCCGGTCCCGAGACCGGTGAGCCGAGCCTGATCCAGGTCGCCCGGCTCGTCACCGCGGCCCGGACGACACTCGGCGGGACGCTGCGCGACGGCCACGCCCACGACGTGCTCGCCGAGCTCATCACCGTCGGCTCGAGCGCCGGCGGCGCCCGCGCCAAGGCCGTCATCGCCTTCAATCCCGACACCTACGAGATGCTCTCGGGTCAGTTCGACGCGCCCGACGGCTTCGAGCAGTGGATCATCAAGCTCGACGGCGTCGGCGATCCCGCCGCGTCACCCACGGACCCGCTCGGCGACTCGCGGCCCTACGGTCGGGTGGAGTACGCCTACTACCTCATGGCCCGCGCCGCGGGCATCGACATGCACGAGTCGCTCCTGCTCGCCGAGGGACCGCGCGCGCACTTCATGACCAAGCGCTTCGACCGGGGCGCCGGCAACGAGCGCGTCCACGTCCAGACCCTCTGCGCACTGGCGCACCTGGACTACCGCCTCGCGCGCACCCACGCCTACGACAGCTACTTCATCACCGCCCAGGCGTTGGGCCTCGGTCCCGACGCCGCTCGCGAGATCTTTCGCCGCGCCCTGTTCAACGTGGCGGGCGTCAACCGCGACGACCACACCAAGAACGCGTCCTTCCTGCTCGCCGAGCACGGCCAGTGGCGCCTCGCCCCCGCCTACGACATGACCCACTCCTACTGGCCCGCCGAGTGGGCCCAGACCCACCAGATGAGCGTCAACGCCAAGTTCAGCGACATCACGCTCGAGGACTTTCGGATCATGGCCGATCGCCACGGCGTGCCCGCCATCGCTGCCACCATCGCCCAGGTCAACGAGGCGATCGACGCCTGGCCCACCTTCGCCGACCAGGCGGGACTCGACGCCGAGACGACCCGCCGGATCGCCGAGGACATCGACCGGTTCCGTCCGCGCTGACCGGCCGCGCGGCGCTTCCCGCGTGGCGCCCGCCGACGGGGGCAACGGGTCGCCACCGGATCGAGCACGAGCGCCGAGCGATGCGGAGGGCGTACTAGCATCGCTCTTTCGACGCCCTATGAACCCAGCCGACCCACGCCCCGACACGACGCCCTTTGTCATCTGGTTCACGGGCCTCTCCGGCTCGGGCAAGTCGACCCTCGCCGGCGTCGTCGAGGAGCTGCTGCGCGAGCGCCAGGTCCCGGTGCACAACCTCGACGGGGACGCGCTGCGCCGGGGGCTCAACCAGGACCTCGGCTACGACGACGACGCGCGTGACGAGAGCATTCGGCGAATCGGCGAGGTGACACGGATCCTCGTGGACGCCGGGCACGTCGTGCTCGTCGCGGCGATCTCGCCCTTCGAGGCGGGACGACGCCGGGCGCGCAACCTGATCGAGCCGGGCCGGTTCGTCGAGGTCTTCGTCGACGTGCCCCTCGACGTGGCCGAGTCGCGCGACCCCAAGGGGCTCTACCGCATGGCGCGCGAAGGGCACCTGCGCAACTTCACGGGCATCGACTCGCCCTACGAGCGTCCCACCAGCCCCGAGGTGCACGTGAACGCCGCGGCGCTCAACCCGCACGACGCGGGCGCGCTCGTCATCGCCTCGCTCGAGGCCGCCGGACTCATCGCGTCGCGCTAGGAGACCATCACCATTCGAACGGTGTCGGTGATCGAGGCGCCGCCCGACGCCGAGCCGGCCATCACCACGACCGCGTCGCCCGGCTTGGCGGTGCCCGAGAGCTTCATCTGGGTCACCGCGAAGTCGCAGAGGTCGTCGATGTCGGTCGCGGGCGACAGGTAGATCTCCTGGACGCCCCAGGACCCGTGCAGCTGGCGGGCCGTCGCCTCGCTGGGCGTGATCGCCACGATCGGCATCGGGGGACGGAAGCGCGAGATCGCGCGCGCGGTCAGGCCCGAGCGCGTGCAGGCGACGATCGCGACGGCCTTCTCCTCCATGGCGGCGCGCCAGGCGGCCCCGGTGATGGCGGCGGTGATGCGCGTCGACTCCGTGCCGGCCCCGATCTGCTGGACCCCGAGCGAGCCGCCCCAGGTCGCGTAGTCAAAGGACTCCTCGGCGCGGCGCACGATGCGGTCCATCGTGGTGACCGTGCCGACCGGGTCATCGCCGATCGCCGTCTCGCCGCTCAGCATGACCGCGCTCGCGCCGTCGAGCACCGCGTTGGCGACGTCGGTCACCTCGGCGCGCGTGGGCACCTGGGCGTGGGTCATCGACTCGAGCATCTGGGTCGCCACGACGACGGGCCGCGCGTAGCGGATGCCGTGGCGCACGATGTCCTTCTGGAGGTGGGGCACTTCCTCGATGGGCATGCGCACGCCCAGGTCGCCGCGCGCGACCATGATGGCGTCCGAAACCGCGATGATCTCGTCGAGGTTGGTCACGCCCTCGGCGGTCTCGATCTTGGCCATGATCATGACGTCGTCGCGCGAGAGCACCGTGCGCGTGGACACGATGTCAAAGGCCGAACGGACGAAGGAGACCGCGAGGATCTCGAAGGCCTCGCCGCGCAGGGCCTCGAGGCGCGCGCGGTCCTCGGCGGTCGGCAGCCGGTCGTGCAGGATCGACGTCGGCAGTGAGAGCCCCGGCTTGCCGGTCACGCTGCCGCCGGCGCTGACGATGGCGCGGGCCGTCGAACCCGGTGCGACGACCTCGAGCGAGACGCCCCCGTCGCCGATGTGGATCTTGTCGCCCGCGCGCAGCAGGCTGAGCACGTCCTTGCGCTCGACGGCGATGCGCGCGGCGGTCGAGGACTCCCCCATCGCCTCCACGAGTTCGACCGAGTCGCCCGTCTCCAGCTGCACCGGCGCCGTGCCGAAGGAGCCGGCGCGAATCTTGGGCCCGGGGATGTCGACCATGATCGCGAGGTCGGGCGCGAGTGCGCGCACCCGGCGCAGCCGCTCGATGCCCGAGGGAATGTCCCCGTGGGCCATCGAGAGCCGGAATACGTCGACACCCGCCGCGGCGAGATCAAGGATGACCGCGTCCGAGTCGGACGCCGGTCCCAATGTGGCCACGATTCTCGTGCGTCGCACGTGCTTCCCTTCAACGCTTTTCGCAAGTCTACGAGAACGGCCTCGCGCCTACGCCCGTGCGTCGTGCGCCGAGAGTGACTAAAGGCCCTACTCAACCGGCCCGCGGGCGGTGCGCGCGCTACGAGCATGGAATACGGACGAGTACAGTACTCCTGAGATTGGCCATTGCGTCGTCGTTTAACGGGTCGCGGGTCCGTCTCGGGTGACTTCTAAGGAGGGCCGAGTGGAACCGACGGACGTAACGGACCCGAATTACTACCACCACGTGGTGGACTGCCAATGGGCCTGTCCGGCCCACACCGATGTGCCGGGCTACATCCGCCTCATCTCCCAGGGCGAGTTCGACGAGGCCTACCTCCTCAACCGCGACTCCAACGTCTTTCCCGGCGTGCTCGGGCGCACGTGCGACCGGCCCTGCGAGCCGGCCTGCCGGCGCGGCCGCGTGGACGGCACCCCGGTCGCGATCTGCCGACTCAAGCGCGTGACCGCCGACTTGAAGGGTGATATCACCGACCGCCTCGCCCCGATCCCCGAGCAGAAGAACGGCAAACGCATCGCCCTGATCGGTGCCGGCCCCTCGTCGCTCACCGTCGCCAACGACCTCGCCCCGCTCGGCTACGAGATCACCGTCTTTGAGAAGTTCGACCAGCCCGGCGGGCTCATGCGCTCGAACATCCCCAACTTCCGCCTGCCGGCCGAGGTGCTCGACGAGGAGACCGGGGTCATCCTCGACCGCGGCGGCGTCGAGGTGCGCTACAACTCCCCCGTAACGAGCCTGCGCGGCCTGCTCGACGAGGGCTTTGACGCCGTCTACGTCGGGGTCGGCGCCCCCCGGGGCAAGGAGCTCGACCTGCCCGGTCGCCACGACGAGCTCGAGTCGCACATCCACATCGGCATCGACTGGCTCGAGTCGGTCGCCTTCGGCCACGTCGAGGCGATCGGCAAGCGCGTCCTGATCATCGGCGTCGGCAACACCGCCATGGACTGCTGTCGCACCTCGCGGCGCGTCGGCGGCGAGGACATCAAGGTCATGGCCCGCCGGCCGCGCGAGTTCTTCAAGGCCTCGCCCTGGGAGCTCGAGGACGCTGAGGAAGAGGGCGTCGAGATCGTCGTCAACCACGCGCCCAAGCGCTTCGTCATCGAAGACGGGCGCCTCGTGGGCATGGAGTTCGACGTGCTCGAGTGGGACGAGGGCGCGCGCCACTCGACCACGGTCGACACGGTGGTGGTGCCCTGTGACGACGTGATCCTCGCCATCGGCCAGGAGAACGCCTTCCCCTGGATCGAGCGCGACCTCGGCATCGAGTTCGGCGAGTGGGACATGCCGGTCGTTGACGAGGTGACCTTCCAGTGCAGCCGCCCGGGCGTCTTCTTCGGTGGCGACGCCGCGTGGGGGCCCAAGAACATCATCTGGGCGGTCGCCCACGGCCACGAGGCGGCCATCTCGATCGACAACTACTGCTCGGGCACGCCGCTCACCGAACGGCCCGCCAAGGGCCTCAACCTCGTCAGCGCCAAGATGGGCATGAACGAGTGGCGCTACCACAACGACTACAACCCCTCGCCGCGCCAGCAGATGACCCACGTCAATCTGACCGAGCGATTCAGCTCGCTCAACCTCGAGGTCGAGCTCGGCTTCAGCGCCGCCCAGACGGCCCGCGAGGCCCAGCGCTGCCTCAACTGCGACATCCAGACCGGCTTCACCGCGTCGGCCTGCATCGAGTGCGACGCGTGCGTCGACATCTGCCCGGTCCAGTGCCTCACGATCACCCGCAACGGCGACGAGGCCGACCTGCGCACGCGGCTGTCGGCGCCGTCGACCAACCTCGAGCAGACGCTCTACGTCTCCGGACCGCTGCCCCAGACCGGGCGCGTGATGGTCAAGGACGAGAACGTCTGCGTGCACTGCGGACTGTGCGCCGAGCGCTGCCCGACCGCCGCCTGGGACATGGAGGAGTTCACCCTGCTCTCGCCCCACGCCGGCACCAGCGTGCTGCACATCCCGGTCGCCTCGACCGCCAACGAAGGAAGGAACTGATATGACCATCGACGCGGCCCCCACCGTGCGAGTCAACGATTTCGCGGTCAAGCTGGCCAACGTGAACGGCACCGGCTCGGCCAGTGCCAACAGCCTCTTGATGCAGGCGATCTTCCGCATGGGCATCCCCGTGTCGGGCAAGAACCTCTTCCCCTCGAACATCCAAGGCCTGCCCACGTGGTACGAGATCCGGGTGAACAAGGACGGCCACACGGCGCGCGCCCTCGAGTACGACCTCATGGTCGCGATGAACGCCCAGACCTACGCCGAGGACATCGCCGCGGTGCGCTCGGGCGGCTACCTGCTGTTCGACTCCTCCTGGCCGCTCGACGACGACCTGGTGCGTGACGACGTCACCTTCCTCGGGGTGCCGCTCGCGCGCATGTGCCTCGAGAACTTCAAGAAGCCCCGTGAGCGGATCCTGATGAAGAACATCGCCTACGCGGGGGCGATCGTGGCGCTGCTCGGCATCGACGTCGAGCTCGTGCGCTCGTTGCTCGCCGAGACCTTCGCGCGCAACGAGGCGCTGCGCGAGTCCAACCAGCGCGCCCTGCAGCTGGGTTATGACTTCGCGATGGCGACCTTCGACTGCCCGCTGCCCTTCCGCGTCGAGGCGATGGACGCGACCAAGGACTCGATCCTGATCGACGGCAACACCGCGACCGCGCTCGGCGCCCTCTACGCCGGGGCCACGGTCGCCGGCTGGTACCCGATCACCCCGGCGACGGCGGTGATGGACAACTTCACGCGGCTCTGTGCGACCTACCGCCGCGAGGTCATCCCCGGCGAGCACGAGGGCGACGCGCCTACGGTGAAGAACAACTACATCATCCTCCAGGCCGAGGACGAGATCGCCGCGATCGGTATGGTGCTCGGCGCCGGCTGGAGCGGGGCGCGCTCCTTCACCTCCACCTCGGGCCCGGGGATCTCGCTCATGAACGAGCTGCTCGGCCTCGCGTACTACACCGAGATCCCCGCGGTCATCGTCGACGTCCAGCGCACCGGCCCCTCGACGGGCATGCCGACGCGCACCCAGCAGGCCGACATCATGCTGTGCGCCTACGCGAGCCACGGCGACACCAAACACATCCTCACCTTCCCGGCCAACCCGGCCGAGTGCTTCGAGTTCGCCGTCACCTCCTTCGACCTGGCCGAGCGGTTCCAGACGCCGGTGTTCATGCTGCTCGACCTCGACATCGGCATGAACGACTGGGTGGTGCCCAAGTTCACCTGGGACGACTCGTTCGTGCCCGACCGCGGTCGCATCCTCACCGACGAGGACCTCGCGGGGATGAAGGAGTTCTACCGCTACGCCAACGCCGACGCCGAGCACGTGGCCGCGCGCACCGTGCCGGGCTCGGACTCCAAGGGTGCCTACTTCATCCGCGGCTCGGGCCACGACATGTTCGGCCGCTACACCGAGAACCCCGACGAGTACCAGGAGGTCGTCGACCGTCTGAAGCTCAAGCACGCCTCGGCCGCGGCCCACGTGCCCGCGCCCGTCGTGATCAACCGGCCCGGTGCCCACATCGGCATCATCACCCTGGGCAGCTGTGACCTCGCGGTGCGCGAGGCCATCGACGAGCTCACCGAGCGAGGT
>JAKAPH010000026.1 GCA_021807265.1 Actinomycetes bacterium | reverse complement strand
AGCACCGACTGGCTCGAGTGCCGGCGCAGCCGGCCGACCACGCTCTCGACCTCGCGGCTCAGTGCGCCGCCCCGTCGCCCTTCGGTCCGATCACGGTCCACATCAGCTGGTGCACCGCTTCGGGCGCGATCGCGAAGTGCTCGGATCCCTCGAGCAGGATCCGCCCCAGGATGGCGGTGCCCGAGTGCGCGACGAAGGCGCGGGCGTCGAGCTCGGGGTCCAGCCACCCGAGTCGCTGCGCGTCGACCATGATCGCGAGACGCTCCTCGAGCGCGGCGTCGTGGATCTCGACGAATCGGCGTCGTGCGTCGCGGTCGGTTCGGATGTCGGCGAGGACCCGCACCATCTCCCACATCGGCTCGATCAGGTCGTCCGACGCGATCGAGAGGTGATAGGCGTGGAAGGACTCGACGAAGCGTTCGTGATCGCCGCTGTCGAGCGCCTCGCGCCACACCTCGAGGAAGGGATTGCGGTTGGCCATCAGCCGCCGGAAGTTCTCGACCTGGGCCTCGGAGATGAGCACCTCGCGCGAGGAGTAGTGGTAGTAGATCGTCGGGATGCCGACGTTGGCGTGCTTGGCGATGTCGACGATTCGTATCTCGGCACTCGAGCGCGAGACGAGTAGTTCGATCGTTGAATTCAGGATGTGTGTCTTCGTCGCTGAATTATTTCGTTCAACTCTGGCCATCGTGCCCCTTCGACTGCGCTTCCAGCCTACGACAGCATTTGGTGATTTGTTTTCAAACTCGCCGCGGGCACGCTCGTGTCGCACCGTAGGGCAACGGTGTCACGTCGATCACGGCGAACGCACAACACCAGCCACCGTGTTCGACGCTTCTAGCAGCCGCCGCCCGCGCGCAACCGCAGCGCGGCCTTGTTCACTTTGCCGATGTGCGTCTGGGGCAGTTGGTCGACGACTTCGATGGTCCGGGGAATCTTGAAGGCGGCCAAGTAGGTTCGACAGTGCGCGACCAGTTCGTCGACGTCGACGCTCGTACCGCGCCGGGCCACGACGAAGGCCGCGCCCGTTTCGCCCCACGTCGGGTCGCTCACGCCCACGACCGCCGCCTCGGCCACGTCGGGGAACGCCGTGAGGACACGCTCCACCTCGACGGGAAAGACGTTCTCGCCGCCCGAGACGAACATCTCCTTCGTGCGCCCGACGATGCGGTAGTAGCCGTCGCAGTCGCGCTCGGCGACGTCGCCGGTGTCGAGCCAGCCGTCGACCTTCACCGCGGCCGTCGCCGCCTCGTTGCGCCAGTAGCCGGCAAAGACGTTCGGGCCGCGCACCCACAGCTCACCGCGCCCGGCGCCCTCGATCGCGCGGTAGTGGACGTCGCGGATGGCGGCCTCGACGTAGCGGTAGGGCTGGCCGACCGAGCCGGGCCGGCACGTGGCCTCGTCGTCGGCGAGACAGCACACGTTGGGCGCCGCCTCGGTGAGGCCGTACCCCTGGACGACGGCCACGCCCTTGGCCCGCCACCGCTCGACCAGCGTGTAGGCCATCGCGGCGCCGCCGACGATGATCGTGCGCAGGCTCGTCAGATCGGCGTCGTCGAAGTCAGGGTGTTGGGCGAGCATGAGATACGTGGTCGGCACGCCCATCATCGTCGTCACCCGCTGGTCCTCGATGGCGTGCAGGATGCGCCGCTCGTCAAAGGCGGACTCGAGCACGACGGTCGCGCCGCGCCACCACCCGAGCAGCGGCTGCACGTTCCACCCGCCGACGTGGTACTGCGGGAGCACCTGCAAGACGACGTCGGCGGCGCTCATCGGTACCGCCGCCTCGAGCGACCGATTCGTCCAGTAGCAGTTCGCGTGGGTGAGCAGTGCGCCCTTGGGCGTGCCCGTCGTGCCCGACGTCGCGATCAGCAACAGGGGGTCGTCCTCGTGCACGGGCGCGAGCTCGCTCGAGTCGTTCGTCGCCTCGAGCTCGCCGAGCGACTCGAGGTGCAGCATCGGCGTCGCGGTTATCGACGGGTCGCGCGCCACGCGCGACCACTGCGTCGCCGACACGACGAGCAGGGCGGGGTCGAAGAGCTCGACCTGGTGGCGCAGCTCCTCGGGCGCGAGACGCCAGTTGAGCGGCGCGAGGATCAGGCCGGCCTTCGCGCAGGCGAACAGCAGCACCACGTGCTCGGGGTGGTTCTCGGTGACCGTCGCCACGCGCGCGCCCGGCGCGAGACCGCGCGCGCGCAGCGCGAGGGCGAGGCGCGTCGATCGGTCCTCGAGCTCGCGGTAGGTGATCGCGCGCCCATCGAACACGATGGCGACGCGCTCGGGGTCGCGTGCGCCGCCCGCGGCGGGCCACTGGCCGACGAGCCGGGCGTCGTCGAGGTTCGTCGTCATCGCGTCAGCCCGTGGGCGAGGCGCCCGCGCCGGGCCGCGCCGGGCCCGCGTACCGTCTCGGGCTCAGTCGCCACGCTCGGCACCGACCTGTTCGGCCTCGCTCTCGACGGCGTCGATCGCGTGGCCGCCCAGCATGCGCGCGATGATGGTGACCATCTCGTGGAAGACCTCGGGCGGGACCTCGTGCGCCTCGTTCCAGAGGATCCAGCGCATGCCGATCGCCTCGCCGACGGCGATCAGCGACCACGCCAGCACCATCGGGTCCCCCGCCGCGATCTCGCCGCTGTCCATGGCGTCGCTGAGGAACGGGATGTAGTTCTCGATGATGGTCTCGTAGTGGTTGCGCAGCGCCTGGGGCGAGACGAACTCCGCCTGGCGGATCACCCGGTAGAGCGCGGGGTGCTCGGCCGTGAACCGGAAGAACCCCGCGAAGCCCAGCCGCTCGGCCTCGAGGCGGGTCGTCGCGCCGCGGGCCGCCTCGGACATCGCGTGGCGCACCCGCTGGTTCAGGTCGGCGACGACCTCGTCGAAGATCTCCTGCTTGCCCGAGAAGTACAGGTAGAAGGTGCCCTGGGCGACCCCGGCGAGCTCGGTGATCTTCACAATCGACGCGTCGTGGTACCCGACGGCCCCGAAGACCTCCTCGGCCGCCTCGAGCAGCGACTGGCGGGTGCGCTGGCCCTTCCGCTTGGGCGTGCCACGGACCGGCCGCGCGTCGGCCTTGACCGGACCGTCCGGCGGGCCGAGGGCCCCGGCGGGCGCGCGGCGCCGCTCAGCCACGGCTGGCCCTGCGCGTCGCTGGCGAGTCGCCCGGGATGGTCACGAGCAGAACACTACTGAACGTTCCTCGTGCGGAGCCGAGCCTCAGTCGAGGGCGACGCGCAGCTCGGGCTCGGTCGCGGCGCGCACCTCGTCCACGGTGACCCCGGGGGCGAGCTCGCGCAGCACCAGGCCGTCGGGCTCGACGTCGATCACGCACAGATCGGTGATGATCCGCTGGACGCACGTGCGACCGGTGAGCGGCAACGTGCACTCGTTGACGATCTTGAAGGCGCCGTCCTTGGCCGCGTGCTCCATCATCACGATGACGCGCTTGGCCCCGTGTACGAGGTCCATCGCCCCGCCCATGCCCTTGACCATCTTGCCGGGGATCATCCAGTTGGCGAGGTCGCCGTGCGCCGATACCTGCATGGCGCCGAGCACCGCGACGTCGACGTGCCCGCCGCGGATCATCGCGAAGGACGCCGCCGAGTCGAAGAACGACGCGCCGGGCAGCACGGTGACGGTCTCTTTGCCGGCGTTGATGAGGTCCGCGTCGACCGCGTCCTCGCTCGGGTACGGGCCGACCCCGAGGATGCCGTTCTCGGCGTGCAGCACGACGTGCACACCCGCCTCGACGTAGTTGGGCACGAGGGTCGGCAGTCCGATCCCCAGGTTGACGTACTGGCCGTCGACCAGCTCCTTGGCCACGCGCGCGGCCAACTCCTCGCGGGTCCTCATGATCGCACCGTCCTCTTCTCGATGAGCTTCTCGACGCCGGGCGCGTGCACGACGCGCTGGACGAAGATCCCCGGGGTGTGCACGCGGGCGGGGTCGAGTTCGCCCGGGTCCACCACCTCCTCGACTTCGGCGATGGTGATGCGCCCCGCCGCCGCGCAGAGCGGGTTGAAGTTCGCCGCGCTCTCGTGGTACACGAGGTTGCCGTGCACGTCGCCGTAGCGCGCGTGCACCAGCGCGAAGTCGGTCGTGATCGCGTGCTCGAGCACGTAGGCCGTGCCGGCGAACTCGCGGACCTCCTTCGCGGGCGAGCCGATCGCGATGCCGCCCGCGCCGTCGTAGCGCCACGGCAGGCCGCCCTCGGCGACCTGGGTGCCGACGCCGGCCGGGGTGTAGAAGGCGGGGATGCCGGCGCCGCCCGCGCGCAGTCGCTCGGCGAGAGTGCCCTGGGGCACGAGCTCGACTTCGAGCTCGCCGCTGAGGAACTGGCGCTCGAACTCCTTGTTCTCGCCGACGTACGAGCCGGTCGTGCGCGCGATGCGCTTGGCCCCGAGCAGCACGCCCAGTCCCGCGGCGTCGACGCCGCAGTTGTTCGAGACCGTCACCAGGTCGGTGCTGCCGAGCTCGAAGAGCGCGTTGATCAGCGTGGTCGGGATCCCGCACAGGCCGAAGCCGCCGACCGCGATCGAGGCCCCGTCGGGAATGTCGGCCACCGCGAGCGCGGCCGACCTGACGAGCTTGTCCATCATCTCCTCCTTTGACACCATCAACAACGGAAGATCCGCCTCAGTCCACCAGCGATGCGTAGACCAGCTGCTGGATCTCGCGGCGAACCGGGTAGATCCAACTCGGCAGAAGTTGAGTGTAGAACCCGACGGTGAGCTCCTCGGACGGGTCCACCCAGAAGTAGGTCGACGCGGCCCCGCCCCAGGCGACCGCGCCCGGTGAGGTCAGGCTCTTGTTGCGCGCCTGGTCGACGACGACCGACAGGCCGAGCCCGAAGCCCACCCCGGTCTGGCCGACCTCGCTGAAGGAGTCGCGCGCGAAGCTGAACAGGTCGCGCCCGTCGGGCAAGTGGTTCTGGGTCATGAGCTCGATGGTCCGGCTCGACAGCAGTCGCACCCCGTCGAGCTCGCCCGCGCCGAGCAGCATCGACATGAAGCGCTGGTAGTCGTGCGCCGTCGAGAGCAGCCCGCCGCCGCCCGCGAGCAGCCGGGGCTTTCGCGTGGCCGCGTCGGCGAGTTCGGGCACGGTCACGGCCGCGCCGTCGGCGTAGGCGTAGAGCTGGGCGAGCCGGTCGAGCTTCTCCTCGGGGCAGTACCAGTCGGTGTCGTGCATCCCGAGCGGCCCGAGGATCCGTCGCGCCACGAACTCGTCGAGGGACTCGCCACTCCAGATCTCGACGAGGCGGCCGAGGACGTCGGTGGCGACCGAGTAGTTCCACGCGCTGCCGGGCTGAAAGAGCAGCGGCGCCGAGCACCAGTCGTGCACCGCGTCAGCCAGCGCGACGTCCTCGGGGTAGGCGAGGTCGTAGCCCATCGACCGGTAGAGCTCGTCCACCGGCGTCAGACGCTGGAAGCCGTAGGTGAGACCGCTCGTGTGGGTGAAGAGGTGGTGGACCCGCACCGGCTCGATCGCCGCGACGGTCGCGGGCGCACTCGCCGGACCGCTCACGTAGACCCGCGGCGCGCGCAGCTCGTCGATCCACCGCCCGACGGGGTCGTTCAGATCGAAGTGGCCCTCTTCGTAGAGCATCATCGCCGCGACCGCCGTGATCGGCTTGGTCATCGAGTAGAGCCGCCAGATGGTGTCGTCGGTCACCGCGAGCGAGCGCTCGCGATCGCGGTACCCGCCGCGCCCGACCCAGGTCAGCGAGCCTCCGCGCGCCACGGTC
Organism: Actinomycetes bacterium; assembly: GCA_021807265.1. GTDB lineage: Bacteria > Actinomycetota > Acidimicrobiia > Acidimicrobiales > RAAP-2 > RAAP-2. The sequence continues at coordinate 10,196 of JAKAPH010000026.1, read as the reverse complement.
ATCAGCCAGCCGGTGAAGTGCCCTTGGTCGACGTAGCGACCGAGGTGGGCACTGATCCGGTCCAGGTGGGTGGCATCGAGTCCGACCTCGTGGGGTTCTCGTTGAATCTCGAGTTCCTTCATCACCACCCCTCCCGACGAACCGACTGCGCGCCGGCCCTGGCACAACATACCTCATTTTATGAGACATGATTCACTTGACATTTATGACGCGCTCTGCTTAACTCAGGTTCACGCGCGTCGTGGGGAGGCGTGATGTCTGGGAGGGATTCATGAGAAGGAACGTACGGATGACCGCGGTGCCGCTCGCGGTGGCCACCATGGCCCTGAGCGTGTCACTGGGTGCGGTCCAATCGTCGGCGGCGACGAAGAACGCCGCGCCGGTCAAGGTGGGCATCGTGACCGAGGAGACAGGGATCTTCTCGGCCTACGCGACCGAGTGGCTGCAGGGCGTCAAGCTCGGCTTCCAATACGCGACCAAGGGCACCAACAAGGTCGACGGCCACCGGATCCAGTTGACGACCGAGGACTCGGCCGACAACCCGACCACCGCGGCCGCCGACTTCAAGAGCTACGTCGGCGCCGGCTACAAGATCATCGGCGGCACCGTCGACTCGAGCATCGCCACCGAGTTGGCCCCGCTCGCCCAGCAGAACAAGGTGCTCTACATCTCCGGCGCGGCCGCGGCCGACCAGATCACCGGCGCCAACCGCTACACGTTCCGCTCGGGTCGCCAGACCTACCAGGACGTCCAGACGGCCAAGTCCTACATCAAGGCCCTCGGCACGGGCAAGACCGTGCTCGTGCTCGGTCAGGACTTCGCCTTCGGCCAGTCCTACGTGACTGACGCGACCCAGGCCTTCGGCTCGCTCGGGGACACCGTCAAGAGTCTGCTGGTGCCGCTGACGACGACGGACTTCACGCCGACGGCGCTGCAGGTCCAGGCCGACCACCCCGACATCGTCTTTTTGGCGTGGGCCGGGGCGACCGGGGCTCCGTTGGCCCAGGCCCTCGACCAGCAGGGCATCTTCGCCAGCTCCAAGGTGGTCACGGGACTCGCCAACATCGGCACCTACCAGTTCTACGGTACGGCCGGGCTGAAGTTCTACTACCTCTCGCTCTACAACTGGGAGTCGCCGCACAACGCGGTCAACACCTTCTTGATCAAGGGGATGCTGCGCCAGTACAAGCAGTACCCGGACCTCTTCAGCGCCGACGGCTTCGTCTGGGCCCAGATGGTCGTTCGCGCGATCCAGACCGGCCAGGGCACCAACGTGATGAAGATGATCAAGGGCCTCGAGGGCTGGAAGTTCCAGGCGCCCAAGGGGATGCAGCAGATCCGCGCGGCCGACCACGCGATGCTCCAGCCGATGTTCCAGGTCCAGCTGGTCTCGTCGGTCACCGGCGTCTACCAGCCCGTGACGCTCGCGACGCTGAGCGCCGCACAGACCGCCCCGCCCGTCTCGGCGCACTTTGGCCGCTAAGTAGTACACCAATTCCATGAGCTCCGTCGTCGAACCCCAGCCCCACGCCCTTCGGGCGTCGGGGCTGGGGTTCTTCGTCGGCGGGGCCACCATCCTCAGTGACATCGACCTCGACGTCCCGGCCGGGGGCTTCCTCGGGATCATCGGCCCCAACGGCGCCGGCAAGACGACGCTGCTGAACCTCTTGAGCGGACTGCTCACACCGAGTACCGGAACGATCACCCTCGAGGGCCGCGACGTGGCGGGCGTGGCGCCGTCGGACCGCGCGGCCCTGGGCCTCGGTCGCACCTTTCAGACCTCGAGCCTCTTTGATGCGCTGAGCGTCTTTGAGAACGCGAGGCTCTCGGCCCAGGCGCGACTCGGGGGCAGCGCCCGCTTCTGGCGACGCCCACGGCCGTCTGACGAGGCGAGCCAGGTCGCCCTCGAGGCCCTCCACGACGTCGGGCTGTCGTCGGTCGCGGCGCGGCCGACCGGCTCGCTCTCGCACGGTGACAAGCGCAAGCTTGAGCTCGCCATCCTGCTCGCCGCGCGGGCGCGTGTCCTGCTGCTCGACGAGCCCATGGCGGGGGTCAACACCGAGGACGTGCCGCTACTCATGGAGCTCATCGGTCGGCTCCACGGCGAGGGGCGGACCGTCTTAATGGTCGAGCACCACATGGCCGTGGTCGTCGGGCTCGCCGACACGATCACCGTGCTCGACTCGGGCCGGGTCCTCGCGACCGGCGACCCGCAGAGCGTGGTCGCCAACGACGACGTCCAGCGCGCCTACCTGGGACAGCCCCTATGACGAGCGCCGTCTCGATAACGGACCTGCACGTCACCATCGCGGGCTCGCACGTCCTGCAGGGTGTCTCCATCGAGGTGCCCGTCGGCGGCGTGACCGCGCTGCTCGGGCGAAACGGCGTCGGCAAGACGACGACGCTGCGCGCGCTGCTCGGCCTCGTGCCGAGCACGGGCGCGATCTCGGTGCTCGGCACCGACGTGCGCGGCTGGCCGACGCACCGCATCGTGCGACTCGGCGTGGGCTACGTGCCCGAGGACCGCGACGTCTTCGCCGGGCTCACCGTGGCCGAGAACCTGCGCCTCGCCGAGCGGATCGACGAGCCGCGCTACGACGACGTCTACGCGATCTTCCCCGAGCTGCGCGAGCGCACCCGCCAGCGTGCCGGCACGCTCTCGGGCGGCCAGCAGCAGATGGTCTCGATCGCGCGGGCCCTGCTCAACGGGTGGCCCCTGCTGCTCGTCGACGAGCCCTCCAAGGGGCTCGCGCCGCGACTCGTGAGCGAGCTCGCCGACACCCTCGAACGCGTGGCGACCCTCGCCACCGTGCTGCTCGTCGAGCAGAACCTCGCGGTCGTGCGGCGCCTCGCTCAGCGCATCGTCGTGCTCGACCACGGCGAGGTCGTGCACGCGGGCGACGCCGTCGAGCTCGAGGACCCCGAGCTCGCCCGGCGCTTCCTCGGGGTGACGGGGGTCCGATGAACGTCTTTCTCGCGCTCACCTTTAGCGGGGTCGCCCTCGGCGCCATCTACTTCCTCGCCGCCTCGGGCCTCTCGCTCATCTACGGGCTGATGGACATCTTGAACTTCGCCCACGGGCTCTTCATGACGCTCGGCGCCTACGTCGCCTGGGACGTGGCCACGCACCTGCCGGCCTCGTGGGGTGCGCCGCTGCTCTTCGTGATCGCGCTCGTCGCGTCGGTCCTCGGCGGCGCGCTCGCCGCCGGGCTGACCGAAGTCGTCATCATCCGCCCGCTCTACGGCCGGCCCATCGGCCAGATCCTCGTGACCATCGGACTCGACCTCGCGGTCGTGGGTCTGCTGCTCGGCGGGTTCGGCAGCAACTCGCTGTCGGTCCCGGTGCCGCTCTGGCTGATCGAGGCCAGCCACGTGGGCGGGCTCAGCCTGCCCAACAGCGACTTCGTGGCCCTCATCGCGGGCGTGGTCGTCCTGGTCTCGCTCGAGCTCTTCCTGCGCAGGACCCGCTACGGCATCACCATCCGCGCCGGGGTCGAGAACCGCGACATGGTGAGCGCCCTGGGCATCAACGTCGGGCGCGCCTTCACCCTCGTCTTCGTGATCGGCGGGGCGATGGCGGGCCTCGCCGGCCTGCTCTACGCCGTCGTCTTCAGCGGCGACCTCATCTCGCCCACCCAGGGCGACAGCCTGCTCATCTTCGCCTTCATCGTGGTCGTCATCGGAGGCCTCGGCTCGATCCGCGGCTCGGCCGTGGCGGCGCTCGTCGTCGGGCTCGTCCAGGACTACGCCAACTTCTATCTCGGCAGCCACCCCGGGATGGCCGAGATCGGCAACCTGTCAGTCGTGCTGCTGCTCGCCCTCGTGCTCGAGTGGCGCCCGCGCGGACTCTTCGGGAGCACGCTGTGAACGGCCCCGTGCGCCGCGGCGCGATCGCCCTGGGACTCGTGGTGCTCGCCGCCCTGATCCCCTACATCGGCCTGCACCTGCCCTGGGTCCTGCCGAGCACGGTCAACGTCGTCAACTCGACGGGCACCCTCACGGTCCTCGCGCTCTGCTTCATCTTCGCGGGCGTGGCGCTCGGCTACGACGTCATCTTCGGCTACACCGGGCTGCTCTCGCTCGGGCCGGTGATGTACTTCGCGACGGGCGTGTACGTCTTTGACATCACGCTCACCCACTGGAACTGGCCCCTCGTGCCCGCGCTGCTCGCGACCTTCGCGACGTCACTCGTGCTCGCCGTCGTGCTCGGGGCCATCGCGCTTCGCGTGAGCGGCATCGCCTTCACGATGGTCACCCTCGCCTTCGCCCAGGCCTTCTACTACTTGATCGAAGACAACCCGCACGGCCTGACCGGCGGGGACACCGGGCTCGCCCTCTACTCGGCGAGGCTGCCCGCCTTCATGTCCGGGGCGGTCTCGAACACCCGCAACCTCTACTGGATCGCGCTCGGCTTCCTCGTCGTCGCCTACGCCGTGGTGTGGCTCGTCACCGAGTCGGCCACGGGCCACGTCTTTGTCGCCATCCGCGAGAACGAACGGCGCCTCGAGGTGCTCGGCGTGCACCCGTTCCGCTACAAGCTCGCGGCCTACACCCTCTCGTCGCTGGTGGCGACCGGCGGCGGCGTCGCCTACATCCTGCTCATCGGCACGGCCGTGCCGAGCGCCGTGGCCTCGGTCACCGTCACCCTCTCGATCCTGATCATGGTGGTGCTCGGCGGGGCCGGGACCCGGTGGGGGGCGGTCACCGGCGCCATCGTCTACGTCTATCTCCAGCAGTACCTGCTCAAGGTCGCGGCCCAGCCCTCCTTCGCCTCGCTGCCCGCGTTCCTGCGGGTCCCCCTCTCCCAGCCCCAGTTCCTGCTCGGCGCGATCTTCGTGCTCTTCGTGATCTTCGTACCGGGCGGCGTCGCCGGCGTTGTCGTCCGGCGCCGGCTGGCAGACGCCGCGCGGCGCTTTGACGCGTCGAGCGCGACCCCGACCACCGTCCCACTGGAGGAACCATGACACTGCACGCAAAGACCGCCCTCGTGACCGGATCGACCAGCGGCATCGGGCTCGGCGTCGCCAACGCCCTCGCCGCCGAGGGGGCCAACATCATGCTCAACGGCTTCGGCGACGCCGAGGCGATCGACCGGCTGGCCCACGACCTCGCCGCGCGCCACGGCGTCGAGGTCGCCTACGACGGGGCCGACCTGATGCAGCCCGACGGGCCCGGCGCGCTCGTCGAGGCGACCCGGGCGCGCTTCTCGAGCCTCGACGTGCTCGTGAACAACGCGGGCATCCAGCACGTCGCGCCGGTCGAGTCGTTCCCGACCGAGAAGTGGGACGCCATCATCGCGCTCAACCTCACGGCGGTCTTCCTCGGCATGCGCGCCGCGATCCCGATTATGAAGGCCCAGGGCTGGGGCCGGATCATCAACGTCGCCTCGGCGCACGGCCTCGTGGCGAGCCCGAACAAGGTCGCCTACGTCGCCGCCAAGCACGGCGTCGTCGGCGCGACCAAGGTCGCCGCCATCGAAGTCGCCAACGACGCGATCACGGTGAACGCCATCTGCCCGGGCTGGGTGCTCACCCCGCTCGTCGAGCGCCAGCTCGAGGAGCGGGCCCGCGATGCCGGCACCGAGATCGCCGCGGAGTCCGAGGCGCTACTCGCCGAGAAGCAGCCGATGCTCCAGTTCACCAGCCCCGAGGCCATCGGCGCGCTCGCGGTCTACCTCTGCTCGGAGGCCGCGCGCACCGTGACGGGCACCCCGATCTCGATCGACGGCGGCTGGGTCGCGCAGTAGGGACGACGCGCCCCGCGATCGTCCCTACCATGGGTAGCGGTGAGCACGACCAACCACACCCCGGACCAGAACGCCCGCACCATCGGCCGTGAGTGGCTCATCGGCTCGATAGCCGTCGCCGTGGCGATCACGTCGGTCGTCCTCGGCCGGCACTTCCGGCACCTGGAGGGGCACCGCTCCGACGCGCTCGTCGCCGGGGCCGCGGTGGTCCTGATGGTCAGCGGGATCTACGCCGTGCGCTATATCGCGCGCGCCTTCGGCCGCTCCATCGTGCGCCGGTCCTCGCTCAGCGCGGGTGCGACCGCGCGGCTCGTCATCGACGGCGTGGGCGTGGTGATCTTGATCTTCGGTCTCTTCGGTGTGCTCGGGGTGTCCCTGCAACACCTGCTGATCGGCGCGGGGGTGACCGGGGTCATCGTGGGCATCGCCGCCCAGCAGAGTCTCGCCAACGTCTTCGCCGCGGTCGTGCTGCTCTTCGCGCGGCCCTTCGTCGTGGGCGAGCGCATCCGGATCCGCTCGGGCGTGCTCGGGGTGCTCGACGTCGAGGTGCTCGGCGCCGGGCTCACCTACGTCACGGTGCGCACCGAGGACGGCGTGCTGAAGATCCCCAACTCGGTGATGCTCTCCTCGGGCATCGGCCGCTTGAGCGACGACGGCACCGTTCACGGCTGACCCGCCGAGCGCGGCGCGCCCGGCAGGCTCCTACTAAGGCCCGGGCGTCCCGTTGGGCCCGCAGGACCGGGGGTCCCAGGGCTGCAACGCCTGGGCGACCGGGGTCGGCGCGGAGAACTGGGCGTCGGCGCGCACCAGCGTCGGGTCGACGACCGACGTCGTGGTCGTCGGCGAGGCCGGCGTGGACTTGGCCGTCGAGGACGTGGTCGTGCTCGAGGCCTTCACGCTCGTCGCCGGGTTCGGCGCCGCCACGACCGCGAGGTCCGAGCCGGTCACGACCATGACGTCCGCGCCGTGGGTCGGACCGATCGCCATGACCGCGGGACCGCTCAGGTGGGCGATCACGTCCTCGGCCATGCCGATCGAGGCCGACGTGGCGCTCGCGTGGTAGACGACGGTCTCGGCCTTGATCCCGACGGGCGGCAGGCTGCCGGCGACCGTTGCGGCGAAGCCGTAGCGGCGTAGCGCGGCGGTCGCCGTCGTCGCCTGGGCCGGCACCCCGGTGCCGCCGTAGACCGCGACGGACACGTGGCTCGGCGCGGGCAGCGGCGCGCCGCTCAGGGTGTTCACCGACGGGCCGACCTCAAGGAACTGGCGGATCACCGAGGTGACCGCCGGGCCGATCGGGAACTCGACGTCGCCGTAGTAGTAGCCCTGGTAGAGGTAACTGCCGGTCTGCACGAGCACGACGGGCATCGTGGCCTGGGGCACACTCGAGATCGAGACGGTCGCGAAGTTGCTCGCGAGGCTCAGCATGTCACTCAGCGAGAAGCTCGAGTCGACCTCGAGGTTCGGCGCGATCGCGGTGGCGAGGCGCTGGTCGGTGACGGGGTTGCCGAGGCCCTTGGCCTTCAGCGCCTCGGCGACCACGCGCAGGAACTCGTGGTCGCGGCGGATGCGCGCGAGGTCGCTCAGGCCCTCCTGGGGCCAGGTCAGGTGGTTGGGGCCGTCCCCGGCGAAGCGGATCTGCAGGTGGCGCGCCCGCACGACCTGGAGTGCCTGGTAGCCGTCGAGGTGCTGGCAGCCCGTGTGGGTGATGTTGAGGCCCGAGTAGGCGTCAAAGATCTCCATGGGGAAGTACATGTTGATCCCGCCGAGCACGTTCACGACGCTCGCGAAGGTGTCGAAGTTGAGCTCGATGTAGTGGTTGATCGGGATGCCGAAGTCGTTCTGGATCGCCGAGACGAGCTGGGAGGGCCCCTGGTAGAGCGCGGCGTCGATCTTGTTCGCGCCGGTCGTTCGCGCGTTGGGCACGAAGACGTCGCGCGGGATCGAGAGCAGCGAGACGCGCTTGGTCGTGAAGTTCAGGTGCACGATCATCACGACGTCGCTGTTCACCCCCGTCACGCCCTGGGAGCACAGGCCGTAGGCCTTGTTCTGGACCGCGAGCGCGCAGCGCGAGGTCGAGCCGACGAGCAGGATGTTCTCGGTGTCGTTGTACTGCGCGGCCTCGTTCTTCACGACGACGCGGTGCACGAGCGAGTTCAGGTAGAAGTAGTCCCCCGCGACCGCCCCGACGGCGACCACGACGATCGCGAGCACGACGATGCCGATGGTGCGGCCCCGATGGCCGCGGCGACGGTGACGAGCGCGCCGACGCTGCGGACCCGAGGGTCCGGCGCTGCGCGAGGGGGGGTCCGAAAGCACCGAACGAATCTACCTGGGCGGACGCGCGCCGACACGGCAGCCCGGAATCTCGCTACCGTGAAGCCAACCAGGGGGTGCCATGGCGTTCGACCGAGAACTAGCCGGTGACCTGCGCGCATGTGCCGCCGACCACGTCGCCCGGGGCGTTCCGGGCCTGACGATGCTGGTTGCTCGCGATCGTGAGGTCTTTGTCCACAGCGCCGGGTCCCTCGGCGAGGGCCGCGGGCCCGCGACGCGCGACACCCAGTACCGCATCGCCTCGACGACCAAGATCGTGACCGCGCTCGCGACCCTCGCGCTCGTGGACGACGGTCGCCTGGGACTCGACGACCCGGTCGACGCGCTGCTGCCCGAGCTCGCCGCGCCCCGCGTGCTGGTGCGGCCCAACGGTCCCCTGGACGACACCCGACCCGCCAGCCGCCCCGTCACCGTGCGCGACCTCTTGACCTTCACCAACGGGTTCGGCATGACGGTCGAGATGTTCGCGCCGCCGCCCTGGCCGGTCGCGCTCGAGGAGCAACGACTGGGCCTGGCGACGCTCGGCCCGCCGAACCCAAGCGTCCAGCCCCCGCCCGACGAGTGGATCGCGCGCCTGGGCGCCCTGCCCCTGCTCGCCGATCCCGGCGTCCGCTTCCTCTACAACACCGGTGCCGCGATCCTCGGCGTGCTGATCGCGCGCGCCGGCGCGATGACCTTCGGGGAGTACCTGCGCGAGCGGCTCCTCGGCCCGCTCGCGATGGCCGACACCGGCTTCTTCGCCGCCGACCCGGCGCGCCTCGCCGCCGCGTACCGGCCGACCCCGACCGGGCCCGTGGTCGAGCGCGCGCTCGACGCGGCCTACGCGAGCCCGCCGGCCTTCGAGGATGGCGCGAGCGGGCTCGTCGCCACGGTGGACGACCTCTACGCGATCGCGACGCTGCTCAGCGACCAGGGGCGCGACCTGGTGTCGCGCGACCTGGTGCGCGCGATGACGAGCGACCAGCTGTCCCCCGAGCAGAAGGTCGACGGGGCCTTCGGTCCCGACTTCTTCGTCGACCGCTCGTGGGGCTTCGGCCTCGCGGTGCATCGCGACGGCTCCTACGGGTGGGACGGCGGGCTGGGCACCTCGTTCCTCGTCGACCCGCCGCGACGGGTCGTCGTCATCGTGTTGACCCAGCGGATGTTCGAGTCGCCCGAGACCCCCGCCGTGCACCAAGACCTGCGCGCGATCGCCCGACGCGGTCCCTGACGTGCGCCCGCGCGACGGGGCTCGCGCCCGATCCGACGAGGGGCGATGGCGCCGAATTCGGGCCCAATCGACCGCCTACACTGCATCGCGTGGAGTCCTCACACGTCCCCCTCGTCCGTCGCGCCCTCGTTGCGCTCGCGGTCCTGGGACCGCTCGCCGCGTCCGCGCCGGTGGGCTCGGTAAGCCCGCCCACCTGGCAGCCCGCGCGCATCGCGACCCTGCCCTCGGGCGCCAAGGGCCTCTACCAGGGTTATCTGCCCACCCTCGCCTGTCCGACGACCGGCAACTGCGTCGCGGCCGGCGCCTACAACGACCACGCCAACGTCCCCCAGGGCCTCGTGCTCGCCGAGGTGAACGGCGTCTGGCAGTCGCCGCGCACCATCGTCCCCCCGAGTGACGCGGCGACGGTCGCGGCGACGACGCCCCTGAACCTGGCCTGCAGCTCCGCCGGCAACTGCGCCATCGTCGGCACCTACCAGCTCTCGAGCGGCGACACCCAGTCCTTCCTCGAGGCCGAGGTCAACGGCGTCTGGCGCCCGGCCACGCGCGTCGCCCTGCCGAGCAACGCCCTCGGCAAGGGCCAGAGCGCGCAGCTGCGCGCCATCGCGTGCCCGAGCAACGGCAACTGCAGCGCCGTGGGCACGTACTTCACCAACGCGACCAACCCCATCCTCGTCGGGTTCGCGATTGACGAAGTCCACGGGAACTGGGGCGCGCCCCAGGTGCTCGCCGCGCCGGCCAACGCCAACGCGAGCCCGTTCCCCACGACCGCCCAGATCGCCTGTTCGGCGCCGGGCGACTGCAGTGCGATCGGGAGCTACGTGGACGACCAGAACGTCCAGCACGCGCTGATCTTCAGCGAGCGCAACGGCCTCTGGTCGGCCGGCCAGGCCGTGAGTCCCC
>JAKAPH010000132.1 GCA_021807265.1 Actinomycetes bacterium | reverse complement strand
GTAGCCGAGGCGTTCCATGAAGGGTAGGACGAAGCTGCCGATGCAGGTGTCGGAGTGGAACGGGATCCCGAGGGCGAGAGCCCGGTTCGAGAGCTCTTCGATGGGGTCGATCACACCGTGAGGGAAGCCGTAGGCCGAGCCCACGATCAAGACCGTGTTCTCGTCGACCCGCTCGAAGAGCCCGTCGACGTCGGCGGTGAACCCGTCCGTGAGGGGGGTCGCGCGCGCCTCGAGACCGAGGTAGAAGGCCGCCTTGGCGAAGGCGGGGTGGGCCGAGGAGGGAAAGACGATGTTGGGGTCGGTGATCCCGCGTTCGACGCGTCCGCGCTCGCGGCTGACCAAGACCGATAGCAGGATCGACTCGGTGCCGCCGGCGGAGAAGCCCGCACCGGCGTTCGGTGGCGCGTTGACCAGCGACGAGACCATCTCGAGCACCTCGGCCTGCATGGTGCCGAGGCTGGGGAAGCGCGCGGGGTTGAGCGCGTTCTCGAACAGGTAGGCGTTGTTGGCCTCGGTGAGGACCCGGTCGACGTCAGCCCGGCCAGTCGGGTAGACGAGGTTGAAGGTGCGACCGCGTTGCCAGTCGGCGTCAAGGGTCTTACGTTCGAAGAGGTCGGCGAACACTGCTGCCGCCGTCTGTCCTCGGGCGGGGAAAGGTTTGCGAGCGGTTCCGGTCCCATCGGGTACATCGGACCCAGTAGCCAACGTGCTCATCTCGTGCTCCGTTCATTGCCGGGAAGGTGCTGCGCTGGACATCGTCCAACGCGATTTCACGATAACCGTTGGAATTCACCACTGTTTGCGGCCGCAAGGCGAAGCGGGTGGCGGGTGCACGTCGAATCGTCCACGTCGACCTCGCCCAGGCCGCCGATCGGACGTGGGTCCACCCGCCCAGGACGGCCGACTGAGAAAAGTAGTGGTTAGGCCACTTCAACTCTCTTTCCGCACATCTGAAGTAGGTTTCACGTCCCCCACCCCTCTTCGCGCTCGACGCCCTGGATCTCCAGGCGTTCGAGGTTAGAGACCAACTCGCGCAGCGTGCGCGCCGCGTTGATCCGTGAGCGATAGCGCTCTTCTTGTTCGCCGGAGAGCCAGCGGGTGAACCGCTTGTTCTCGCGGGTGTAGCTCCACTGGAGATAGGGGCCGTGCAGCTCGGGTGGTTCGGCGTGACAGCGGCAGTTGGCCTTGCCGCAGCGCACACTGCGTTCGACGAGGCTGCCGGGCAGGACGTGGTGGCCCTGGGCGAGGAACTGAATGAGCCGTTGGCGGGCTCGCTCGACGCGCTGCTCGTCGCGGGCCCTCACCGGAGCATCCACCTTCTCATATCTTGCACTGTATACAGTGTGAGACATGATGTCAAGTCCCCAGGGACCGTTTCATCTGGCCGAAGAGAAGCTCGGGGCACTGCCGGTGGTCGACCACTTCCTCTCTCGCCTCGGGCTCGCCTCGCTGCTCGAGGAGTACGTTGCGTCGAGCGACCGTCGCGTGAAACTCGCCCCCGCCACGTCGATCGGTGTCGTTATCCGCAACCTCGCGCTCTCGCATCAGCCGCTGTACTCGATTGCTGAGTGGGCAGCCCGATTCGATCCCGTCGTGCTCGGGCTCGAGTCGGACGAGGTTGCCATGGTCAACGACGACCGCATTGGGCGCGGCCTCGAGCGGCTCTTTGACGCGGATCGTTCCAGCCTGCTCGCTCGCCTGGTGCTGGGCGCGGTCGACACCTTTGACATCGACTGCACCGAGATGCACAACGACTCGACCTCAGTTCGCTTAACTGGTGCCTACCCTCTGGCGAGCGGTGCGCCTCGCGGAGGCAAAGCGACCGCGGTCGCGGCGAGAGGTCACAGCAAGGATTTTCGCCCCGACCTCAAACAACTCGTCTGGATCCTCACGGTCGCCGGCGACGGGGCCGTGCCCATCGCCTGTCGGGTCGCCTCGGGCAACGTGGAGGACTCGACCACCCACATCGCCACCTGGGACGGGCTATGTTCCCTGCTCGGACACAGTAATTTCCGTTACGTCGCAGATTGCAAGCTCGCCACCAAAGCCAACATGGAGCACATCGAGCGAGGTCACGGTCGTTTCGTCACCGTGCTGCCCGCGACGCGCAAGGAGGACGACGCGTTTCGCCGCCACCTGGTGGACCACGACGTCATCTGGAGCGAGGCGCGACGCAGCCCGGCCAAGCGACTCGGCGAACCCGAGGACGTCTTTGAGACCACCGAGGCGCCCTGGCCGTCGGCCGAGGGGTTCCGGGTCATCTGGGTGCGCTCGTCGCACAAGATCGAACGCGACGCGGACGCGCGCCGTGATCGCGTGGCCGCCGGCATCGCCGCGCTCGACGAGTTGAACCAGAAGCTGGCCTCAAATCGCAGCCGGCTCAAGACCCTCGTCGCAGTGCACGAGGCGGCCGCTGAGGCGGTCAGCTCGGTCGGCGCGGCGCGCTGGGTGGGCTTTTTCGTCGAGGAGTACCAGGAGGTCCGTCACCGCCAAGAGACCCGGGGACGACCGGGCGCTAACACCCGCTATCGCCAGATCACCCGCACCAAATACCGGATCCGCCTCGACGTGCGTGAGGACGTCATCGGAGCCGACGCTCGTTCCGATGGCTGCTGGCCGCTCGTGACTAACGAGAGAGACACCAGCGCGGCCGACATCCTCGCCGCCTATAAACACCAGCCCAGCCTCGAGCGCCGTCACCACCAACTAAAGGGTGACCAGATCGTCGCGCCCATGTTCATCCATGACCCGGCCCGCATCGAGGGGCTCATGACGTGTCACTTCGTCGCGTTATTGGTGCACGCGTTGGTCGAACTCGAGGTCCGCCGGACCATGGCCGCACGCGGTCTGAAGAAGATCCCGCTCTACCCCGAAGACCGGGCCTGCTCGTCACCGAGTGCCGTGCGGATCTTTGAAATCTTCGACGGCCTCGCTCGCCGACACCTCTTCGACGTCAACGGCCATCTCGTCCAGACCTTCGCGCCCGAGCTCACCAAACTTCAACTCGTTCTACTCGACCTGCTCGGGGTTCCCGAAGGCCACTACCGGTGACTGATGGGGGGCGTGAAACCTACTTCACATGTGCGGAAAGAGAGTTCGGGCCAACGTCCTCCAACGAATGGCGTGGTATGGGCTCGACCAGTCACCGGATGCGGTGACCCGACTCGATAATGCTTTCCATAGCCCGCAAGGATGGGCGGCCTTTCGTCGCCGCGTGTCTGGGTCCATCGGCGTGGATGCGTGGTGCCAGAAGCTCGACGCACAAGTACGAGCACAGACTTCATGGCGTTCACGTCTCCCGGAGCACCATTCCAACGGGGCCGTCGAGGCCGCTCTGGTGATGACGAAGGCCGCCATTGACGACCGTCACGCGGTGCTGCGCAACAAGTTCCGGACGAACCAGCTGCTCGAGCTCGTGCGCGCCAACATCAACCAC
>JAKAPH010000131.1:1517-3458 GCA_021807265.1 Actinomycetes bacterium | reverse complement strand
CTACCTCGATGCACGCGGCGCTGGTGCGAGAGGGGTGCGTGCGATGACGGTTCTCTCACTGCGTGACGCGTCGGTCGTGCTCGGCGGACGCCAGATCTGGCAGGGCGCGACGCTCGACGTCGAGGCGGGGACGATCAACGTCATCCTCGGTCCCAACGGCGCGGGCAAGTCGACGCTGCTCAAGGCCGTCCTCGGCATCGTCCCGCTCGCCGCGGGCGAGATCGAGGTGCTCGGTGCCGCGCCGCACCGCGGCGACGTGCGGGTGGGCTACATGGCCCAGTCCCGGGCGGCGGACCAACTGGCGACCCTGACCGGTCGGGACTACGTGGGGCTCGGCTACGACGGGCCGCACTTCGGCTGGCGCCGCGACCCGGCGAAGTCGGCCACCGTGCAGCGGGCCCTCGAGCTCACCGGCACGCTGAGCTTCGCCGACCGACCCCTGCGCACGCTCTCGGGCGGCCAGCGCCAGCGCATCGCCCTCGCGCACGCGACCGTCTTTCGACCCCAGCTCTTGCTGCTCGACGAGCCCCTCGCGGGGCTCGACATCGCGGCCCAGGCCGAGATCGTCGACCTGATCAACCTGGTGCGCGTGAACACCGGGGCGGCCCTGCTCGTCGTCGCCCACGACCTCAACCCGCTCGCCACCATCACCGACCAGGTCCTGTGGATCGCCCGGCGTCAGATCCGCAGCGGCGCCATCGGCGACGTCGTGAACGAGCAAACGCTGAGCGAGCTCTACGGCCACCCGATCGAGATCGTCGTCACCCCGCGGGGCCGGCGGGTGATCGTCGGACTCGAGGAGGAGTTCGCGCACCCCCACCCCCACGGCCACGACCACAGCCACGAGGACGTCCACGCGCACTTCGCCGAGGTCTACGACGAGGTGACCAAATGAGCCTGTGGACCCTGTTGATGACGCCCTTCGTGAAGAACGCCTTCTACGCCGTGACCGCCGTCGCCTTCGCGGCCGGGCTCGTCGGGTACTTCGTCGTCCTTCGCCGCCAGGCCTTCGCCGCGCACGCCATCGGTCACATCGGCTTCGCCGGCGCGGCCGGCGCGGTACTGCTCGGGCTCTCGCCGCTCGCCGGGCTGCTGGTGTTCTGTCTCGGCGCGGGGCTCTTGATCGGGCTCGGTGGCGCGTCCCTCGACGACCGCGACGCGGTCGTCGGCGTGACCCTCACCGCGGCGCTCGGGCTCGGCGTGCTCTTCATCTCGCTCTACAGCGGCTACGCGAACGCCACCTACTCGATCCTCTTCGGCCAGATCCTCGGGGTGACGATCGGGGACGTGTGGCTGGTCGCCGCGCTCTCGATCGCGGTCGTGCTCGTCGTCTCGCTCGTCTACCGGCCGATGCTGTTCGTCTCGGTCGACGCCCAGTCCGCCGAGGCGCGCGGGTTGTCGGTGCGCGGGTTGTCGCTGCTGTTCATGGCCCTGCTCGCCATCACGACGGTCGTCGCCATCCAGATCGTCGGGGTGCTGCTCGTCTTCTCGCTGCTGGTCGCACCTGCCGCGGCCGCGGAGGTGGTGACGCGGCGCCCCTGGCGCGCGCTCGTCCTTTCGACGGCGCTCGCGCTGCTGAGCGCCTGGGCCGGACTCTTCCTCGGGGTGTGGATCGGCGGCCCGGTGAGTTTCTGGATCACCGCTCTCGCGTCGCTCGCGTACCTCGTGGCCCGCGTCGGCGCGGGCTGGCGCGCGCACTACGCGCTGGCGAGTGCCTAACCTACGGGCGTGACGACCGACGCGTACGCGCTGCTCGGGGCCTGCCACTTCCCACCGGCCGGCACCGCGGTCGACCTCGCCGTCTCGGGCGGTCCCGATTCGGTCGGGCTGCTGCTGCTCGCCCTCGACGCGGGCCTCGCGGTGACGGTCCATCACGTCGATCACCACCTGCGCGAGTCGAGCGGCCTCGACGCCCGCTTCGTCGAGGACCTCGCCACGGCG
>JAKAPH010000131.1:0-1507 GCA_021807265.1 Actinomycetes bacterium | reverse complement strand
CGAACCTCGAGGCGCGAGCGCGCGAGCACCGGCGCGCGGTCCTGCCCCTGGGGGCCATGACCGGACACACGATGGACGACCTCGCCGAGACGGTGCTGCTCAACCTGCTGCGCGGCGCGGGCGTGGACGGGCTCTCGCCGATGGTGAACGACCCGACCAAGCCCCTGCGCGACATCCGGCGCGGCGACCTGCACGCCTTGGTCGCCGCGCGCGGCGTCGCGGCCCGCCACGACGAGACCAACGACAGCCCCGAGTTCTGGCGCAACCGGGTGCGCCACGAGCTGCTGCCCCTCGCCAGTGCCATCGCCGATCGCGACGTCGTGCCGATCATCGCGCGCCAGGCCGAGCTCGTCTATGACGAGCGGCGCTGGCTCGACGAACTGGCCTTCGACGAGCGAGGACTCGACGAGGTCGACTGCCGCGAGCTGCGGGCCTGGCCGCGGGCGCGACTGCGCCGGTGGCTGCGCGCCCGGCTGCGCGACGACGAGGACCACCCGCCGAGCGCGGCCGAGGTCGAGCGGGCCATCGCCGTCGTCGTCGGCGACGCCACGGCGGCCGAGCTCGCGGGCGGGCGCCGGCTGAGCCGGCGTCACCAGTTCCTACGGCTCGGGTAGTCAACTACGCTGGCCTGGCATGGGTCCGCACGACGAACTGGCATTCACCGCGCACTGGGCGGCGCACGACCTGGGAGAGGTCGTCGTCTCCGCGGCCGATCTGCGTGAGCGGATCGCCGAGCTCGGCCAGGCGATCTCGCGGGACTACGACGGCCATCCGCCGCTGCTCGTGTGCGTCCTCAAGGGCGCGATCAACTTCATGTCCGACCTGATGCGCGCCATCGAACTGCCCGTCGAGGTCGAGTTCATGGCGGTGTCGAGCTACGGCGCGGCGACCAAGACGAGCGGCGTCGTGCGAATCGTGAAGGACCTCGACGTGGACATCGCGGACCGCGACGTGCTCATCGTCGAAGACGTCGTGGACTCGGGCCTGACGCTCAACTACCTGCGCCAGTACCTCGGCGCGCGCAGCCCGGCGAGCCTCGAGGTCTGCGCGCTGCTGTTGAAAGAAGGCGAGCAGCGCGTCGAGCAGGACCTGAAGTACGTGGGCTTTTCCATCGGCCCCGCCTTCGTCGTCGGCTACGGGCTCGACGTGAGCGAGCGCTACCGCAACCTCGACGGCATCTACACCTACGTCGGCGAGGCCTAAGGTGGTCGACCGCCAGCGCGTCGAGTCCCTCGTGCGAGAACTGCTCGAGGCCATCGGCGAGGACCCGTCGCGCGAGGGGCTCCTCGAGACCCCCCGGCGGGTGTCCGAGATGTACGTGGAGCTCTTCGAGGGCATCGAGGCCGACCCGGGCGAGCACCTGCGCGTGACCTTCGAGGCTGGCCACGACGAGATCGTGATGCTGCGCGACATCCCCTTCACCTCGCTGTGCGAGCACCACCTCGTCCCCTTCATGGGCCACGCCCACGTCGCCTACCTGCCCGGTGCCGACGGGCGGATCACCGGC
>JAKAPH010000025.1 GCA_021807265.1 Actinomycetes bacterium | reverse complement strand
CCCAGTGGCTCATCGACGGCCAGATGGACGCGCTCGCCACCCGGCTGGCCCAGCGCGGCCAGACCCTGCAGCTCGACATCCCCATCGGGGTGCACCCGCACGGTTATGACGTGTGGAAGAACCCCGAGGAGTTCGTCGGCGCGATGTCGATCGGCTCGCCGCCCGACGACTTCGCGACCGAGGGCCAGGTCTGGAGCGCCCCGCCGCCGAACCCGGTGCGCGCGCGCGAGAGCGCCTACTTCCAGTTCCGCGAAGCCTTGCGCGCGCACATGCGCGTCGCCGGTGTCGTGCGCGTCGACCACGTGATGGGCCTGCAGCGGCTCTACTGGGTGCCCGACGGCGCGCCCGCGAGCGACGGGGTCTACGTGTCGATGCCCTTCGAGGAGCTGCTCGGGGTGATCGCCATCGAGTCCCAGCGCCACGGCGTCGACGTGGTGGGCGAGGACCTCGGCACCGTCGACCCCGCGCTGCGCGGGGCGCTCGAGCGCGAGGGGCTGCGCCGCAGCTACGTCGTGCAGTTCTCGATCGGCGAGGACGGCCTCGACCCGGTGCCCGCGGGGTCGATGGCCTCCTTTGACACCCACGACACGGCCACCTTTCTCGGCTGGTGGCGCGGCACGGACATCGCCGAGCGGGTCGCCGTCGGCCAGCTCGACGCGACGGCCGAGCCGAGCGCGCGCGCCGAGCGCGACGAGCGCCGCCGCCAGCTCTGCGCCGCCCTCGATCTCGAAGCCGACGCCGAGCCCGAGGCCGTCCTCGAGGCGGTCTACGTCGCGCTCGCCGACAGCGACGCCGGTCTCGTGCTCGTCGAAGTCGAGGACATCCTCGGCTCGACGACCGCGGTCAACGTGCCCGGGACCGACGCCGAACGCCCGAACTGGTCCCAGCAGACCGAGCGCAGTCTCGAGGAGCTGGCCGCCTCGACGACGCTCGCGACCGCGCTCGCGCCGCTTCGCGAGCGGCGCGGCTTCGCCACGACGCGCTCGAGTGGCGCGGCCTCGGTGGCGACGCGGCTCAGCGACGAGGACGTGCACCTCTTCAACGAGGGCCGGCACTTCCGCCTCTACGAACACCTCGGCTGTCACCCCGCGATCGTCGACGGCGTCGAGGGCAGCTACTTCGCCCTGTGGGCGCCCAACGCCGAGCGCGTGGCGGTCGTGGGGGACTTCAACGACTGGGACGGCACCCGCCATCCACTCAGCCCGCGCGCCAGCTCGGGGGTCTTCGAGGGCTTCGTCGCGGGCGCGGCGGCGTCGGCGAACTACAAGTACCGGATCCGCTCGCGCCTGGGCGGGGCGGAGTTCGACAAGGCCGACCCCCTCGGGCGCTACTTCGAGATCCCCTCATCCACGGCGACGCGGGTCTGGGCCTCGAGCTACGAGTGGGGCGACGGTGACTGGCTCGCCGCGCGCGCCGACCGGCGCGTCATCGACGAGCCGGTCTCGGTCTACGAGGTCCACCTCGGCTCGTGGCGCCGCGTGCCCGACGAGGGCGACCGGTCGCTCACCTACCGCGAGCTGGCCGAGCAGCTCCCGGCCTACTGCGCCGCGATGGGCTTCACCCACGTGCAGTTCCTGCCGGTGATGGAGCACCCCTTCTACGGGTCGTGGGGCTACCAGACGACGGGCTACTTCGCGCCGACCTCGCGCTACGGCACGCCCGACGACTTCAAGTTCCTCGTCGACCGGCTCCACCAGGCGGGCGTCGGGGTGCTGCTCGACTGGGTACCCTCGCACTTTCCGTCTGACGCCCACGCGCTCGGGCTCTTTGACGGCACGCACCTCTACGAGCACGCCGACGAGCGCCAGCGCGTGCACCCGGACTGGCAGAGCTGGACCTTCAACTACGGGCGCAACGAGGTGCGCAGCTTCCTGATCTCGAGCGCCTGCTTCTGGCTTGACGAGTACCACGCCGACGGGCTGCGCCTCGACGCGGTCGCCTCGATGCTCTACCTCGACTACTCGCGCGGGCCCGGCCGGTGGGTGCCCAACGAGTACGGCGGGCGCGAGGACCTGGCGGCGGTCGCCTTCCTGCGCCAGGTCAACGACGCGGTGCTGGGCGAGTTCCCCGGCGCGATGATGATCGCCGAGGAGTCGACGTCCTGGCCCGCGGTCACCCGGCCGACGAGCGAGGCTGGCCTGGGCTTTTCCTTCAAGTGGGACATGGGCTGGATGCACGACACGCTGCAGTACTTCGGTCGCGACCCCGTGCACCGGCGCTACCACCACGACGAGCTCACCTTCCGCGCGATGTACGCGGCCCACGAGCGCTTCATGCTGCCCCTCTCGCACGACGAGGTCGTCCACGGCAAGGGCTCGCTGCTCGCCAAGATGCCCGGGGACGACTGGCAGGCGCGGGCGAACCTGCGCCTCCTGCTCGGCTACCAGTTCACGATCCCGGGCAAGAAGCTCCTCTTCATGGGCGCCGAGCTCGGCCAGCGCGACGAGTGGAGCCACGAGCGCTCCCTCGACTGGCACCTGCTCGACGCGCCCGACCACGAGGGCCTGCGCCGCTGGGTCGCCCGGCTCAACGAGCTCTACCGCGACGAGCCCGCCCTGCACCTCGACGACGCCTCCGAGGCGGACTTCGCCTGGCTCGACTGCGAGGACGCCGAGCACAGCGTGCTCGCGTGGCGCCGCGGCGTTGGCGACGGTGCGCTCGTCGTCGTCGCCAACTTCACGCCGGTGCCGCGCGACCACTACCGGGTCCCCGTGCCCGCGGCGGGACCCTGGAGCATCGTCGCCAACGGCGACGACGAGCACTTCGGCGGCAGTGGCTACCCGCCGGGCGAGGACTTGAGCGCGCGCGACGACGGGCACGGTGCGTGGCTGCACGTCAACCTGGCGCCGCTCGCGATCATGGTGCTGGGCCGGGGGCGCTAGGTGGGCGCCGCCGCGGGGTTCCACCTGCACTTCTACCAGCCGCCCCGGGAGAACCCCTGGCTCGGCCTGCCCAGCCGCGAGGTGAGCGCGTGGCCCTTCCACGACTGGAACGAGCGGATCACCGCCGAGTGCTACCGGGCCATGGTCGCCGTCGAGCTCGCCGGCGGCGACGGCGCGGCCGAGCTCTACGAGCCGCTCGGCCGCTCGAGCGTCGACGTCGGCCCGACGCTGCACCACTGGCTCGACCGCTACGCGCCTGACGTCGGCGACGCCCTCACCGACCAGGTGACGAGCGCCCCGGGCGGGGCGTCGGACCTGGTACTCGCCGCGCCGCTCGTGCACGCGATCATGCCCCTCGCCCGGCCCGAGGACCAGGCGCGGATTGTCGCCTGGGGGATCGCCGACTACGAGCAACGCTACGGCGTGGCGCCGCGGGGCATGTGGCTGCCCGAGACGGCCGTCAACCTCGCGACCCTCGCCGTCCTCGCCGCCCAGGGCATCGAGTTCACGGTGCTCATGGCCAACCAGGCACTGCGGGTTCGCGCGCCGGGCGGCGAGTGGGTGCCGGTCGACGAGGCGAGCCTCGACACCTCGCGGGCCTACCGCGTGGCCCTCGATGACGGGGCGTCGATCACGGTCGTCTTCGGCCAGCCCGACCTCTCCCAGCGCGTCGCCTTCGGTGGGCTGATCGCCGACGGGGTGCACCTCGCGGACGTGATGGCCGACGCCGCGCGCGCGAGCAACGGCATGGTGCTCGTGGTCGCCGACGGTGAGACCTACGGCCACCACCACCACTTCGGCGACCTCGGGATGTGCTGGGCGCTGCGCCGACTCGAGCGCGAGCACGGGCTCGCGACGAGCCTCGGGACGTGGCTCCGCGGCGAGACGCCGACCTGGGAGGTCGAGCTCGCCGCGGTCTCGGCGTGGAGCTGCGCGCACGGCGTCGAGCGGTGGCGCAGCGACTGCGGCTGCGTGACCGGCGAGCAGCCCGGGTTCTCGCTCGACTGGCGGGCGCCGCTGCGCGAGGCGCTCGACTGGCTGCGCGCGACCCTCGGGCCGCGCATCGACGAGGCACTCGCGTCGCGGGTGCGCTCGCCCGACGCCGCGCTCGCGGACTACGGGCGGGTGATCGCGGGCACGACGTCCCCGTTTGCCTTCGTGGCCGAGCACGCCCTGGCGCCGCCCGACGGCGCGGCGACCGAGGCGGTGCTCGAGCTCTGCGAGGCCTACCGCAACCTGCTCTACAGCTTCACGAGCTGCGCCTGGTTCTTCGCCGACCCCGGCGAGATCGAGACGGCGATCGTGCTGCGCTACGCGGCCGTCGCCATCGACGCGGTGCGCCGTCTCCTCGGCGAGGACGTCGAGGCGGCATTCGTCGAGCGTCTCGCGCCGGTGCGCTCCACCAACCACGGCATCGCGGGCGAAGCCATCTGGCGCCGCGCCGTGGACCTGGCGCGCACGACCGACGAGCACGTCGGCGCCGCCGCCGCGGCCGAATTCGCGACCTGCGGGTCGGCGGCGCGGACCTCGCGGGGGCACTACGACCTTCACCTCGAGCGACGCGACGACGTGCTGGTCGTCACGACCACGCACCGCCCGACGACCCGGCGGCGCACGGTCGAGTTCAAAGTGCAGCGCGTCGGTCCCCTCGACTGGCGGGTCACGGTCGCCGACGGCCGATCCGGCGACTTTGGCGCGGCCGACTTCGGCGAGGACGTCGTCGCGCGGCTCGCGATGTCCGCCCTCGGCGGGGCGGGCAGCGTCGACGCCGACCAGGCGCTCACCGAGCTCGCGGCCCAGCTGCTCGCCCGACCCGCGACGTCCGAGGACGAGCGGGCCCTCGTCGCCCTCGCCGGGGCCGCGCGCATCGTCTCGCCGATCGGGGAGGCCGCGGTCCGACGGGCCCTGCTCGCGATGGGCGCGACCAGGGGGTCCGGGGGGTGGGGCGAGGACCTCGTCAGGCTCGCCACGGTGCTCGGGCTGGGCCCCACCGGCGGCTGAATGGCCCTGAACCACTAGGTTTGTCCGGATGACTACGCGCTTTGACGGTTCTCGAGACGTGCGCCGGGCGACCGCCCGGCTCGCCCGGCGACTGCCCGAGCCCCTCGAGGACCTCGCGTGGATCTCGTACAACTACCTCTGGTCCTGGACGCCACGCGGCGAGGACCTCTTCCGGCTGATCGACGACCACCGTTTCACGATGGCCGGCGAGAACCCCGTGCGCTTCCTTTCGAACCTGCCCGAGCGCGACCTGCTGCGCGCCTCGACGAGCCCCGAGATCCTCGAGGTGCTCGCCGGCGTCGCGCGCTCGATGGAGGCCGAGCTCGCCCGTCCCACGACCGCGGTGCTCGACGGCGGACCGGTCGCCTTCTTCTGCGCCGAGTTCGGCGTGCACCAGTCCCTGCCGGTGTACTCCGGCGGCCTCGGGGTGCTCGCGGGGGACTACCTCAAGGAGACCTCGGACCAAGCCCTCGACGTCGTCGGGATGGGCCTGCTGTACCGGCGGGGCTACGTGCACCAGCGCATGGACCTCACGGGCTGGCAGCACGAGTACTGGCTCGAGGCCAACACCGGCCAGCTGCCCGCGGCGCGCGTGCGCGGCGCCAACGGCCTGCCGATCAAGGTGCGCGTGCCGATCTGGGACGGTGACCTCGTCGCGCACGTCTGGCGCGTGAACGTCGGACGCACGCCGCTCTACCTGCTCGACGCCGAGCTGCCCGAGAACAGCCCCCTCGAGCGGTGGGTGACCGCCCGGCTCTACGAGGGGTCCCACGACGTGCGCCTCGCGCAGTACGCGCTGCTCGGCATCGGCGGGGTGCGCGCGCTCGACGCGATGGGGATCACGCCGGGACTCTTCCACCTCAATGAGGGCCACCCCGCCCTCGCCTCGCTCGAGATCGCCTCGCGCCTGCCGCGCGAGGACGACGGCCCGCGCGACGCGCGCATGGACGCGGTGCGCGAGCGCTTCGCCTTCACGACCCACACGCCGGTGCCGGCCGGCAACGAGACCTACACCCCCGACGAGTTCTTCTCGGTGCTCGGCCACACCATCGACTCGATGGGGCTCTCGCGCGAACAGGTGAGCGCCCAGTCGCGTATCGACCCGGCGTCACTCGCCGAGCCGCTCGGCTTCTCGCCACTCGCGATCCGCAGCTCGCGCAGCACGAATGGCGTCTCGCGCCGCCACGGCGAGGTCGCCCGGGACATGTGGCAGCCGCTCTTTCCGGGCACGTCGGCCGCGGACGTGCCGATCACCTCGGTGACCAACGGCGTGCACCTGCCGACCTGGATGTCACCCACCATGCGCGAGCTGCTCGACGGCTTCCTCGGGCCGGACTGGGAGCGCCACGCGAACGATCCCGCGATGTGGCAGCACGTCGACGAGATCTCCGACGTCGACCTCTGGGCCGCGCGCACCGCCATGCGCCAGCGCCTGATCGAGATGGTCCGCAACCGCACCGTCGTCGACCGGCTCGCGCGCGGCGAGGACGTCGACTTCGCGGCCTCGGCCGGGAGCGCCTTCGACCCGGCCTACCTGACGATCGGCTTCGCCCGCCGGCTCGCGACCTACAAGCGACTCGACCTGCTCTTTCACGACACCGACCGCCTGCGCACGATCATCGACCACGAGCAGGGCGCGCAGTTCGTCGTCGCGGGCAAGGCCCATCCGAACGACGACGAAGCGAAGACCGTCGCGCGCAACGTCTTCACGCTGAACCGCAGCCTCGACCTGCCCAACACCGTGGTCTTCCTCGAGGACTACGACATGACCGTCGCGCCGACGCTCGTCGCGGGCTGTGACGTCTGGCTCAACCTGCCCCGGCCCCCCATGGAGGCGAGCGGCACGAGCGGCATGAAGGCGGCCATGAACGGCTGTCTGAACCTGAGCGTGCTCGACGGCTGGTGGAGCGAGGGCTACAACGGCCAGAACGGCTGGGCGATCGACGGCACCACGCTCGAGGACCCGGCGGCCCAGGACGAGCGCGACGCGACCGCCCTCTACGACCTGCTCGAGCACGAGGTGCGCCCGACGTTCTTCGCGCGCGACGCCAACGGGATCCCCGTCGCGTGGATCGCGATGATCCGCGCGTCGCTGCGCAGCCTCGCGCCGACCTACAGCACGGCGCGCATGCTCGCTGACTACCGCGAGCGGATATACAGCCCGACGCGGTAGCGCTCGTTAGGCCCGGGGCGGGAACGCGTACTCGGGGCGCTGGCCGGCTTTGATCTCCTCGCGTACGAGGAACTGGGCGAGCGGCAGGTCCTCGGCGTGGGTGACCCCGATGCAGCGCGAACTCGTCAACAGGGCGTCCACCACCATCCCGTGGTTCGCCATCGCGTCAGCGACGAAGGTGGGCAGCAGGACCTCGGGGTCGCCGTCGCGATAGGCCGCCATCGCGGCGTGCATCAGCGGCCAGACCGCGGGCTGGAAACCCCAGAGGTTCATCGAGACCCGCATCGACGGGTCGAGGTAGTAAGGCGAGAGGTCGTCGTCGGCCGCGAGCCCCTCGGGGGTGAAGTGGACGTTGCGCCGCTCGACGATCTTGACGAGCCGGCCGTCGACGATCTCGCACGACCCGCGCGAGACGGGCAGGTCCCCGACGAGGGAGTTCTCGAGCTCGTAGGCGACCAGGCAGTTGTTCGGACTCGACGACAGGTGCGCACAGAGCGACTCGAAGGCGTCGCGACCGTAGAGGTCGTCGGCGTTGGAGACCGCGAAGGGCGTCGCTGGATCGATGAGGGGCTCGGCCGTCAGCACGGCATCGACCGTGCCGCGCAGCTTGTCCTGGAAGGCGAAGGAGACCCGGTGATCATCGGGCCAGAACTTCGCGACGTGGGCCTGGATCGTCGGACCGGTGTCGTGGTTGATCACGATCACGATCTCGTCGAAGCCCCCGGCGATCGCGTCGGCGGCGATCATGTCGATGACGCCCTCGCCGTGACGCCCGATCGGGGCGAGCTGCTTCAAGCCGCCGTAGCGGCGGGCCCGTCCTGCGCCCAGTATGACGAGGGTTGGCCCGCTCACGTTCTCAAAGGTAACCACTGGGTTGTGATGCGTCAACGTCCATTTGACCTTCGTTGCGTGAATTCTCTCGGCCGCTGCCGTCACGAAGCGTTCAAAACACCGCCGACGTCCGTCACGCGGGCTTGTGTCCCCAGGCCGAGACGAGCGGCGAGGTCGCGAGGTCAAGCTGACCGGTAACCACGGCACGCAGGTGTCGCTCGATCTCCTCGGGTGTGGCGAGTCCGTGTTCGACCAGCTCATCGCTTATCTGCTCGATCGTCGCTCGCTCGAGTTCGTCACACGCTGGACCACCCATGGGGAAGTACGCGTCGGACTGCACCTCGACGAGGCCAGCCCGGCGCAGCAGGCGCGGCAGCGTCCGGCCGAAGGCGAGGTCCACCCCGCGCTCGGCCATGAGTGCGCGGAACCCTCGCTTCAACCGGTTGGCCAGTCGCTCGGCGTCGCTCGATTCGTCGGGACAGACGAGCGGCTGTAGCCCGGGATCGGCCTCCTCCAGGAGCAGCCAGCCACCAGGTCGAAGGGACTCGACCATTGTCGCGAGCGCGCGTTCTCGATTTGCCACGTGGACGAGGACCAGACGGGCGTGGACGAGGTCGAATGGGCCGTCGGGTGCCGGGTCGACGCCCACGTCGTGGCGCACGACGTCGATCGACTCGGCCATATCGCTGAGCCACACCGTGTCGATGTCCGTGGCGAGCACCGGTCCGCCGGTGCGAGCTGCGATCCAGGCGGGCACGCTCGGACCACCGGCCCCTACTTCCCACGCCCGCCAGCCAGCAGTCAGTCCGATCGCCTCCATGTGGCGAAAGGTGGTGGGATTGAACAAGGCGGCGAGGGCGTCGAAGCGTTCGCCGGCCTCAGACTGTTGATTGTCGAGCAAGTAGTCGTCGCCGGTCACCCGATGATCCTACGGACGAAGGCTCTGGCGCGGCGAGCGTCACGGACGTGCGGTGTCGCGCGACGCTGGGCGGTGTAGGAAGGCGAGATGTCGAGGCGTTCAATGGTTTCGAACCCAGACGGCGGTGAGTCGTATCGCCCGTCGCTACCACGGCGCGCGCGACGCGTGGGCTACGTCGTCGCGCTCGTTGCTGCGACCGCGCTCGCGCAGGGCACCGTGGGCACGGTGCGCGTCGTTGGTACCTTCGCTGGGGGTGTTGGTGGGGCGTCGCCGTCACGGTCGGGTTTCGTAATCGGCTCACCGATGTCCGCGCGGCGGATCTCGCGGATCCAGATGCTGAGCGCGACGGTCGGCGTCGGCGTCGCGCCGATTGTCACCTTTTCCGGTCGACTGCTTCGCGGGTACCTGGTGCGAACCGACAACGGCGGTGCGACGTGGCGGGTGACCGGGGTCTTCCCGGCGGGCGTGTATCCGTGGACCACCGCCTTCGTCACACCAGGCGTCGGCTACGCGATCGACAGTACCGGGGCGCTCTTCACCGCCGACGCCGGGCGCACGTGGGCGACGGTCGCGACGACTGGCTCGCCCCTTTCGATCAGCGTGCGGGGACACGTCGCGTGGATCTTCGTGGAGCGCTGTCGTCACGGCGACGGTGCCGCGAACGGGCAGTGCGCCACCGAACTCGACGCCTACGACGTGGGGGCACGCCGTGCAACGTCGGTCGCGAGCGTGCCGGGCGACCAACCGTTCGCGAGTCAGGTCGGACCCTCGTCGGGGTACGTCGCGATCGGCGGCGTCACCGGTGGCCGGTTGTTCACCACGACCGACGACGGGCGGATCTGGCGCTACATCGCGAGCCCCTGTTCGCATGGTGAGGTCTCGGGTGCCATCGCGGTGTCACCGTCACACCTGTTCCTCTACTGCGGCTTCGGGTCGACCACCCTCTACGCTTCATCCGACGGCGGCACGACGTGGCGCCGACGCCCGTCACCACCGGGTGGCGGGTTCGACGCGGTCGGTGGATCGACGGGTGCCTACCTGTGGCAGTTCGACACCACGCTGTGGGAGAGCCATGACGCGGGGCGCGCGTGGACAATGGTGACCGGGGTGAAGTACGGCCCGAGCGGCGCCATCGCCACCTACGGCGCACACGACGCGTGGCACGCCGTGCCGGGTCACGGAATCTATCGGACTACGAACGGGGTGACGTGGACGCTTCTTCGATGACGGTAACCCGGGGTGCGACCCAGTGGAGAGCGCACCATGCGCGCTGGGGCGACACTGCGACACCGGCGATGC
Source organism: Actinomycetes bacterium (assembly GCA_021807265.1). Lineage (GTDB taxonomy): Bacteria > Actinomycetota > Acidimicrobiia > Acidimicrobiales > RAAP-2 > RAAP-2. Next base: position 6,112 of record JAKAPH010000025.1, on the reverse strand, counting down.
GCCGCGTCCCGTCGAGGCGCTACGGTGGCCCGATCGAGAGGGGGCGGCTGGTGTTAGTTCTCCCATCGCGTGCACGCCGCACCGCGGTCGGTTATCGTGGGTGACCAAAGCGAGGTGCCAGACGGGTCGCGGGTCGTGCGAGCCGCGGCGGTGACGCGGCTGGTGTTGTCGCGCATGAAAGCCGACCGGGTGAGCGTTGCGGCCGGCGCCTTTGCGTACCGGTGGTTCCTGTCGATCTTCCCGTTGATTATCGCCTTGCTCGGGGTTGCGTCGGTCGTGACGTTCCCGCACCACCTCGTCACAAACCTCATCCACGGCGTCACCGTGGCGCTGCCGTCGGGCGCGGCCACGGTCCTCACCCAGTCGATTGCGAACGCGCAACATCACGCTGGTGCGAGCGTCGCGACCACGGTGGTGGCGAGCCTCGTCGCGCTGTGGAGCGCCACGTCGGGCATGGTGGTCGTTGAGGAAGGTCTGGATATGGCCTTCGGCCTGCCGACGGACCGGTCCTTCGTCGCCCGCCGGCTGATAGCGCTGCCGTTGCTCGCCATTTCGGTCGTGCTCGGCGGGATCGCCTCGGCGCTGGCGGTCTTCGGGGCGCAGCTGGGGCGACTGTTCGGTGACGTCGTGCCGATCCACGGCGAACTCTTCACCATTTCGTGGGGGATCATTCGCTGGCTCGTCGCGCTGGTGCTCATGAACCTGTTGCTGTCGGTCTTCTACTTTCTTGCGCCCAATCGTCGCTCGCGGTGGCGATGGACGAGCGCGGGCACCGTCGTTGCCACACTGACCTGGGCGGTGGTATCGCTCGGCTTCTCGCTCTACACGTCCACCTTTGGTTCCTTTGGCTCGACCTACGGCGCGTTCGCCGGTGTCGCGATCCTCATCTTCTGGCTGTACCTATCGGGTCTGGCCATCTTGATGGGCGCCGAGGTTGATGCGGCGGTGGCGTCGCCACCGCCGCGCGCGTGAGTGTCTGGCGCTCGCTCGTGGCGCTCGACCTGGATTTTCGCGGTCGCCTCGGCGTCGATCAGCGCCTAGTAGAGGAAGCCGACCATCTGGTGGAGCAAGTCGCCGCGTTCGTCACATTGCAGTGCGCTGAGCATCTCGGACAGGTCAACATCGTGGTGGGTCACCGGAGCATTCCGTTCGTGTCGTGCATGGACACATCAAGAACTATTCCGGTGGCGAGTCTTCACGACTGACCGATCAATTTAGACCGCTTCAGGGACGTCGATGACTCACCGTTGGCAACAACGATCAATTCCACTTGTCCTCTTCCATGGAGGGATGGCGCAGGTCGAGTGTTTCGTGGCGCCCGTTACGCGCCGACGAACACTCTTGTCCAATGCTGGGTGTCACCGCCGAGTCGTTGCTGGCGTGGTCAGAATTGCAAGATTCGTGGTGCAATCGCCACCCCGGAGCTATCGCCCTCGCAGCGACTGGCGCACACTCGTCGCGGCGCGGCGCCCCGATACCAACGCGCCCTGGATCGACGATGACGTCAAGTAGTCGCCGGCGAGGATCACGCCGTCTGAGGTGTTGTCACGCCGAGCGCGGAAAGGTGGCGCGACGTGAGGCAGGGCACGCGGGACATCCGTGACCGTGACGAGTCCGACGTCGCGGGTGTCGAGGTTGTAGAGCTTCGCCACGCTCTCGCGGGCTCGGGCCTCGTCGAGCGTCGTCCCCGTGTTCGAGGGCGTCGCGATCAGCGACATGCCCGTCGGGGCGCGCTCGGGTGCCACGGCACTCAGATCGAGCGCACTGGTGGTCACGGCGTCATCGAGGTCGATGTGCAGGCGTGCCGAGGCGCTGGTCGTAGGGGTTGACCACCACCAACACAGCTGGCGCTGCCAGTTGACATGGGGCACGTTGGTGAGACGCGCGGCGTCGACGGCGTCGGTGGCCACGACCACTGCGGCACACTCGATGCGTTCACCGTTCACTTCAACGGCGTGCGCCTCGACATGCGTCACGTCGGCGTTCAGTTGGATCGACGCGCCGGAGCGAGCCGCCAGCGCGTGGGCGATCGCCCCGATGCCATCGGGAAGTGTGCTCGGACGTCCCCGCCCGAAACTCTTTAGGAGTAGCTGGCTGAAGGCCCACGAGGTAGTCAGCTTGTCATCGAGGAGGGCGCCACGAAGGAATGGTCGCATGACCGTGTCGATCATGTCCTCGTTAAGGCCGGCCCTGCGCAGACCCTCCAGTGTGGTGAGATCCTCGCGCACGGCGATGCGCGAAGCCGAGGTGAGTTGCGTACTTACCATAAGGACACCGAGTCGAGCGAGGGACGTCACGGGCCACTGACCGAGCGACTTAAGGGCGTCGAGGGGCGCGTGACGCGGGTCGGCCAGCACGCGAACGCGGCCCGCGCGGTGGAACTCGATCGCTGCCTCAAAGGCACGCAGGTCAAGGGTGTCGAGCACTCCGGTGGCGACGAGTTCGGGGTACGAAGGGTTGACGAGCTGAAAACCCTCGTCAATGACATAGCCATCGACGCGACGGGAGCGCAGCCGTCCCCCCACTTCGTCAGACTTTTCGAGTACCGCGACCTTGAATCCCGAAATGTTCAGTGACTGGGCGCAGCGAAGTCCGGCCAGGCCGGCTCCTACGACGATCACCGGAGCGTGCGCCTCCACGCGTGAAGTCTAGAAGTGTGCCTGGTCGTTACTCAACGTGATCCTCATTGGGAATCCGCAACGACAGATGAGGCAACGCGTGTGCAGTGCAAAGCATGACGCTACTGCGGCGGACGCTATGCGAGTAGACAGAACCACAAATAGCGAAGTCTGCAATTCGACGAAGTCGACGAGAGCGGATCACTCTGGGAAGGTCAGAGGCTCGATTAAACCGACGGAGAATTGGGGTGGTGTTTGGAGACAGACAGGGGACATACTCCTCGTCCAGACGTTGCCTGCCCCTCTCGGCATGATCTGCGCTAACGGAAGACGTTCTCGAGATGCCACGTCAGGAATTCAGGTGAGGGACGTTCGCGCGGAGTTGCAGGAAGAGAAATGACTCCTCCTTCTCGCGAGTAGAACTCCTCGCCGTTTCCAAACTCTGACCTGAGTCGTGGGCTAACGAGAAGGCGATAGTGGTCGTCCACTGCGAGATAGCCCCGGTCGAACATGGTGTGGACATCAGAGCGCAGCAGGAGTCCATTGTCCACGCGATGCTGTCCGCCCTCGGCTACTGGATGGATGTGGGCGGCCTGAAGTGTAGGAAGGATCGTGTGCCCTGTGATGGCGCAGCGGCGGTCGTAGGCCTCCTGGACGATTGCCTGGAACGCCCCTTGGCCAAGGCGAGGGGTCATGAGTCGTTGCGCACCTCGAGTCGGACCGAGATCGACGGGCACGGCATCCGAGAAGTCCGTCGTACTGCCCTGGGTCAGAATTCGCCGCGCAGCCGCGTCGACGAGAGCGTCTTCGCCAGGGCATTGGTACGTCTTTCCCTGGACGGTGTTGGGCGCGAAGCTCGAGGGTGCTGGGAACTGACTCGATGGTGGGAAGAAGTGAACGTCTCGCAAGAGGACGCAGCCAATCTCGCGATCTCCAATTGACTCCAGTGACTCACCGGTAATTGAGTGGATGCGAGCCAGAAGGTGGTCGACTCCCCGCACGCCGTTTCCTTCCCCAAAGAATTCCCACGCGCGTGAAATTGGGAGCGCGACGAAGCCTTCGTAGATACCGCCACCCACCAACTGGTTGTCAGGCGCCTTGGTCTTGAAAATGAATGGTTCTCCTGGCTTGAGGGCTTTAAAGACTCGTTTCCCATAAGGTCGCCAGAAATTAGCTTCGTGAAGTTCCGGGCGCGCGGCTAGGAAGTGGTACCAATCCCGATCGGTCACGCCAACGTAAGCCTTCACGTTGTCGACGATAGATGGAGAAGCAGCTAGAGCACGAGCGAGCAATTCGGCTGTGGGTCTACACCCAGTGCGGACAAACTGTTGACGTCAGGCTTGGAAGATAACGTCGCGGTGATACTCCAAGTAGGTCCTTTGTCTCGATCTAAAGGGCCGCGGTGGCTGGACCACGGTCAAATGCCAACGTGCAATGACCTCTTCAGGTGTCTTGACGGACCAGAGAGGATCACCCCGATCACGGAAACTCAAGAACCCCCCATCGAAGAGATGGTCGACGTGGGGAGACAGCAAGAGTCCATTAGCGCCATCGAGTCGCTCCGCACTCGTTGAGTCGCGCCAGGGCTTTACGTGGCTAGCGACGAGATGCTTCCGGAGCGAGAGGCCAGTAATGCGGCACGCTGGTTCCAGCTCCGCTACTCGATCCTTGAAGATCCCCTGACCAATTCGAGCGAGGGTCAGCTGTCGACGCTCGGTTCGCGTAAGGCGGTCGTTCGTGAGGAGATCGCGCTCGTCGCGAAGCAGTTCCGCTGCGTGGCGTTCAATGCTGGGTGCACGCAGGCGTTCCACGATCTCACTTCCACATAGCTCCAGGAGCGAACTACCGAACGTCGCGTCCAGAGCAAACAAGTAAGCCATGGTGACTTGACCTTCGCCGTTCATGGGTCCGTGCGATCCACCAGTTTGGTTGTAGAGATCGAGAAGCAGACGTGGGTCAACGGGCGGATCGAGAACCTCATAGTTGACCAGGACTTCCCACCCGACTTGCGACCAGTGCTGACCGGCACTCCCAAAGTCGGGCTTTTCGCTCGAAACGGCTTCGTCGGTGATCAGACCCACGGCGCCGATTCTGCCTTTGAAGTAGCTGAAGACAACATCGTCATTACGGACGCGAAGCATGTTGTCGTAATAGACGCTAGGGATGCCTCCCTTGTTCGTCTTCGGGGACCACATAAAGCCACCGAGAATCTCTTTACGCCACGTGCTTCCTTGGTTCACCCACCAAAACGCCATTTGAGCGGAGCTTAACCGTGGTCAGTACGTCCACTCAGATGTCAATTGTTTGAGTAGTCGTAGTCTCATCACTATGCACAGAGCATTGAAATATCTGGAGGTTGCTCCGTGACAATCAAGCACCTCGCGTTACGGAGAGATGACACCTGCTCAGTGTGTTTCGCAGAAGTTCACGCGGGCGCGAAGGCGTGGTGGGATAACGAAGCCAGAGTTGTCATATGCGAGTCGTGTCATGCCGACTTCGGCACTTCGACGTCCGCTCCCCAGTCCCCCAACGAAGACAATACGACTTTGATTGAAAGAGACCAGTCCCTGCCGGAAATCGAGCCAAATTCGCCAACGCTTCATGTGGACACTGGTGTGGCAGGACGTTCGGCTTCCAAAAAGTATGAACGACTTCATCGCGCCCGCGAAGCACGCATAGACGCGAAGTTTGGACGCATGGCGGGACTTGTCAAGTTCTTGACTGACGACCCGCACTCCATCACCGCCTGGAAGAAAGGATCCGCCGGCGAGAGAGAGCTCGCTACTAGTCTCGAGCAGCGCTTGGCCGATCGAGCGATTCTGCTCCACGATCGGCGTGTCCCCAAGTCGAGCGCAAATATCGATCACGTGGTGATAGCTGAGTCAGGCGTTTGGGTAGTGGATGCGAAAAACTATGCCGGACTCGTTCAACTGCGAGATGTTGGCAGCTGGTTGAGGGAAGACAATCGGCTCTACGTGGGCCGACGCGACTGTACAAAGCTCGTTGACGGAATGAGTTGGCAGGTAGATGCAGTAAGAAAGGCACTCTCGGGGTTGGACGTTTCTGTGTCCTGTGCAGTCTGCTTTACTGACGCCGAATGGAAGCTGTTCGCTAAACCCTTCACGCTCAAAGGGGTGTTCGTTTCGGGACCGATTGCGCTAGCACGGAAGATCTCAGAGACAAGTCAACTAAGTGGGGAACAGGTCCGAGAAATTGCGATGCGCCTATCGACTGCCCTGCCCGCAAAGAGGTGAGCTGACTCCTTGGATTACGGAAGACTGAGGCCGAAGGAGAATTGCTAGTTCGATCCGCCGTTCCTTAGGACTGTTTCTCTTCGCTCAGCAGTCCCGTCAGTGCTCGCCAAAGGGGGTCTTCGGATTTCAACGGGGGATTCACCTCGGATGGCGATCATCGTGAGGTAGACGAAGGTGCTTCAAGATTGAGTTGTGAGACTTAAAACTGAAAACACCTTCGTCCTCGTCCACCATACCGAG
>JAKAPH010000130.1 GCA_021807265.1 Actinomycetes bacterium | reverse complement strand
GTAGCGCTCGCGACCACACCCGTCGTCGAGGGTCGTGCGCGGGACGATCTCGGTCGTCAGCCACGCCGCGAGCTCGCCGCACGCGCGGTCCGCCGCGCCAGCGGCGCTCGCGAGTCCCGACGCGTCCGCGTCGACGCCCGTCGAGGCCGCCACCCGGCTCGCGAGTTCGGCGAAGGATCCGTCGGCATAGACCCGGGCTTGCTCGGCGACTCCGAGCACCTGGCGACGTGGCGGCAACTGCTCGCTCGACGCCGCCGCCATCGAGTCACGCCAGCTGGCGAGTGACGTGGCCACCGCGTTCAGGCGCGCCGCGACGACCTCGGCGTCGTCGGGGGTCGCGGCGTTCATGAGCTCGAAGACCTGGCGGATCTCGGACACCGGAGACGAGATGACCGAGAAGGTCCGACGCGCCTCGCCACTGGCGAGCAGTGCGCGGTCGCTCGAGAGCCGTTCGGTGATGACCTCGCGCGCTATTCGGTCGACGTCGTCGCTCGACGCGATCGCGTCGAGCGCGCGCAGCGAGTCGCCGAGGAGGCGCTCGTCGTCGGCGCGCTTGGCCAGCGAGTAGTCCGGAAGGATGTCGTCGTAGCCGGCGACGCCCGCCTCGGTCGCGAACAGTGGATCACGCGCCGCGAGCTGGTCCACCAGCCGATCGGCGAAGGCGAAGAGGGGTGAACGGGCGGTGCTGATCTGGTCGGTCATGTGTTCGATTGTTGCACGGTGACCGCTCAGATCGCCGCGCCGGCGCGCAGTCCGTCGAGCACCGCCTCCTCGACCGTTCGCGGCGCGAGGCAATCGCCCACGAGCACCACGGGGATCGCGCTCGCACCCAGTTCCAGGGCCAGCTCGGGGGCCGCGCGACGCGCGGTCGAAAGGACCACGGCCGCCACGCCGTCGAGGATCACCGGCTCGTCGGTCAAGACGTGCTGGAGGTAGACCGAGTCGTCGTCCACCCCGAAGAGGCGCACGAGGGGCAGCACGCTCACCCGAGCGCGCGCGAGGGCCGCGAGCTGCTCGTCGCGCACGTACTGCTGGAGCGAGGCGCCGGCGTAGTAGCCCGGGGTCGCGAGGGTCACGCCGTGCCCGGCCGACGCGAGGAGCCGCGCGACCCCGACGCCCACCCAGTCGTCGCGCCAGTCGACGACGACGACCCGGCCCGACGGCACCGGTGCGCCGAGCAGGACCGACTCGGCGTCCAGGATCGTCGGCGAGCCGAGGACCTCCATGGGCGGCCGAGCGGGCCGGGACCCCGTCGCGATCACGACGTGGTCGAAGGACCGGGTCTCAACGTGTTCGCGCACGACCGGTGCGTTGAGCACGATCCGCACGCCGGCGCGGCGCGCCTCGCGCTCGAGGTTGGTCGCGACGCCACCGAACTCGTCGCGGCCCGGCAGGCGCTGGGCGAGCAGGACCTGGCCGCCGAGGTGGGCCGACGCCTCGTACAAGGTCACGCGGTGCCCGCGCTCGGCCGCCACGGCCGCGGCCTTCAGCCCCGCCGGGCCGCCACCCACCACGAGGACCTCGCGCGGCGACGCGGGACGCACCCGGCGGCCCAGGGTCAACTCGCGCCCGGTCTCGGGGTGCTGGATGCACGAGATGGCGAAGCCGGCGTGGAAGTGGCCGATGCAGGCCTGGTTGCACCCGACGCAGGCGCGGATCTCCTCGGCGCGTCCGTCGCGCGCCAGGTTCGCCATCGAGGGATCGCAGATCATCGCCCGGGTCATCACGCAGGCGTCGGCGAGCCCGTCGGCGAGGATGCGCTCCGCCTCCTGGGGCTGGTTGATACGACCCGCGACGAAGACCGGGACGCCGAGGACCTCCTTCACCGCGCGCGCGGCGGGCGCGACGTAACCGTTGGGCAGTTCCATCGGTGGCGCGATGTGGTCCGAGCCGGCCAGGGTCGCCGAGGTGCCGGTCGTGACGCTCACGTAGTCGATCAGTCCCGCCGCGTCGAGCGCCTCGGCCGCGCGCAGCGCGGCGTCGGGTGCGAGGCCCCGCGGGTCGCGTTCGTCCATCGACAGGCGCAGCCCGACGATCGGGTCACGTCCAACCTGGTCGCGGACGGCGCGCGCCACCTCGAGGAGGAACCGCTGGCGCCCGGCCTCGTCACCGCCATACTCGTCGTCGCGCTCGTTCACGAAGGCGTTGAGGAACTGCGCGGGCAGGTACCCGTGGCTCGCGACCACCTCGACGCCGTCGAGACCCGCACGGATCAGCCGCCCGGCGGCCTGGGCGTAGCCGCTCACGATCTCAGCGATCTCGTCACGGTTGAGAGCTCGCGGCACCACCCGGAACCGCTCGTTGGCGACCGGCGATGGCGCCACCGCGACCGGCAGCGAGCCGTCCGCCGACTCCATCACCTCGCGGCCGGGGTGGAAGAGCTGGCCGACGATCGTCGTGCCGTGGGCGTGCACGGCCTCGGCGAGGCGCGCGTAGCCCTCGATGCAGCCGTCGTCGGTCGCCATGAGGACGTGGGAGGTGTAGCGCGCCGTCTCGTGGACCCCGGCCACCTGGACGACGATGAGCCCGACACCGCCGGCCGCGCGCGCCTCGTGGTAGGCGATCAGTTGGTCGGTGATGCGGCCGCCCTCGACCATCACGGTGTCGTGGCCCGAGGAGACGACGCGGTTCTTCACGACCGTTCGGCCAAGGACGAGGGGCTCGAAGAGTCGGTCGAAGGAGCCCGTCATCGCTTCGGTCGTCCTCGGCACGACTCGAGGCTACTCACGACGATCGCGGTGACTCGCTAGGCGACCGGCGGGAACCGGCTCTCGTTGGCGGCGAGCTTGGCGCGCACCACCGCGGCGAGGTCGACGTCCAGGACGTCGGCCAGGCGCAGCAGGAAGATGAGGACGTCGGCCATCTCGAACTCGATGGCCCGGCGGTGCTCGGGCGCCAGGCGATCGCCGGCCGACTCCTCGGGCGTGAGCCACCGGAACTCGGCGACGAGCTCGCCGGCCTCGCCGGCGACCGCCATCGCCAAGTTCTTGGGGGTGTGGAGCGCCCCCCACGCGCGCGCCTCGGCGAACGCCCGCGTCTCGAGGCGCAGTTCCTGCAGCTCACCCATCGTGACCTCCCCTGTTGGCGACCCCGGCCGATCGATCCGCGAACACCGTCCCGCGAGGCTCCGCGTCGCGATGGTCCCGTAGAGTAGCCCGGGTAGAAGGGAGCCCGATGGCCACGCCCAGACCTCGCACCATGATCCCGTTCGCGCTGCTCGCGGCGCTCGTCATCGTCAGCGCTAGCGCGGCCTGGCTGTCGAGCGGCTCGGCGATCGCGAGCGCCCCGGGTCCCGAGGGCGTGGCGGTGCTGAGCGTGCCGGTGCTCGCGCCGGCCGGCTCGGCCGGCGGCTCGCCGGTCGATGGGATCACCTGTCGCACCATCGGCCAGGAGAAGGTCACCTACCACGTCCACGTGCTCGTCGCGGTGTACGTCAACGGCCGGCGCGAGCGCCTCCCGGCCGGTATCGGCATCACCTCGCCCTCGGTCACCACCGGGTCGGGCCCGAGCACGTTCGTCGACGTGGGACTGCAC
>JAKAPH010000129.1 GCA_021807265.1 Actinomycetes bacterium | reverse complement strand
GGGATTTCGGGGAGGAAGGCCGGCAGGTGGATCAGCAGCGTCTCGACGAGCAGCGCGCCCACGAGCAGACCGATGTTGTTGCCGACGCCGCCGACGAGGATCACCGCGAAGACGACGAACGTCTCGGCGGGCAGCCACGCGGTGGGGTTGAACGACCCGCCGAACTGGATGATCAGGCCACCGCCGACACCCGCGTAGAACGACCCGATGAGCATCGACGTCAACTGGTAGCGAAAGACGCCCTTGCCCAGGGTCGCGGCCACGCCGTCGTCGTCTCGAATGGCGCGAAACGTCCGGCCGAGCGGGGACTTGGTGATTCGGCTCATGACCCACCACATAATGAGTGCGACCACGCCGGTCACCATGGCGAAGAACGGCACGAACGAGTTCGTGGTCAGCTTGAAGACGCTCGCGAAGGGCTCGGGGACGTTGTAGAGGCCGTCGGCACCGTTGAAGAGCGGCACGTAGTTGTTGATCACGTCGTAGAGCACCAGCGAGACCGAGATCAGCACCACCGCCAGGTAGTCAGTGCGAAGCCGGCGCAGCGCGATGAGGGCCACGAAGACCGCGAGCAGGCACGACGCCAGCCCACCGAGGAGCAGATTGAGCGGGAAGGGCAGTCCCCATCCCAGGATGTACTGCTGCCCGGTTCCGGCCGCATTGGGCAGGCTCGTCGCGCCGGTCACGTACGCCCCGACCGCGACGAAGCCGATGTAGGCGAAGTTGAGGATCCCCGTCTCGCCGTACTGGATGTTCAACCCCATCGCCAAGATGAAGTAGTCAAACAGGAAGAAGATGAGGGTGAATACGTAGTACCACATTGCCGACATTGTCTTAACCCTTTCCAGGTCGCGCAAACAGACCGCTGGGCCTGAAGAGCAGTGCGAATATCAAGATGACGAACGCCACGTCGAGTTTCCACGCGGGGTTGATGAACGCCGCCGAGATCTCCGTGGCGAGACCGATCAGCAACGCACCGGCCATGGCCCCGTAGATGCTGCCCACCCCGCCGACGATCACCGCGGCGAAGATGACGAACAAGAAGAGCTCGCCGGCCGCCGGCGTGAGGTTGCCCTCGGTGATGCCGAGCACCGAGCCGGCGATACCCGCCATCGTCCCCGAAAGGAGCCAGGTGACCGTCGTGATGCGCTTGGTGTCGATGCCGCTGGTCATCGCGAGCGTCGTGTTGTCCGACATCGCACGCATCGACTTGCCCAGACGAGTGGTCTTAAGCATCAGGTGAATGCCGATCATCAAGGCGACGGCGACGAACATCACGATGATCTGGTCTCGCGTGAGCAAGAACGGTCCGATGTGCACCACGTGCTCAAGCGGCATCGAGTAGGTGCGAACGTTCGGACCCCAGAACGAGTAGATCGCGTTCAGAATGATCAACGACAGTCCGAAGGTCACGATCATGACGTAGAAGGTCTTATTGAACCGCCGCGCGAACGGACTCAGCAAGAACTGGTTCAACAGCACGGCCAGGATTCCCATCATCAGCGACCCGCCAGCCACCGCCACCCAGATGTTGAGGTGCAGGTACTCCGCGTTGAGCACGTACGTGAAGTACGCGCCGAGCGCCATGAAGTCGCCGTAGGCGAAGTTGATGTAGTTCGTGATCCCGAACTGCAAGCTCAACCCCACCGCCGAAATGGCCAGCACGGACGCGGTAACGAAACCGAAGCCGACCGACAGCCAAAATAGCGTCACGTACACTCCCCCCCAGGTGTTCCTGACCCGTCGCTATGACGAATCAAGTTTGAGAGTTTCTATCAAATAGGTCCCAACGTGTCAAGCGCACTCGGAAAGAAATCTGCTCGATTTTCGCCGTGCCGAGCTAAGTGGGCACCCTCTGACTGGCTTTGACCAGGATTTATTTGGGACTTACCACGTGGTACGGCCCCAATCTCGCCCTCGTCACTGGTACGCGCGAAACTGAGAAAACACTTTCATTTGGGGTCTCGAACTCTCGTCGCCGCGCTCAGCGTCCACGTGTCGGGCCGTGGTGAGGGATTCGGCGGTGGCGCCTAACGGGGCCGTGTCCGAAGGGTTAGGCGGCGAGTGCCGCGATCACCGCGCTGCGAGCGTCGCCCTCGGCACCGGTCAAGAGCTGGATCTTCATCGTGGCCAGCATGCGCACCATCCCATCGCCGACGTGAGCGGCAATGACCGCCTCGATCTGGTGATCGAGGAGGAACCGCGCAACACGGGCGTGGTGACGTGCGGAGGAACCCTCGTCATGGAGCCGGCTCCAGGACACCTCAACGGGATTCCACGACGTCACGGCGCCGTCGGTGACATCGGCCACGGCGATCCAGTCCGCTCGCCCCCAACGGGGATCGATCTGTCCATCAGGCGTTATCGGGGCGCAAACAATCACGTTCGCATCGTACCGCGCCGCGCGCGCTTTGCGACCGCCGCCAATGGCGCCGTGATTACCCGTGCAGCGCCGCGCAGCTCGCGCCGAGCTCCTCGGCTACGTCCAGGAGCATCGCCACGTCGCGCGACGTCGTGCGGAAGTTCGTGAAGCACGGCCGCAGCCAGACGTGACCGTCGATCGTCGCCGGCGAGACGTAGACGCGGCCGTCGCGCTGGATCGCGGTGCACAGCTCGTCGTTGTGGCGGTCGGGATCGGCGCACCCGTCGGCGACGACTCGGAAGGGGGCGATGGAGAGCTGCGGGCGGCTGCGCAAGCGCTCGAGGAGCGGGTGGTCGGCGACCCAGTCGTAGAGCATCTGGGCCTGCCCGCAGTTCCCCTCGATCGCGTCGCGCACGGCATCGGCTCCGTGGGTCGCGAAAAGCATCCAGAGCTTGAGGGCCCGCAGCGGCCTCGAGTACTCGAGCGTGATGTCCACGGCGTTGTAGTGCCCGCCCGCGTGGGGCATGTAGGCCTCGTCGTGGGCGAACACTTTCGCGAGCGCCGAGGCGTCTCGCACGAGCACGGCGCTGCACGCCTTGGGCACGAACATCCACTTGTGACAGTCGACGGTCACCGAATCGACGCGGTCGAGACCGGCGAAGGCATCCGCCTGGCTCGCGACTGCGGCGGCCGGCGCGCCGTAGGCGCCGTCGACGTGCAGCCACACACCGAACTCCTCGGCGACGTCGGCCAGCTCGGCGATCGGGTCGACGGCGCCGGTCAGGGTCGTGCCAGTCGTGGCGACGATCGCGACGGGCGTGTAGCCCTCGACGATGTCCGCGCGCAGTTGCGCGCGCAGCTCGTCGGGGCGCATCCGCCGCTGCTCGTCGATGGCGATCGCGCGAACGTTGGCCGACCCGATCCCGAGGACCTCGGCGGCGCGGGTGATCGAGTAGTGCGCCTCGTCCGAGCAGTAGAGGGTCGGACGGACGCCGCCGAGGCCGCGCTCGCGAGCCCCGGGAATCGCGGCCTCGCGGGCCGACGCGAGGGCCGTGATGTTTGAGATCGTGCCGCCGCTCGTGAAGGTACCGGTCTGGGCCGGGAACCCGATGAACGAGGCCAGCCAGCCGACGGCCTGCCACTCGAGGGCCGTCGCCGCGCCGGCGTCCACGGCCAGGTTGGTGTCGT
>JAKAPH010000128.1 GCA_021807265.1 Actinomycetes bacterium | reverse complement strand
TCGCCAACTTCGTCACGCGCGACGGCGCGTGAGCGAGCGCCCCGTGCCGTGGGCGATCCGCCTCGCCGAGCGCCGTGACGTGCCCGCGCTGCTCGTGATCGAAGAGACGCAGTTCCCCGAACCGTGGTCGCGCGGGATGCTGCTCGACGAGCTCGGCAACGTCGCGACCCGCCGCTACACGGTCGCCGTCGAAAACGGCGTCGTGCTCGGCTACCTCGGGGTGATGTTCGTGCTCGACGAGCTGCACGTGAACACCCTCGGGGTGCGCGCCGATTCCGAGAGCCGCGGCGTCGCCTCGTCCCTGCTCGACGAGGCCTGGGCCGACGCCGGCGCGCGCGGGATCACCCGGGCCACCCTCGAGGTCGCCGTGTCCAACACGCGCGCCCAGGCCCTCTACGCGCGCTACGGCTTCGCGCCGGTGGGCGTGCGCAAGAACTACTACGAGAAGACCCACGAGGACGCCCTCGTGCTCTGGGCCGACCTGGTGGTCCCCTGATCGATCCGGCCTACGCTGGATCCGTGAGCGTCGTGCTGGGCATCGAGACGAGCTGCGACGAGACCGCGGCCGCGGTCGTGGACGAGTCGTGGCGCGTGCGCGGCTCGATCGTCGAGTCCTCGATCGACCAGCACCACCACTACGGCGGCGTCGTGCCCGAGCTCGCGGGCCGCGCCCACGTCACGACCATCGTGCCCGTCGTGCGCGCCGCGCTCGAGCAGGCCGGACTCGACGTGCGCCGCCCGGCCATCGACGCCGTGGCGGTGACCTCGGGACCGGGCCTGATCGGCTCGTTACTCGTGGGCCTCGCCGCCGCGAAGGCCTACGCGCTCAGCTGGGACGTGCCGCTCATCACCGTGAACCACCTCGAAGGACACTTGTTCGCCCCGCTGCTCGAGACGCCCGACCTCGCCTGGCCGGTGCTGACCCTGCTCGTCTCGGGCGGGCACACCATGCTCGTCTACCAGCGCGGACCCGGCGAGCACGAGGTGATCGGCGAGACGATCGACGACGCGGCCGGGGAGGCCTACGACAAGGTCGCGCGCTGGCTGGGCCTGGGTTATCCCGGCGGGCCGCCCATCGACCGCCTGGCGGGCGAGGGTGACGCGAGCTCACTCGCCCTGCCGGTCTCGATGACCGGCGACGACCTCGACTTCTCCTTCTCGGGGCTGAAGTCCGCGGTCGTGCGCGCGGGCGAGAAGCGCCCCGACCTCGCCCACGCCGACATCGCGGCCGCCTTCCAGCGCGCCGCGGTCGAGCAGCTCACGCGCAAGCTGCGCCGCGCGCTCGATCGCTACGAGGTCGCCGGCGTCGCGATCGCCGGCGGGGTGGCGGCGAACTCGGCGCTGCGCGCGAGCGTCGCAGCAGTCGCCGCCGAGTACGGGATCGCCGCGCACGTGCCGAGCCTCGCGATGTGCACCGACAACGCCGCCATGATCGCCGCCGCGGGCATCTCGCACCTCGCGCGCGGACAGCGCAGCGGCCTCGCCGTGTCGGCCGACCCCAACTGGGCGCTCGCGGACGTGTCGTGATGGCGCGCTGGGACCCCCTGCACGTCGCGGACCTCGACGCGGACCCGATGGTCCAGTTCGCGCGCTGGTTCGACGAGGGCACCGAGATGCCCGACCGCGAGGCCGTGGCACTGATCACCGCGACGCCCGACGGCGCGCCGAGCGCGCGCATGGTGCTGCTGCGCCATCGCGACGCGACCTCGATCGGCTGGTACACGAACTACGAGAGCGTGAAGGGCCGCCAGCTCGCCGCCAACCCCCAGGCGGCCGTCCTGTGGTACTGCGAGCCGCGCGGGCGCCAGGTGCGCTTCGAGGGCCCCGTGGCGCCGATGACCACGGCCGAGTCCGACGCCTACTTCGCCCAGCGCCCCCGGGGCCACCAGCTCGGCGCACACGCGAGCCGCCAGAGCGAGCCGCTCGCGAGCCGTGGCGAGCTCGAGGCGCGGGTGGCCGCGCTCGAGGCCGAGTACGAGGGGCGGGCCGTGCCCCGTCCGGCCAACTGGGGCGGCTACCGGCTCACCCCCACCCTCGTCGAGTTCTGGCAGCAGCGCGAGGACCGGCTGCACGACCGCGTCTGGTACACGCGAGACGGCGGGGCCTGGCGGATCGAGCGGCGCTACCCCTAGTCGGTGGCGCCGGGTTCGTCGGCGAGCGCCACGGCGGGCTGGCGGCGCGCCGCGCGCAGCGCCACGGCGCCGAAGACGACCGCCGCGGCGACCGAGGCGACGCCCCCGAGCCGGTAGACGCTGCGCGGCACGAGCAGGCCCAGGGCGAGGCCACCGAGCAGGAAGGCCCCCACCTGGGCCGACTGGACCAGCGCGTTCACGGCCGCGAAGGCCCGGCCGCGCAGCGCCTCGGGCGTGCGCAGCGCGAACAGCGACGTCGCGGCGACGTTCACGACCCCGACGGCGAAGCCCGCCACCGTCATGAAGGGGTAGATCTCGGCGACGACCCCGACGAAGCTGATGGCCGAGACCGAGACGCCCGCGAGCACGACCATCGCGAGCAGCCAGCGCACCAGGGGGTACTGGTCCTGGTCCAGGCGTCCCGCCACGATCGAGCCGAGGATCGTCCCGGCGCCGAAGGCCGCCCCGAGCGCGCCGTAGTCGAGCGGGGTCCCGTGCAGCGTGCGGATCACGAAGAAGACCTCGGCGACGTTCACCATGCCCAGGGCGAGCAGGAAGACGAAGAAGTCGAGGATGACCGGCGCGAGCACGGGGTCACCCACCACGTGGCGAACGCCGGCGGTCATGCGCCGGTCCGCGCCCTCGGCGTGGGGGGTCGGTCGCCGGTCCGCGTGCAGCAGCGACGTGCCGATCGTGCCCAAGACGAAAGACGCGCCGTCGAGGTAGAGCGGCACGCTCTGGCCGGTCCAGCCGACGAGCAGCCCGCCTAGGACGGGGCCCAGGATGAAGGCGACGCCCTGGGTCGCCTGGAGGGTGCCGTTGGCGCGGTTGATGTGCTCGTCGCCCACGATCGCGGGCACCAGGGCCGCGTAACCGGGCATGGAGAACGAGATCGAGACGTTGAGCACCACGACGAGCGCGAGGGTCGAGGGGATCGAGTGCCAGTAGCCGAGCCCGACGCAGACGACGCCCTCGACGAAACCGAGGGTGATCAGGAGAGGCTTGGCACGGATGCGGTCGACCACGTGACCGGCGACCGGGGCGAGCAGGGCCACCGGGGCCATGGCGGCGATGCCGAGCGCGGCGACGGCCCAGGCGTGCCCGAGCGGGGCGACGCGCAGGTAGAGCGCGACCATCGCGAGGCCGTCGCCGACGAAGGAGATCCCCCGGAAGATCGCGAGCAGCGCGACGTCTCGCCGCTGGGCACCGGTGAGCCCACCGGACTCCTCGGTCCTCGTCGCCATGGTTTCCCTCCGCTGGGGACTCTAGGGCCGCCATGGGGTCCCCGCCGCGCACGAAGGGCTGGCACTCGGCCGACCTGTCTGCTAAATTGGCAGTCGCACTATACGAGTGCTAGACGCACAGGAGGCAGTCACCATGAAGCTCAACCCCCTCGAGGACCGGATCGTCGTCCGGCCGAACGTCGCCGAGGCCACCACGGCGTCCGGCCTCGTGATCCCCGACACGGCCA
>JAKAPH010000024.1 GCA_021807265.1 Actinomycetes bacterium | reverse complement strand
GCCGCGCTCGTAGACACCCGAGGTCGCCGCGGCCGAGTCGACGCGAATGACGGCGCACAGCGCGTCGCGCACGCTCGGGTGCTGCACCCCGACGTCGTAGGTGGTTCCGGGGATCACACAGACGTCCCCGCCGGCGTTGACGAGCGCCGCGGTCAGCCCACCATCGGCGAGCACCGCCAGCGCACGCTCCGCGGCCCAGCCCTTGACGAGGCCCGTCGGGTCGAAGCCGCCGGCCATGGCCCACGGGTCGAAGTAGCCCGCGGTCATCTCGCGCGCGGCCTCGCTGAGCTCGATGACGTCGCGCATGAGTGCCGAGGGAGCGCCGACCTCGCCGCGGCGGCGTCGGGACAGCTCGCTGTCGGGCTTCCACGTGCTGAAACGGTCGTCGAGGCGGTGGAGTTCCGCGCACGCCTCATCGAGCAGCGACTCGACGTGCTTCGTCGTCAGACCGGCCGGCTCGACGAGGAAGGAGACCACCGTCCCCATGACCGGCTCGGCGCGAGTGATCACTTGAATCGAAGCTTGTCGAGGGCGCCCTGGATGGAGTAGGCGTAGGCCTCGCTCGTGTAAGTCGCCCCGGTGATCGCGTTGATGCGTATGCCCTGGGCTTTGAGCACTTCAGCCTTGAGCATCGGTACGGCGTAGGTGGCGAGCTGCGTGGAGTACGAGTCCAGGGTCTGCAGCTTCTGCACCTTCAGGTCGACGATGCGGTGATTCGCGATCACTACCTTCACCGACATCACGCCGTAGCTGTAGTTCTCGAGCGGGCCGATCGCGGTCGCGTCGCCGGGTCCGCTCGCCGGCGCGGTCGTCGTCGGCGAGCCGGGCTTCGGGGCGGTCGTCGTGGTCGTGGGCGCGGCGCGCACCAGCGAGCCCGATTTGCCCGGCGCGCTGTGCAGCGCGACGACGCCGGTGAAGCCAGCGGCCGTGGCGCCGAGCATCGTGAGTAGTCGTTTCATGTCACCCCCTTAGAGCGCGTAGACCTCTTGGTGCAGCGCGTCGGCCGGCACGCCGGCGCGCTGCACGGCGGCGACGGCGTCGCGCACGAAGCCGGTCGACCCGCTCACGAACACGTCGCGCTTGGCGATGTCCGGGATGAGCCGCACGATGGACTCCATCGGCACCGCGTCGCGATTGCCGACCAGCCGGTGCGTCGTTCCCTTGCGCACGCGCACCAACTCCTCGACCTCGTCGGCGAGGACGAGCTCGGCCTCGCTCGCCGCGCGCAGTACCACCACGGGACGTGACTTGAGGGGCAGGTCCTCGAGCAGGGAGCGAACGGCGGTCACCCCGACGCCGCCGGCGATGAGCACCGCGTTGCGACGGCGCTGGGCGTGCACCGTGAAGGCGCCGTAGGGGCCCTCCATGGCGACGCGCGTGCCGGGCGCGAGGTCGGCGAGCGCGCGGGTGAAGTCGCCGACACCCTTGACCGTCAGGCGCAGGTACGGCGGCTGGGGCAGTGCCGACACGGTGAAGGGGTGGGCCTGCCACCACAGCCGTGGCGTGAGGAACCGCCACTCGCAGAACTGCCCGCCGGCGATGGCCAAGCGGTCGAGCGACCGGCCCTCGAGGATCACCGAGACGACGTCGGGCCCCTCGCGCAGCACCTCGGCGACGCGCAGCTGGTGTCGCCGTGACCGGTAGACCGGAACACCCACGCGGTAGGTCAGCACCAGCAAGGCCGCCGCCACCCACGCGAGCGTCCAGGTGTACTGGGCGATCGGGTGGCGCACGAAGGAGGGGCCGAGCACCACTTCGTGGGCGAAGGCGAGCGCCAACGCCACGTACATCAACAGGTGCAGCACCCACCACCGCTCGCGCGGGATTCGAGTGCGGACCTGACGGATCGAGATGAGCCCGATCAGGACCATGATGGCCAGGGCCACGGTGGCGGTGATCATGTTGGGGAAGGTCCGCAGGAGCACGCCGACCTCGCCCCAGGCGCCCGAGTGGGCGGCCTGGGCGTAGGCGAGGGTGAGCAGGACGGCGTGCGCCGTGATCAGACCGATCGTCCACGGGGCCAGCCGGCGGTGCCAGCGCAGGACGCCGTCTTGGCCGAGGGTTCGTTCGAGGGCCGGCGCGCGGCTCGCCATCACGACCATCAGCAGTGCGGCGTACGTGCCGGCCAGGCCGGTCGTCGAGCCGAGGAACATGGCGAGACCACCGCGCAGGTGTATCTCGCTGAGCGTGCCGTCAACGAGGGGCAGGCCGAGTACGAGTCCCATCCCGACGCCCGCGGCCACCAAGGCCGCGTAGAAGGAGATCGCGCTCGGTCGACGACTGAGCCTGCGTGGATCCTCGGTCCGTAGTCGGGACCCGGCGGCCACCGCTTGCGGGTAGAAGATTGGCGAGTCCAGGGTCCCTCCGGTCGGTTGCCACGTGCGTGTAATCACGTGAGACTAACCACCCGATTCCCGAATGCGAACGGCATCTTGCGGACTTCTTATCTTGGCCGATGGCGGCTCAGTCCAGTGGCGCGGCCGGGCCGGCGCGCGTCAGTCGCGCAGGTAGCGGTCCAGGCGCCACGTGCCGGTCATCGCCACGTCACAGAGCGCCGTCGTACAGCGGCACATCACGTCGAGCACGAGCGCCGCGGGCGTGTCAGCGGGGACCTCGAGCAACAGGCCACGCTGGTTGTGGTCCTGCGTGAGGCGAAAGGGTGCCCCGTCGACGAGTTCGGCGATGCGCGCGCGCCCGAGCCGGCCGCGGGTGTGCAGGACCCCGAGCGACGACGGCTGGGCAGTCCCGTGCCGAGCGGGTCGGGAGACGAAGGTCGCCACCGTCACGCCCTCGAGCTTGCGCAGGCCCAGGAAGTTGACTTTGAGCTCGTCTACGTCGTCAACGACGTTGGGGACCACGTTGCACCACCCGCGACCCGCGGCGACCGACTCGATCGCGCCAATCGCCTCGGTTCGGTCGTTCGAGAACGAGATCGAGGTGGGCGTGGTCAACGGCTTCCTTTCCGGGGGTGCGATCGAAGACTAGGCGAGTCCCTGCGTGTCCGGACGGTGCTCGAAGCTCGGACCGACGGGCACGCCCGAGGTCTCGCTTCCGGCGGCCATGGCTCGCGCCTGGTCTTCGAGCGTTGACATGGTCGTGAGCGACGCCATGAACGACGCCATGTCGTTGTGGCCGTTGAGCAGCTTGTGCAGCTGGCCGAGCAGGGCGGTATAGGTGGCGTTGAAGGTGTCGACCTGGCGGCGCGCGGGCGACCCCTCGGGGTGGTCCCTCGACGAGGGGTCCGCGGGCAGGTCGATGATCCCGCCCGGGTCGAGGTGGATGGGGTCGCCGGCGAAGGCGTAGGTCGTGCGTGGTGACGCGGGGTCGATGACCTGCACCAGACGCCGGCGGTGCTTGAGCTCGCTGAGGCGGTAGAAGTGGGCGAAGTCGTTGACACCGTTCGGGCCGTCGATCTCCTGGGGCGACGTCGACGTGCCCTCACCCTGGGCGACGATGGTCTCGAGCGCTTCGACGGCGCTCGTGGCGTCGGTGACCGTTACCGACCCGAACATCAGGTCCGGACCGACCTGGCGGCGCGGAGCCGGGGCGAAGGCCTCGGGTGCCAGGCGGGTCACCGCGGCCGCGATCGTCGCGTAGAACTCGCCGATCGTGACCGACGGGACCTCGACGAGCGCCGCGTGCGCTTCGTAGTCGATCGGGTCGCGGGGCTCTTCGATCTCGATGAAGGCCTCGAGCTGCTCGTCGCTGAAGGGGCGCAGGTGCAGTTGTAACTGGCCCTCGACGCCGCCGGGGAGATGGCTCGGGTAGGTGGGGATGAATCGCCGGTGCGAGATGGCCGGCGCGCCACCGATGGCATTGAGCACGTTGGCGGCGAGAACCATGTGGAGCATCTCCTCGACCACGACGGACTTGATGATCGCCGCGGCCTCGGCGTTCCGCGCGGGGTCCAGTGAAAAGAAGGCGTAGAGATAGACGGGAATCGTCGCGTGCTCGAGCTCGATCGCGCGCTGCAGTGCGGCCTGGACCGAAGCCGGTGTGGGCTCGTCGAGATGCAGACCCGCGAGTGTCGTGCGGTGCAGCGTGATCATCGTGCCTCCTGGCGCCCCAAAGTTCGCGGGGCCGCCGCAAGGGCACCATCGCAAACTGCACTGAGGATTCCACATTGTCTAGCCCAACGCAACCGGGTCGCGACCCGGCGCCGCGGGGCCGGCTCGGTGCCGCGAACCTCGGCGGCGTCCTAGTGCCGCGGACGCACGGTGAGGCACTGCGCGATCGTGCCGATGGGGCCGTGCACGTCGTGGATGGTGCTCGCGGTTAGGCCGATCCCGTGCGCGCCGAAGGTGACCGCGGTGTCAAAGCCCAGCCAGTCGCCCCGTGGCGACTCGAAGAGGTGCGCGGTCAGGTCGACGTTGGGGAAGTGGACCATCGAGGACGGGACCCGTGGCGTCATGCCATTGGCCATGTCAAAGAGGCCGACGGCGCGGGCGAGATCGCTCACCGGCTCGTCCTCCACGAGGGGCACGTTCGTGCGCAGCCAGAAGGCCGCCCGGCCCGGCTCCAGTTCGGCGCGGCGGACCTCGACCGAGCCGACGAACCCGCCCGGCCAGAACGTCGACGGATCCCAGGGCGCCATGCTGTCGGGCGGTGCAATCCGCGCGAGGGGCGTGGCCGCGACCGAGGCCGTCTCGTAGGGCTTCATCAGCCACGCCCGCAGCACGACGGCGGCTCGGCCGGCGTGGCTGAGTCGTGCCTCAACCAGCTCGATCGTGCGCCCCGGACGCAGTACCTCGACGTGGGTGTCGACGGCGTCGATGGGGATGGCGCCGAGAATGTCGAAGCTCAACCGCGCGAGGGGTAGCTGGTCGTCGCGCCGGGCGTCGCGGTGCAACTCGATCACGTGGGCGAGCAGTCCGAGCGCCGGCGAGACGTGCTGCTCGGTTGCGGCCCAGGCACCACCCACCCGCGTGGTGGCCTCGAACTGGTCGGCACCCAGTCGTCGGAAGTAGGCGTGGGGGGTCAGCGCATCGTGCACGGCGTGCTCCTCTCGTGCGAACGCGCTGCGCCGGGCCCTCGCCGGCGACCCGCGGCCGAGGCACAACCGACGGGACGCGACGTGGTTCGGGGCGAGGCGTGCACGGACTCCATTGTCATCCACGGCGGCGGGTCCCGTCGACGCCCAGGAGGACGTGAGCGTACCGAGGGATAATCTCATCTCTATCGGGGACCGACGTGGATCGCCGAGCCCAGATGGAGTGGATCCGTGAATACCAGTGACGTGACGGCCTTGGGGCGTCCGGTCAGCGACGAGGCGGTGATCGCGACGCGCGCCCGGCAGGCGGCGCCGTTCTACGCCATGGCCTTCGAGCAGCAGGCCGTCGACATCGAGGCGCAGGGACAGCACGTCGTGCGGTTCAACCTCGGCGAGCCGGACTTCGGCGCCCCGACGGCCGTGCGCCAAGCAATGGCCGCCTTGATGGACGGCCGACCGCTCTCCTACACGCCGGCACTCGGCATCAGGCCGCTCCGCGAGGCGATTGCCCGTTTCTACGAGGAACGCCACGGCGTGCGCGTCGACCCCGCGCGGATCGTGGTGACCTCGGGGGCGTCCTCGGCGCTGCTGCTCGCCGTCGCGGCCACCATTGACGTGGGTAGCGACGTGATCATGGCCGACCCGTCCTACCCGTGCAATCGCCAATTGGTCGAATCCTTTGGCGGCCGGGTCGTGTCGGTCGGCACCACCGCGCAGACCCGGTACCAGCTCACCCGGCGCCTCGTCGACGACACGTGGACCGAGCACACGCGCGCCGTGATGATCGCGAGCCCGTCCAACCCGACCGGGACCTCGATCGGAAGTGACGAATTGGCGGCGATTTGCGCCACCGCCCGCGAGCGCGGGGCCTGGCGCATCGTCGACGAGATCTACCTGAACCTCGCCGATCACGACGCGAACGACGAGTCGCCGCGCAGCGTTCTCACGAGCGATCCCGACGCCATCGTGATCAACAGCTTCTCCAAGTACTTCGGCATGACGGGCTGGCGGCTCGGCTGGTGCATTGTCCCCGAGGTCCTCGTCGGCGCGATCGAGCGACTGGCCATGAACTATTTCCTCTGCGCCTCCTCGCCCGTGCAGCAGGCGGCCATCACGTGCTTCGAGCCCGGCACCCTCGCCGAGTGCGAGGCGCGCCGCGTCGAATTCGTCGCACGCCGCGCGATCGTGCTCGCCGAACTCGCCCGTATCGGCCTGCCGGTCTCGGTGGAGCCCGACGGCGCCTTCTATGTCTACGTCGACGTGAGCGGAACTGGTCTGGGCGCGTGGGAGTTCTGCGAGCGCGCGCTGCACGAGGCCCACGTCGCGATCACGCCGGGCCGGGACTTCGCCATCGGCACCGCGGACACCCACGTGCGCATCTCCTACGCCACGTCGCGCGACGAACTTCGTGACGGCCTCGCGCGACTCGGCGACTTCGTTGGCGGACTTCTCTAGTCGATCCCGAATCGCGGACGGGGTTCGTCGAGCGTCCGTCCACGGCCACGGAACGATTAGCGGGGAGGTCGCGACGGTGATGGGATTGGCTGTGACGGCCGGCCGGGCCAGGTTCGGCTTGTCCGCTACGGTCGCGCCACGGGGGGCGCGACCGTTCAAAATCCTTTGAATTACTGGCGTGGGGGTTGTTGGTTGGAGCCACCGCGGTGAACGATCTTCGCGCAAGGCCAGCGGTCCACGAAGTATTTAAATGTAAAGACAACTACTTGACACAGGTGTAAGGACTTTGTAATGTTACGTTCACACTCGACAAAGCGACAACGAGGATCCAGGGGGGAAACATGAAGTTAGGCGCATACACCGCTTGTTTGCACGACAAGACGCTGGGCGAATCACTGGCCATCTTGAAGGACTTGGGCCTCAGCAGTGTCGAGTTGAACGCTGGCGGCTTCATCCCGGCGCCGCACTGTCCAGTCGACTCGCTGCTCGCAAGCGAGACCAGTCGCCGAAACTTTCTCGCCGAGATCGCCGAGTACGACATCGAGCTCACCGCCCTCAACGTGAACGGGAATCCGTTGCACCCGGATCCCGAGGTGCGGTCCAAGCACTCGAAGGATCTGGTCAACGCGATCGAGCTCGCGAGCAAGCTCGGGGTTCGAAACGTGATCACCATGTCGGGCAACCCGGGTGGCCACGCAGGGTGCTCGACACCAAACTGGGTCGTTGAGCCCTGGGACAGCGCCTACACCGACATCCTCGACTACCAGTGGAACACGGTGGCTATTCCCTTCTGGAAAGAGATGAACGCGCTGAGTGCGAACGCGGGAGTCAAGGTCGCCATTGAGATGCACCCCCACAACATCGTGTACAACCCGGCGACGATGGTTCGGCTCATCGAGGAAACGGGCGCCACCAACGTCGGTGCGGAGATGGACCCCAGCCACCTTTTCTGGCAGGGAATCGATCCGGTGAAGGCCGTTGAGTTCCTCGGCGACCGAGTCTTCTTCGCCGCGGCGAAGGACATTCGGATCAATGAGGAGTATTGCCAAATCAATGGAGTCCTCGACGGACGATTCCGTGTCCTCGGTCCCGACGAGCCGAAGGTGCCGCTCGGCGGCCGCTACGTCTGCAACGGGTGGCCGACCAACCCCTCGTGGCAGTTCGTCGCCGTGGGCCGCGGACACGACACCGACTACTGGGCCAGGTTCCTCACGGCACTGGAGAAGGCCAACCCGGAAATCCACTGCAACATCGAGCACGAAGACTTCGAGCTGGGCCAGATGGAGGGCCTCGAGTTCGCGGCTCGCACGCTTCACGCGGCGACCTGATTTCGGGCGAGCACCGATGAAGACTCTGTACACCGTCAATTGGACCAGGGGAGGGCCAACGACGACGGCGACAAAGGATCTTGACTCCAACTGCGCTGCGAAGCACAAAGGAGCCGGGAATGTAAGGGGGGGGCGAAAGCCTCGTCGTAATTGGTTAGACGAGAAAGATGGAGTGAAATGAAGAGAAAGTTTCTGATGCTGATCAGCGCGGCGGCGTTGTCAGTCGCGGGCCTCGTACCCGCGGTGGCGTCGAGCGCGTCCGGAGGGGGTGGGATTCCCTCGAAGGTGTCAATCGCCTTCCTTGGTGGCGCGCCGACAGACTCGTTCTGGACGAGTGTGCGCACCGGCGTCAACGCGGCGGCGGCGGCAATCAAGTCCCAGGGCGGAACAGTGCAGTGGTACGGATTCCAGAACTACAACAATTTCTGCCCTGACGCGGGCACGCTTACCAAGACGATCGCGGCTTCGAACCCGACCGTCGCGGTGATCCCAAACTGGTGCCCGACGACTCAGACCCAGTACATCAAGGCCATGGAGGCCAAGGGGACGATCGTCGTTGAGGACAACAACGGCGCGACGTGGAAAGCTGACGGCGCCATCACGTACGTGGGCGAGAGTAACTACGCCGTCGGCTTGAAGGCCGGTACAACGTTCATCGCTGACGGCTACAAGCACGAGGTCTGTGTCAATACGCTGCCCGGCACCATCACCGCCGAACAGGTATGCGCGGGTCAGAAGAAGACGACGTTGGCTGGTGGTGGCACTTTCAAGGAGCTCGACCTACCTTCCTCGGCGCACGACAATCCCTCGGCCGTCGAAGCTGCGGTGAAGGGTTACCTACTGTCGAACCCCACGACCAACGCGGTCATGACCATCGGTCCGGGCGACGCTGACGCGGCCGCCGCGGGTATCTCTTCCGCTGGCAAGACCAAGACGGTTGCGCTGGGCAGTTGGGACCTCTCGTCGAACATCGTGACTCGGCTCCTCAAGGGCACTCAGCTCTTCACGATCGACCAGGAGCCGTACCTGCAAGGCTTTTACGGGATCATCGTCGGCTTCCAGTACGCGAAGTGGGGCATCATTCCGTCGACACCGATTGCCACGGGTCCAAACGTCGTCGACAAGGCCAACGCTGGCCTGGCAAGGGCCGGCGCTGCAATCGCAGTCCGGTAGTCGTTGGTAGTCGCAGTGCCGACGATTGTCGTCGCGCTGCTGCAGTACGCCGGGCCAGTGCCCTATCCACCAGGGTGGATAGGGCACTGGTAAGCCGGTGAGGTGGTCGCGTCGGGCGCGGTACGGGGGTCGACGTGACTGATGGCTTATTCAGACATTGAAATACGGTGAGGGGGAAAGATGGCGACGACGCTCGAAGCGCCAGCACGTGACACGGTGAATGTGAGGCGCAGCCTCACGAACATGATCTACCGGCCCGAATTCTCGGTACTAATCGGGTTCATCGCCATCTACGTATTCTTCTTGGTGACGACCCAACCGGTCTTCCACAGTCTCGCGGGGACTTCGACGTGGATTGATCCTGCCGCCGAACTTGGCATCGTCTCGATTCCGGTCGGCTTCTTGATGATTGCGGGCGAGTTCGACTTGTCGGTGGGATCCGTCGTCGCATTCAGCTCGATGTTCCTCGCCGCGTGGGTGGGCTACTTTCACTACAACATCTGGCTCGGGCTCGCGATCGACGTCGTGCTCGCGGCGCTGGTCGGTCTGACCAACGGAATCCTCGTGACTCGCACCAAGTTGCCATCGTTCATCGTGACCCTGGGCACCCAATTGCTCTTGACCGGTATCACGCTGGGCGGTTCCACGGTCATTACCGGTAGTTCGTCGATCGACATGACTGCGACCGCGCCGGTTCGCGCGTTGTTCTCGTCGAACTGGAACCAGTTCAACGTCTCGATTCTGTGGCTGGCGGGCATTGCAGTGCTCGGACACCACATCCTGACCAACACCCGTACGGGCAACTGGATCACCGCCATCGGCGGCGACATCGAGACCGCCAATCGCGCCGGCGTACAGACCGCCCGGGTTCGCATCGGCTTGTTCATCTCCACGAGCGTTGCCGCGGCACTCGTCGGCATCATCCAAGCCGTCGAGTACAACGGCTCGGCGGCGTCCAACGGCCAGGTCTACGTGTTCAACGCGATCATCGCCGCGGTGATCGGCGGCGTTCTCTTGACCGGCGGGTTCGGCACCATCATCGGCGTGGTCCTCGGAGCCATGACCTATCAGCTGGTCACCCAGGGGATCTACTTCACCGGCTGGGACACCGACTGGTCGAACGCCTTGATCGGTGGACTGCTCCTATTGGCCGTGCTCTCGAATAACTGGTTCCGTAAGGCAACGATCGCTCGTGGCGTAAAGAAGGGGAGTTAGCCGTGACAATGATTCCTGCACTCGAACTGAAGAACGTTTCCAAGAGCTTCGTCGGCGTGACGGCGCTTCGCGACGTGTCTCTCAAGGTCAACGAGGGTGAGGTGCTGTGCCTGCTCGGTGACAACGGCGCCGGTAAGTCGACCCTCATCAAGATCCTCTCGGGCGTGCACCAGCCGACCACGGGCGCCCTGTTAGTGAACGGCGAAGAGCACCGCTTCACCGGGCCCCACGAGGCACTCCAGGCCGGCATCGCGACGGTCCACCAGAGCGGTGGAACGGTTCCGCTGATGACGGTCGGCCGTAACTTCTTCCTCGGCGAAGAGCCGACGCGGGGCCGGGGCATTTTCCGACACTTCGACCGCAAGCTGGCCGAGCAGGTCGCGCTTGAGGAGCTGCGGAGCCTCGGCATCACCAATGTGACCAACGGCGCGGCGCTGGTTGGCGGGATGTCCGGCGGCGAACGCCAGGCACTGTCGATCGCACGGGCCATGTACTTCGGTGCGAAGGTGCTCATCCTCGACGAGCCGACTGCGGCGCTGGGTGTCAAGGAGGCTTCGAAAGTACTGCACCTGGTGGTGCAGGCCCAGATGCGCGGGGTGGCCGTCGTCTTGGTGACCCACAACGTCCACCACGCACTGGCCGTGGGCGATCACTTCGCCGTTCTGATCCGCGGGACGATGGCCGACGAATGGTCCAAGGGTGAGCGCAAGCGCGAACAAGTGCTCGACCTGATGGCCGGTGGCGAGGCCATGGGCGACCTTGAAGACGAATTGCGCGAAGTTCGCGCCCGTGGCGTAGCACCGCAGGAGAAAGTAGGTAACGAACATGTCCGCTGAATCGAGAGTCGTTCTGGGATCCGCTCCCGACTCATGGGGGGTGTGGTTCCCGTCGGCCGACGACCAGGTCCCCTGGACTCAGTTCCTCGACGAGCTCGCGCAGGCGGACTACCACTGGGTCGAGCTCGGCCCCCACGGCTACCTCCCCACTGACCCCGAGGTGCTGCGCGGCGAGGTCGAGAGGCGGGGGCTCAAGGTCTCTGGTGGTGGCGTCTTTGGGGGACTGCACAACGCAGAGAAGTTCGATGCCGACCTGGCAGAGGCGCGCAAGGTGGCCAATCTAGTAGCGGCGGTGGGGGGCAAGTACCTCATCTACCTGCCCGACGGCTACTCGGACCTCGACGGCAACGTCGTCGCGCCGACGACGCTGACCGGCGAGGAGTGGACTCGGCTCACCACTCGCATGGGCGAGATCGGCAAGATCGTGCTCGAGGAGAGCGGGATTTCGCTGGTCTTTCACCCCCACGCCGACAGCCACGTTGGCAGCCAGGACGAGATCTACCGGCTGCTTAACGACACCGACAGCCGGTACGTCAATCTCTGCCTGGATACTGGCCACGTGTCCTACTGCGGCGGCGACAACCTCGCCATCATCGAACGATTCGCCGAACGGGTGCGCTACGTTCACCTCAAGCAGGTCGACCCCGTAATCCTCAAGCAAGTCAACGATGAGAACCTCGGTTTCGCGCCGGCGGTCCGGCTCGGCGTTATGTGCGAGCCACCTTTGGGCATTCCCGAGATGCCTCCGCTGATCGAGGCGCTCTCGAAACTCGACGTGGACATTTACGCGATTGTCGAGCAGGACATGTACCCGTGCCCGCCCGACGTGCCATTCCCGATCGCGAAGCGTACCCGTGAGTACTTCAACGCCTGCGGGGTCTACTGATGGCGACGGAACTCCTGCGCGTCGGGGTCATCGGGACGGGCAACATCGGTGCCGACCACGTCGACCGAGTTGCCAACCAAGTGTCGGGAGCCCGGGTCACCGCGCTGTTCGACGTGGCGACAGAGCGGGCCGCAGAGCTCGCTGGTCAGGTCGGGGCGGTGGCCATGCCGACCGCGTCGGAAGTCATCTCAAGCCCGGACGTCGATGCCATCATCATCGCCTCGCCGGGCGAATTCCATGCTCCACTGACGCTCGAGTGCATCGCCGCTGGCAAGCCGGTTCTCTGTGAAAAGCCGCTGGCGCCGACGGTCGAAGAGTGCGAGTCGGTCATTGCCGCCGAGCAGGCGAGTGGACGTCGGCTGGTCCAGGTCGGCTTCATGCGCCGCAACGACGCCGGTTATCGGCACATGAAGAACAATCTCAGCTCGGGTGCCATCGGCGAGGCGCTGCTCTTGCACTGCGAACACCGCAATCCCGATGTTCCCGACTCGTTCACCAGTCAGATGTCCATGACCGACTCGGTGATCCACGAGATCGACACCGCGCGATGGCTCCTCGGCGAGGAGATCGTCCGCGTGCGCGTCATCTCAGGCAAGCAGACGCCTAACGCCGCGCCGCACCTGCATGACCCCCAGCTGGTCATCATGGAGAGCCAGTCGGGCGTACTCGTCAGTGTCGAGGTCTTCGTGAACGCGAAGTACGGCTACGACGTTCGCTGCGAGGTGGTCGGGTCCAGCGGAGTGACCTCGCTCGGCTCCCAGGATCTCGGGAACTTCGTCAGTGACACCCGGCGAACCGCGACGATGCCAGCGAACTGGCGCATTCGTTTCGGTGACGCGTACCGCGCCGAGATCCAGGACTGGATCAACGGGATCGCGGCGGGTCAGGTCCGGGGGGCGAATTCGTTCGACGGTCTGTGCGCGACGCACGTGGCACAGGCGGCGGTGCGCGCCGTCACCACGGGAACCACAGTCGAGGTCCCGGTCCTCGAGCAACCCGCCTTCTACCACTAACCCCTGGCCGTGGGCTGGATAAGAACGTCGGCGTGCGACGAACCCGTGATTTTCGCGGCCGACGCGCAAAGACTCCGCGGGTCCGTGCGACGGGGAGTCGAAGCTTTCGCTGCGCTGGCCTGGGCTCGATTCCCCAACGAGTCCAGGCCGGTGCAACGTCGGCTCGAGCACGCCTTCGAGCCACGGTGGCACGGGGTTGCGAGTGTGTTCAGGGGGAGAGAAGTTCTTCGAAGGGAGCAGCGTGTCAACTGACCAGACTCGAGTCATCGGCGTCGGCGTTATCAGCCTGGGGTGGATGGGAAATCTGCACGCCCGCTCGTATCGCGCGGCGCTCGATCACTTCCCCGACGAATCGGTCGACGTCCGTATGGTCGCCGCCGCCGACGCCTCGCTCGACGCAGCCCTTCGCGCCCAGGCCGTCCACGGCTTCGAAAAAGTGACGGCCGACTACCGCGATGTGCTGGCCGATCCCGA
The DNA here is from genome assembly GCA_021807265.1 of Actinomycetes bacterium. Taxonomy (GTDB): domain Bacteria; phylum Actinomycetota; class Acidimicrobiia; order Acidimicrobiales; family RAAP-2; genus RAAP-2. The sequence goes on along the minus strand of JAKAPH010000024.1, from coordinate 3,507 downwards.
CGTCGACGTGGTTTCGATTTGCGCGCCCAACTACTTGCATCACGAGGTGGCACTCGCCGCCGCCGCCGCTGGCAAACCCTTCTGGATCGAAAAGCCGATGGGCGTCTCAGTTCGTCAGAGCGAGGAGATCGCGCGGGCTGCGGCGCGCGCGGGTGTTGTCACTGCTGTGGGCTTCAACTATCGCAATGCCCCGGCGCTGGTGCGGGCCAAGAGCCTCATCGCCAGCGGCGCGCTGGGCCTGATCACCAATGTCACGGTGCGCCTGCTCGCGGACTACTCGTCGGACCCGACGGGTGCGTTCACGTGGCGATTCGAGAAGGCACGTGCGGGGTCGGGCGTGCTTGGTGACCTGCTCTCGCACGGTTTCGACCTGGGACACTACCTCGTGGGTCGAATAGGCGAAGTGTGCGCCGAGACCAGCACGTTCATCACCGAGCGTCCGCGGCCGTCCCAAGATGCCGTCAGCCACTTCAGCGCTGGCACTGGACCCCTCGCGGCGGTCGAGAACGAGGACCACGCTGCCGTCCTCGCTCGGTTCGAGAATGGCGCGGTCGGAGTCTTTGAGTCGAGCCGGACGGCCGTTGGGCCCCGGGCCGAGTACACGATCGAGGTCTACGGGACGGCCGGTTCGATCCGATGGGACTTCCAGCGACTCAACGAGTTCCAGGTGTGCGTCGGACGCGGGAGCAGCCCTTACGGCTACACCACCGTCTACGCCGAACCGGGTGATGGCGACTTTGGGCGGTTCCAGCCCGGTGGTGGCGTGGCGATGGGCTTTGACGACCTCAAGACCATTGAGGCGCACCTGTTCCTAACATCCGTCCTAAGCGGCGAGCAGCTGGCGCCGTCGGTCGCCGACGGCTGGGCCGCCGCCGCCGTCGTAGACGCCAGCGAGCGTTCGGTCGCCACGCGGGCGTGGGCGACCGTCGCCGTCGTCGACGGCGTCACTACGTACCAGCGCCCGGTGGCCGAGGCGCACTGACGTGACCCACCGTCTGCGCGCGGGCATGGTCGGCGGCGGCGCCGGGGCGAACATCGGTGTCGCGCACCGCTACGCGATGCGACTGGACGATCGCTACGAGCTGGTCGCAGGGGTCTTCGGCCGCGATGCCATAGCGGCGTTAGCGTTCGCGCGCGACCTCGGACTCGACGAGCAGCGGATCTACGCCGACTACGAGCAGATGGCCGAGTCGGAGACCCGTCGACCCGATGGGGTCGAGGTCGTCGTCGTCGCGACGCCCAACGACAGCCACTTCGCCATCGCCAAGGCCTTCCTCGAACACGGGGTGTCGGTGCTGTGCGAGAAACCCCTCACGACTGATAGCGCTTCGGCCGCTGAACTGGTGCGAATCGCCCAAGCCCATGGGGCGGTCTTGGCGGTCGCCCATGTCTACTCGGCCTACGCGATGGTGCGACAGGCGGCGCGGATGGTCCGTGACGGCGAGATTGGCAACGTCCGGTTCATTGACGTCGAACACGCATCGGGCTGGGCGTCGACACTCCTGGAGTCGACGGGACACAAGCAAGCCAGCTGGCGAACCGATCCTGCGGTGGGGGGCCGGCTGAGCGTCGTCGCCGACCTCGGCACGCACGCGCATCACCTCGCCCGGTACGTGACGGGACTCGAAGTTCGTGCGGTGTCCGCTCAGCTCGACACGCTCGTGCCGGGCCGGCAGATCTTCGACAACGCCACGGTCCAGCTCCGGTGGTCCGGCGACGTCCCGGGCCGGCTCTGGGCCAGCATGGCCGCGGCAGGACACAGTCACGGCTTGCGGCTCCGCGTCTTCGGCGATCGGGGGAACGTGGAGTGGTCGCACCAGGATCCCGACCAGCTGATCGTCCAGGATCTCGAGTGTCGGACCACGATCCTGAGTCAGGGCGTCCCCTCGCTCGCCACGGACTCTCGTCGTCTCGATCGGGTCGGCCTCGGGCACGCCGAGGGCTTCATCGAGGCCTTCGCCAATCTCTATGGCGACGTGGCCGATGAACTGCTGGCCCGGCGCGAACGACGGCCGAGCACGATACGCGAACTCTCGTTTCCAACGGGCGTCGACGGGCTGAAGGGTCTCGAGTTCATCGAGGCTGTCGGTGTGTCCGGGGGCGCCGGGGGCGCTTGGGTCTCCCTGGGCGAAGTAGGCGAGGAGGCCACGTGATTCGTTTCGCACTCATCGGAGCTGGATTCATCGGCTCGGTTCACGCGCAGAACCTCGCTGCCAACGAGCAGGTCGACTTGCGGCTCGTCTATGACTCAGACACTGCGCGCGCGACGGCGCTCGCGGCGCGCTACGGCGCGAGCGTCGCCACCGAAGTGGCGGCGTTCGATCCCGACGAGGTTGACGCGGTCCTCATCGCGTCCTCGACCGACACGCACGCGAGATATCTACGAACGGCGGCCGACGCGGGACTCGCGATCTTCTGCGAGAAGCCGATCGACGCGAGCTACGAGCGCGCCGCGACGACCGTCGCCTACGTGCTCGAGCGAACCACGCGAGCGATGGTCGACTTCAACCGACGCTTCGACCGTGACTACGCCGAACTGCGCCGAATTGTGAGGGCGGGCGAGATCGGCGAGGTCGAACTTGTCCAGATGTCTAGTCGTGGGCCAACTATGCCGCCACTGGAGTATCTGGCCTCTTCGGGCGGCCAGATGCGAGACCAGACCGTGCACTTCTTCGATCTGGCGACCTGGATCACGGGCCTGGATCCGGTCGACGTCTTCGTCAAGGGTTCGGCGCTCGTCGACTCGAGAATCCGCGAGTTCGGCGACGTGGACACCTCGATCGCCACACTGTCGCTGGCAAATGGCGCGCTGGTCCAGATCGACAGCGTTCGGCGATCGTCCTACGGCTATGACGAGCGGATCGAGGTGTTCGGCTCGGCGGGAATGGCCGAAGCACGACGCCAGCACGATGGACACGTCTCGCGATATCACGGCAGATGGATCACGTCCGACGGGATGCACGCGGGGTGGCTCGAGCGGGTGCGCCCCACCTACGCTGCGGCGTTGGCCGCCTTCGTACGTTCCCTCGAGGGCGACTCTGCGGAGACACCAACCCTGGGTGACGCGCTCAAGGCCCAGGCCATCGCGGAAGCCGCGACAAGGTCACTGGCGGGCGGTCGACTCGAGCCCATCAGTTACTAGGTCGGCGACTGCCTGGAGGACCCCGCTCACTGAACGTCAGTGTCGACGAACGAGGTCGTGGTTGGGCAGTTCCGTTGCTCCGCGTGGCAGCGGCGTGGAGTTCTGCGCCGAAGGCGTAACAAGAACATAAAAGCGGTGAATCGAGAATCGCCCGGTCCGTAAGTTCGAAATCGGACAGGGAGGCAGCCGTGCAAGACATTGCGTACATTGCAGCGACCATCGGATTCTTCGTCTTGATGGAATTGCTGGCGCGCGGATGCGAGCGCCTGATTCACACCGATTCCGACGAGGTGTCCGGGGCCCGGCGATGAACGTTGACGACGTGATCTCCTTGGTGGTTGCCGTGGCGACCGCGGCCTATCTCG
>JAKAPH010000127.1 GCA_021807265.1 Actinomycetes bacterium | reverse complement strand
GAGCTCGACGGTGCCAGGCGCGGTGAACCGACCGACGAGTCCCAGGTGCAGGGTCCGGATGACCAGGCGGAAGTGGGGGTCTGACTCTTGCGCGATCAGGTTCTCAATGGCTTTCACGTTGGTCGGCACGTCCACGCGGCTGGCTTCGATCGCGTGCAACACCGCCCGCAGTTGCGCAAGCGTGAACCGACGAGGCGGGCCAACGCGCTCGGCGAGCGCCACGGTCTGGTGCAGCATCTCCGACGCCTCCTCGAGGCGGCCGAGGTGCAAGTCGATCCAGCCCACCCAGAAGATGGCCTCGACCTCGAGTCCCGGCAGTGTCAGTCGACGTGACTCCTCGAGTGCCCGCCGGGCCCGCGGCTCGGCCAAACGCGGGAGCCCCTCGAGCTGCAGCATGGAGAAAATCCCGTCCGAGGCGGCGGCGACAACGTCCGCAGGATCTCGAGCTGCGCGCTGGATCAGGTCCGCACATCGATGCACCGTGTCGGCGTCAGCCCGGCGTATCGCCGCGTCGAGGGTAACGCGAAGGGCCCGAACGTAGGCGGCGGACGCACGGTCATCGATGTTGGCGGCCCCACCCGCCCCGTCAACCAACCGCACGGCATCACTCAGAGCGCGATCCACCAGCGGACGGGCCGCTGCCACGTGATCCTCCAGCCACAACAATGCTTGCGCGTCGAGGCAGTCGGCCTCGATCGAGAGCACGGGATCGTCAGCGGCCAACGCGCGAACCTCGGCGGCGTAGGCGTGCACCTCGAAATGCCGGCCAAGCTTGAGCGCCGCCTCGGCCGCGGCGAGCGCGGCACGCGCACGGTCCGGTGCTGCACCCGTGCGGTCGGCGAGTACCGACCATCGCTCGAGCGCCGACTCCCAGTCGCCGAGTTCGGAGGCGAGGGCCGCCACCGACTCGTGGAGCGTGGATGCCTCGTCGCCAACAGACGCGTCCGCGATCTGGCCGAGCATGACCAGTCCCTCGTCACCGACCAGCCGACGTTGCGGCGACGTCGCGATTCGCAGGGCGAGTCCACGCCCGTCGAGTCCCGAGGCCATCCGGTGCTCGAGGGCGCCCGCCAGTTGGCGGACATTCTCGCCGGCTGACGCTTCGAGCCACGCCGCCAGTCGACGATGCATGCGCACCCGGGCGTCCTCAGCGAGTTCGCGTGACGCCAGCTCGCGAATCAAGTCGTGGGCGATCGAGACCGTCGCGTCGACCTCAAGGACGAGTGCCCGGTTGGCCAGTTCCCCGACTGCGTCGCGCACCCGTTCCTCGGGCCACTCGAGCAGTTCACCGATCCCCTCCACACTGAGCGGTCGGGCGGCCATCAGCGCGAGGGCGAAGAGTGCCGCGGGATCCGCGCCCAGGTTTTCACTCCTAGCGCCGATGATGGCGTGGGGCGAGCGAGGTTGTACCTGATCACTGGCGACGTAATCGGCCGCCAGCGCGGTCATCCAGAACGGCGACCCTGACGCCCGGCGCCACAACGACGTTGCCGCGTCTAAACGCAGACCCGGCGCCAACGTGCTCAGCAACTGGACGCCATCGCGCTCCTCGAACGGCCCGAGATCGATACGTACGAAGTGGTCGGCCGCTAGTGCGTCGGCGCACTGGGTGGCAAACGCCGTGCTTCGTGGTGCCGGTCGACTGGCGCACAGCACGAACAGCGGGGCGCCGGCACTCGCTGCGGCCACGATCAGATAATGCACGAGGGAGAGGGTCTCCTGATCGGCCCATTGCAAGTCGTCGGCGACGATGCCGAGTGGGCCCAGCTTCAACACACAGCGAAAGGCCATCTCGAACAGACGTACGAACTCGGGCTCCGTCGGACGTCCGGCCTCACCCACGAGGAGCGAGTCCAGCCGCCCGCCAACGGTGGGGGCTTTGCTGAGCTCGCGCAGCAGCCCGCCGGCGGCACCCAGCGCGATGCCGCGCGCGTTGTGGTAGCCCTGAACCCTAAAGCAGGGCCACTCCTGGGTCCGAACGACCTCGGCGAGCAGTCGCGATTTGCCGACGCCGGGATCCCCGACGACGACGGCTGCGACAGGGCCCCGACGTTCGACCAGGGACAGCACGTCGTTCAACTGTCGCAGCTGCGCCGATCGGCCGACGAATGGCCAGCCCGGCTGCGCTGGGTCAGCGTCGCCCGCGGCGTCAGTGCGCGTCGAACGTGACACCATGACCGCCAGCCGATGACCAGCACGGAATCAACAACATTCGGAACCACTCGGACAGAGCCGAGGGGTCCACGCGCAGATACGGCCGCCGACCGCAGCACCAATCGGGCCATCGAAGGCGCCTTCTACCCCAGCGTGACGCTCGCACGTCATGAGAGGCGACGAATCGCTGGATCAGACCGTAAGCCATACGTACGACCTCGATTCAGTTTGAGCATAACCACGAACGTGGCAGTTTTCCCAGTGATGACGGTGAACCGACGCTGCTAATAGACGACACGGCCACCGCGGCGTGCCCATCGATCGCGAGGAGGCCGTGACACTACCGAAGGTCGCGGGCTCCGACGACCTCAATGACCCACGGGTTGACGGCGGCATTTGCAGCCGCGCAACACGTGCCCGGGCGCTCAACCGGTCCGTTCCGGCCATGCACGGGCACGCTGTCCGTCAGGGAGCGCACGTCCCTCGTTGACGGTCGCGAGACGGGCGTGCCCTCGCGAGCAGCAACCCATGGGCTTCGATCCGCCAGTAGAAACGCCACTGGTGCCGATTCCACACGTGGTCGACGGTTCCATGGCCGACCCGAGCGAGCCCGAACGTGCGTTGACCCGAATGCGCCTCGCAGAAGCGCTGCGAACAACGCAGTCCTAGCGCTGGTTCATGGAAACAGAGCCCACGCTGAGTACCGCCTAGCCGTCACCGTGCTGCACGATTGGCCAAGGTCGCAGGCTCTGCCCCGGCTGGCCGACACGACCGGCGCTGATAGACGAGACTCGATCCATGCACCAACGACTCAGCCACGACAGCCGCCTCCTGGTGGCGGGCCAGGCGGTGCGGGCCTTCGGCTACGGCTTCACCGCCGTGGTCCTGGGGGCCATGCTCGCCGGCCGCAAGATCGGAACGCTCGAGACGGGCGTCCTGCTCGCGCTGCTCATCGCGGGAAGTGCGGGCGCATCCCTCGTCGTCGGAGCGTTGGCCGACCGGCTGGGACGACGACGCTGCTACGCCTTGTTCTTCCTCGCGGTCGCGCTCGCCGGCGGCGTCGTGGCCACCGATCCCCCGATCGCCGTACTCGTCGTCGTGGCACTGACCGGCACACTCTCGACCGACGTCGTGGACAACGGGGCAGCCACCACGCTCGAGCAGGTCATGCTGGCGAGCGAGGACGCCGGCACCGGGCACGTCTATGGTCGCTACAACGCGTTCGGGGCGGCGTTCGGCGCACTGGGCGCGCTCAGCGCGGCGCTGGTCGGGTTGAGTCGTGCGCACGCGGCGGTGCCCGCCTGGCTCTTCGCGGTGCTCGTCCCAATCGGTCTGTTCGGAGCTTTTCTCGCGTGGCGCCTCGGGCCCGGCGTCGAGTCGGGCGAAGCCCCGCGGCCCGTCCGGGTCCGTCGACGACGCGCGCGCGCCGTTCGCGACCTGGCCGTGCTCTTCTCGGTCGACGCAGCCGGCGGCGGC
>JAKAPH010000023.1 GCA_021807265.1 Actinomycetes bacterium | reverse complement strand
GACCTCCTCCCAGACGCCGCCGCGGTAGGGGTCCTGGAGGTAGTGCACCTCATCGAGCACCACGAGCCCGAGGGACCGCAGCTGTCCCGAGTCGGTGAGCAGCATGTTGCGCAGGACCTCGGTCGTCATCACGACGATCTCGGCACCGCGGTTGATCGACGTGTCGCCCGTCAACAGTCCGACGCGGTCGGCCCCGAAGCGCTCGACGAGCTCGTGGTACTTCTGGTTCGAGAGCGCCTTCAGGGGCGTCGTGTAGAAGGCACGCCGCGCGCCCTGGATCGTCCGGGTGATCGCGTAGGTGGCGATCAGGGTCTTGCCCGATCCGGTCGGGGCGCTCACGAGGACGTTGACGCCCCGGTCGTAGGCGTCGAGCGCCGCGCGCTGGAAGTCATCGAGGCCGAATCCGAGCTCGTCGACGAATTTCTCTCGAGGGTCGGGCTTCACCGGCGAAGCAGCTTGCCGGCCCCGATGGCGAGGAAGTAGAAGGCCGTGAGCGGCACCGCGAGCGCGAGCATCGACAGCGGATCACCGCTCGGGGTGAAGACCGCGGCCGCGATGGTGATGACGATGAGCGCGTAGCGCCAGGAGTGCAGGAGCTGGCGGGGCGTCACGATGCGCGCGAGCTCGAGGGCGACGAGCACCACGGGGAACTCGAAGGTCACCCCGAAGATGAACATCATCATGATGAACAGGCTGAGGTACTGGTTCGGGTTGTAGTACGACACGAGCGTGCTGCCGCCGATGGACTGCAGGAACCTGATCGCGTGGCCGAAGCTGTAGTACGCGACGGCCACGCCCGCGGCGAAGAAGGCGAAGGACGCCGAGACGAACGGGACTGCGTAGCGACGCTCGGCGGCCTTGAGGCCGGGCGTGATGAAGCGCCACACGTGCCAGAAGACGATCGGCGATGCGAAGAGCAGGCCGCCGAAGAAGGCGATCTTGATGCGAAGCGTCAGCCCGTCGAGCGGGTTGGTCACCAGAAAGAGGCAGTGCTTCGGGGTGGCGCGACAGTAGGGCTCCTGGAGGACCCGCAGGATCGGCGAGTACAGCAGGAAGGCGAGGATCCCGAGCACGATGATCGCCGCCGAGGAGATCAGGAAACGCCGCCTCGCCTCAGCGAGGTGTTCGGCGAGGGTCATCCCGGACTGGGCCTGGCGAAATTTCGACACGACGGGTCAGTTCAGCGACGGGTCGATGGGCAATGAGTCATCGACGACCGGGGCCGGCCGGGGTGTCACCGGCGTCGTCAGGGGGCTCGGCGACGGCGGTCGGTCCCCCGCTGGGCGGGCGGGACTCACCACGGGCTCGGTGACGTCAGTCGGGATATGGTCGGCCGAGGTCCGCTCGTCACGAGCCTCCGCGCGATTGGCCAGCTCGTTGAGCAGGTTCACCGGGCTGCGCACGACCCGTGCGATGTCCCCCGCACTCGGCAGGTCCGGGATCACCTCGCGAACTTCCTCTTCGACCCGTTCCTGGATGCGCTTGAGGGCGCGCCAACTGGCACCGAGCTTGTGGGCGACCTCGGGCAGCTTGTCGGGGCCGAGCAGCAAGAGCACCACGGCCACGATGACCATGATCTTGATTGGGCTCAGGCTGAACACTCCCCCATTGTAGGGGGGCGTGCGGAGGGTTTTTAGACCGACCCGATCCGAGAGAGGGGCCAGATCCGCAGGACCACTTTGCCGACGATGGCGCTGCGCGACAGGCTGCCCCAGTACCGGCTGTCACAGGAGTCGTTGTGGTTGTCGCCGATCATGAAGTACGAGTTCGCCGGTACCGTCACCTTGCCGATCGGCAAGCCGAGGGGCTCGGTGTGGGGCCAGTTCTCGTGCAGGGGCTTGCCGTTCACGTAGATCGTGTTGCCCTTGGAGGTGAGGTGGTCGCCGGGCAGGCCGATGACGCGCTTCACGTAGATCGGCAGGCTGTCGTGGCACGCGAGATTGGCGGCCTTTGGGGCGCGGAACACCACGACGTCGCCGCGGTTGATCGTGCCCCAGGTCACGCTGAGCTTGTCGACGAGTACGTGGTCGCCGATCATGAGCGTCGGCTCCATCGAACCCGACGGGATCCAGTAGGTCTGCACGACGTAGGTGCGCAACAGGATTGACACGCCCGCGGCCACGACGAGGATGATCACCCATTCGAGCAGCGATTGGCGCCGGCGCTTGGGTTTGCCCACTCCCTTGACGATGGTCTCGATGGGATCCCCGGCTACGGGCACGTCGCTAGCCGCGGGTTCGGTGGAGTCGATTGGCACGTCGTAAGGCTAGTCGGCCCACTTCTAGGCGTCTCGGCGCTCCATCGACATCAGGAGCTTCTGGAAGCGGTCGTCGGCGCTCTTGAAGGGATCCTTCAGGAGAATCGTGCGCTGCATCTCGTCGTTGAGCTTGAGGTGGACCCAGTCGACGGTGTAGTCGCGCCGCCACTCCTTGGCCGCTCGGATGAAGGCGCCGCGCATGCGCGCGCGCGTCGTCGACGGCGCCTCGTTGGCCGCGCGCGAGATGTCCTCGTCCGAGACGAAGCGGCGCAGGTGACCGCGCTGCTGACGGCGGTAGTAGAGGCCGCGATCGACGCTGGTGTCGTGGTAGAGCAAGTCGATGAGCGCGATCTTGGGGTCACTGAGGGCCACGCCCTCGCGCTCGCGCTCGCGCTCGATGATCTGGAGTTTGGCGATCCAGTCGACGCGGTCGGCGAGGGTCATCGGGTCAGCGCGGTAGTCGTCGATCATCTGGCGCCAGAGCTGCACCGCGAGCACCTGGTCGGCCGGGAGGTCGCGGCTCTGGACGAACTGCTCGGCGCGCTCGCAGAGGTCGTCTTGGATCTCGATCGCGGTCATGTCGCGCCCCGAGACGAGCTTGATCGGCTCCTTGCTCCAGAGGTCGTAGGAAATGTCGCGCAGCGCGTTGATGGGTGAGGCGAGGTTGTAGTCGCGCAGCACCGTCGAGCGGTCCTCGATCATCGCGAGCACCACGCTGGCGGTGCCCACCTTGAGGAACGTGGCGAACTCGCTCATGTTCGAGTCGCCCACGATCACGTGCAAGCGCCGGTAGCGCTCGGGGTCGGCGTGGGGCTCGTCGCGGGTGTTGATGATCGGGCGGCTGCGCGTGGTGGCCGAGGAGATCGACTCCCAGATGTGCTCGGCGCGCTGGCTCATGGAGTAGGTGGTGCCCCGTGGCGTGGTGACGACCTTGCCCGCCCCGGCGAAGAGCTGGCGGCTGATCAGGAACGGGATGAAGACCTGCTCGAGGCGCGAGAGGTCGTCGAAGCGCTCGATGCAGTAGTTCTCGTGGCAACCGTAGGAGTTGCCCGACGAGTCGGTGTTGTTCTTGAAGAGGTAGATGTCGCCGCGGATGCCCTCGTTGGTCAGTTGCTCCTGGGCGTAGCAGACGAGCTCGCGCAGGATCGCCTCGCCCGCCTTGTCCTGGGCGACGAGGTCGCTGAGGGTGTCGCACTCGGCCGTGGCGTACTCGGGGTGGCTGCCGACGTCGAGGTAGAGGCGACTGCCGTTCTCGAGGAACACGTTGCTCGAGCGGCCCCACGCGACCACTTTGCGAAAGAGGAACCGCGAGACCTCATCGGGACTCAGCCGGCGTTGGCCCCGGAGCGAGAACGTCACGCCGTACTCGGTCTCGATGCCGAAGATCCGCCGGAGCATCAGGTCACGTCCCGAGCAGTGCCGCGACTCGTTCGTCGGTCAGTCTGGTGAAGGTGCGACGCCCACCGTTGTCTTCGAGCACGCACACCTCGAGGTCGGGGACCTCAATGGTGCGATCGGCGTTGGCCAGGGCCGCCACCGCGTTGCGCAGCGTCACGTCGAGCGGCTCGAGGTCCGACTCCGATGCACCGAAGCGCGACTTGATCGCTTCGGCGTCGCCCCCGAGGACCGCGTATCGCGGCTCGTCCGAGATGGTGCCCTCGTAGGCGATGCGAAAGAGCTTCGTCGGCCGTATCGCGGTGCCCAGCTGGGCGACGAGCACCTCGACCTCGAGGGGCTTTTGGCCCTCGGTGAACATGTCACCGATGTGCTGGGCGTAGTAGTTCGCCAGCGCCCGCGCGTCGACGTCCTCGCGCGAGTACGTGAAGCCCGTTCCGTCGGCCCAGCGGATCCCCGCTTCGCGGAGTCGGTCGAACTCGTTGTACTTGCCCACCCCCGCGAAGGCGATCCGGTCGTAGATCTCGGAGATCTTGTTGAGCGACGCCGACGGGTTCTCGGCCACCATCAAGACCCCGACGTCGTAGATGGCCGCGACGATTGACCGGCCGCGCGCGATGCCCTTCTGGGCGAACTCGGCGCGGTCCTTGATGAGCTGTTCGGGCGAGACGTAAAAGTAGTTGCTCATCGCAGTGACCCGCCCGCCACACCCTGGCTCTCGGTGCGTCGCTGATTGATCGCGACGAAGCGCGCGGCGACTTCGTCGGCCGCCATCTCGGTGAATCCGTTCTCGTCGAGGGTGACGATCATCGGATAGAGGTTGCGGACGAAATCGGGTCCCCCGGTGCTCGGGTCGTTGTCGCCCGCCTCGTAGATCGCGAGGGCGCCGAGCTCGAGGGCCGCCTCGCGGTCCAGGTCGGTGCGAAAGCCGAGGCGTAGCGCGCTCTCGGCGAAGGGCGAGCCCGAACCGATCGTCGCGAAGTCGCGGCGCTCGTAGCAGCCCCCCGCCCCGTCGTACTCGAAGATCCGTCCGTCGCGGTGGCTGGGATCCCAGCCGGCGAGCAGCGGGATCACCATCAGCGGCGTGCTGAGGTTGTTTCGCTGGATGATCGGCGACAGGTAGTTCGCCTTGCCCTCGAGGCTGAGCGATGTGTCGGTCATTTTTTCGTAGTGCTCGAAGGAGAGCTGGGCCATGCGGATGAATTCGAGGCCCCGGGCCGCACTGCCCGAGATGGCCAGGGCGGTGAACCGGTCGGCGGCCTCGATCTTTCGCACGTCGCGGCTCGCGATGTAGCTGCTCGTGGCCTGGCGGTCGCCCACCATCACGACCCCGCCGACGTAGCGGACGGCGATCACGGTGGTGGCGTGGCGGGTGTCAGCGCCCGCTCCCGACGGCTCGTCGACGAGTCCCGAGAGTTCGGCGAAGCGCACGAATGATGGGCCGGGATCGTCACTCGCGCTGAAGAGCGGCAGACCCATCTACTCGCCTCCCTTTTGGACGTAGTTGCGCACGAATTCCTCGGCGTTCTCCTCGAGGACCTCGTCGATCTCGTCGAGCAGGTCGTCCAAATCCGCCTTCAGCTGCTCACCCTTGGAGGTGTCGACCGGCACCTCGGGCGCCGACTCGGTCGGACGTGTGACTCGCTGTTTCTGGATCCGCTCTTGTTCAACCATGCCTTTAGTTCTACCCGCCCAGCGCGGACAATAGGTCTATGGCCGTCGAATTCGTTTCGAACAGGTGGGCGGTCAGCGCCGCGGTGCCACGAAGCGGGTCGGGCATGGGTACGCGTTGCAGGGGCCCGTCGCCGAGATCAAAGACGACCGAGTCCCAATTGGCGGCGGCGATCGCCCCGGGGAAGCGCTTGACGCACTGGCCGCGAAAGAACGCGCGGGTCGACGCCGGTGGCTCAAGGATGGCGGCCTCGATCGCGTCGTCGCCGACGATGCGTCGCAGGCCGACCCGGGCAGCGAGGGACCGGCCGGGTCGCAGGTCGTGGTACTGCAGGTCGATCGCGCGCAGGCGCGCGTCGTCGTGGTTGAGGCCGTAGCGCTCCCGGTAGCCGTCGACGATGCGCTTCTTGGCGACCCAGTCGACCCGGTCGGCGACGGCGTCGGGGTCGTCGCGCACGCCGTCGAGCATCTCGCGCCACTGGTCCAGGATGAAGTGGACCTCGTCGGGCTCGGCCACGGCGCTCGCGCCGGTTTCGGTCGTGTAGCGCTGCGCGAGGGCCCAGAGCTCGTCTTGGAAGTCCCAGGCCGTGCGGGTGCGATCGTCGACGCACTCGACGGCGACGCGCAGCGTCGGGTCGGCCGCGAAGGCCCGCACCGCCCGCACGGGGTCGCGCGGCGCGGCCGGGAACGCTCGTAGCCCCTGGTCCTCGAGGGCGGCGAGCAGCAGGGCCGTCGCGCCGAGTTTCACCGCGGTCGCGTACTGGCTCAGGTTCGCGTCGCCGATGATGACGTGGAGCCGGCGAAAGCGCTCGGCGTCGCCGTGGGTCTCGTCGCGGGTGTTGACGATCGGGCGCTTGAGCGTCGTCTCGAGGCCCACCACCTCTTCGAAGAACTCCGCGCGCTGGCTGACCTGGAAGGCGGGCCGCGCCGAACGGGACTGGTCGATCTCGACGCCCACCTTGCCCGCGCCGACGACGATCTGGCGCGAGACGAAGTGCGGGACGAGAGCGCGCACGAGGTCGGCGAACTCGACGGACCGAGCCACGAGGTAGTTCTCGTGGCAGCCGTACGAATTGCCCTTGCCGTCGGAGTTGTTCTTGTAGATCGTGATCGCCTGGGCCGGGTCCAGGGTGTCGTTAGCGAAGTCCTGGGCGCGGCGCAGCACTTCCTCGCCGGCCGCGTCAAAGCGCACGGCCTCGAGCGGCGTGCGGCATTCGGGCGACGAGTACTCGGGGTGGGCGTGATCGACGTAGAGCCGTGCGCCGTTGGCGAGCACGGTGTTGGCGAGCTGGGTCTCCACGATCGGGGCGAAGGCGGTGAGTCCGGCGATGCCTCGCGCGTCCACGCCGGGCGTCTCACCCTCGAAGTCCCAGTTGATGTGGGTCATCCCCCGCTGGGCGTAGGCGTTGACGATGACGCTCGAGGCGACGATGGGGTCCTGCTCGGGTCCGCCGGCGATGCCGAACTCGGTCTCGATGCCGATGACTTTGGCGATGGCCACAGGTCTACAGGTACTGGCCGGTGCCGACGTGCTGGATCGAGCGGCCGCCCTTCGCCTCGGCCTCCTCGCGGTTGATGAGCGTCCGGATGAAGACGATCCGCTCGCCCTTCTTGCCCGAGATCCTCGCCCAGTCGTCCGGGTTCGTCGTGTTGGGCAGGTCCTCGTTCTCGCGGAACTCCTGGCGGATCGACTCGAGCAGGTCGTCCACGCGAAGTCCTCGTGGTCCGTCGCCGATCTCGCGCTTGACCGCGAGCTTCTTCGCGCGCCGAACGATGTTCTCGATCATCGCGCCCGAGGCGAAGTCCTTGAAGTAGAGGACCTCCTTGTCGCCGCCCTGGTAGGTGACCTCGAGGAAGCGGTTCTCGTCATCGATTCGATACATCGCCGCGACGGTCTGTTCGATCATCGCGTGGATCGCCTTGTTCTGGTCGCCGCCCCCGAGACTCTGGACCGCCGCCTCGTCGATCGGCAGCGAGGGGTGGATGTAGCGCTGGAAGATCTGGGCGGCGGCCTCGGTGTCGGGCCGCTCGATCTTGATCTTCACGTCGAGTCGGCCGGGCCGCAGGATCGCCGGGTCGATGAGGTCCTCGCGGTTGGTCGCGCCGATGACGATGACGTCGCGCAGGGACTCCACGCCGTCGATCTCCGCGAGCAGCTGCGGGACGATCGTGGACTCCATGTCCGAGCTGATGCCCGTGCCGCGGGTGCGAAAGAGCGAGTCCATCTCGTCAAAGAAGATGATGACGGGCACGCCCTCCTCGGCCTTCTCGCGGGCGCGCTGGAAGACCAGGCGGATCTGGCGCTCGGTCTCGCCGACGTACTTGTTGAGCAGTTCCGGGCCCTTGATGTTCAAGAAGTAGGAGCGCACGTTGCGGTTACCGCTCAACTCGCCCACCTTGGCCGACAGGGAGTTCGCCACGGCCTTGGCGATCAGCGTCTTGCCGCAGCCCGGCGGGCCGTAGAGGAGGATCCCCTTGGGTGCGGGCAGCTCGTACTCGGTGAACAGCGCCCGGTGCAGGTACGGCAGCTCGACCGCGTCGGTGATCAGCTCGATCTGTGAGTCGAGACCGCCGACGTCGGCGTAGGTGATGTCGGGTACCTCTTCGAGCACCAGCGCTTCGGCCTCCTGGCGGGCGAGCTTCTCGGTCAGGAGGTTCGAGCGGGTGTCCAAGAGCAGCGCGTCGCCACTGCGCAGGCGCACGTCGCGCAGCGCGTCGGAGAGCTCGACGACCCGCTCCTCGTCGGCCCGGCCGTAGATCAGGATCCGCCGGTCGTCGAGCACGTCCTTCACGGTCACGACTTCGCCCTGCCCGTCGGGGTCGCGCACTCCGATGACGGCGAAGGACTCGTTGAGCACCACCTCGTCGCCGCGGGCTATCTGGTGGGGATCGATCGCCGGGTGCAGCGCCACGCGCATCTTGCGCCCCGCGGCGAAGATGTCGACCGTACCGTCGTCGTTGAAGTCCGTGAAGGTTCCGTAGACCGCCGGCGGCTGGGTCAGCTTGTCCACCTCGTCGCGCAGCGCGCTGATCTGGTCGCGTGTCTGCTGGATCGTGATGCTGAGCTTTTCGTTGTTCGAACGGGCCTGGGCGAGGTGGCCGCGGGTCTCGAGGAGCTGCTCTTCGAGCAACTCGATCCGCCGGCTGTAGAACTCGGAATCGTTCAGGTGCTCGCCCGCCGACCGACCCCGCCCCGCGACGTCGTCACCGTGTTCGTCGGGCTCGTGGGTATGGAATCGGTCCATACCGTCACCCTAGACTTCCGTCGTCGCGTACGTTGTGGCGGTCCGGGGTGGCTCGATGCCCCGCTAGCATGACCTGACGAGAACAGCCCCGGGAGGACGTTGGCATGAAGGTGTGGATCGACCAGGATTTGTGCACGGGCGACGGCCTCTGTGAGGAGATTTGTCCCGCCGTGTTCACGCTGCTCGACGACGGCCTGGCTTACGTCAAGGAGGGCGCCGACGTGAAGAGCGCGCCCGGTGGCGCGGCCGGTGTGGCGGTCGTGCCCGCCGAGTTCGAGGACGCGGTCGTCGAGGCCTCCGAAGAGTGCCCCGGCGAGTGCATCTTCATCGAGCAGGACTGACCTACTCGCCTCGCGGCCTCGTGGCGAGGCGTCGCGCGGAAGTCAAGAAACCGGTGTGGGCCACCATGCGGTGGTCGGGTCGAACGGAACGGCCGTCGACGTGCCAGGTGCGCCGCAGGATCTCCACCGTTTCGGCGAGCCCGAAGGCGTAGCGGTTCAGCGTCTCGCGCAGCAACTGGGTCTGGTTGATGGTCGGTAGGTAGGCGAGCAGGATGCCGCCGGGACGCAGCGCCGTCGCGGCGTGCTCGACCACGGCCCACGGTTCGGGCATGTCGAGCAGGATCCGGTCGAAGTCGTCGCCGTCGATGCCCTGGGTGACGTCGCGGATCTGCACGTCGTAGTGCACGTCGTCGCCGAGCATGTCACGCACGTTCTGCTTGGCGTGCTCGGCGAAGTCCTCGCGAATCTCGTAGGCCGTGATGTTGGCGCCGGCGCGCAGCAGAGTCATGGAGAGCGCGCCCGAGCCCACCCCCGCCTCGAGGACCTTCTGGCCGGGGGCGATGTCGCCCTGGAGCAGGATGGCGCCGAGGTCCTTGGGGTAGATGACTTGGGCCCCGCGCGGCATCTTGAGCACGACGTCCGTGAGCGTCGGGCGCAGCACGAGGAAGTTTCGTTCGGTGTTGCTCGCGATGAGCGAACCCTCGACCGCGCCGATCACGTCGTTGTGCTGGACGATGCCCGCGTGGGTGTGAAAGGCGGCGTCCGGGCGAAGCGTGATCAGGTAGCGCCGGTCCTTCGCGTCGATCAACATCACGCGTTCGCCGGCGTCGAGCGTGGGCTTCACGACTGACGTCGTGACGCGCGGCGCCCGAGGGACCGAGCGGCGCCGTCAAGCAGTCGAAGCGCGACGAGGCCGCCGAGCACTCCGCCCCACTTCTTCGATCGTTGGGCCAGCGCGCGTGTGCCGACCAGCCCGATCGCCAGTTTCAAGATACGCCGCACTAGGCCCGACCCTTCTTCGGTCGGGTCCGCCGGCCCCGCCAGAATCCCCAGACGTAGCCGACGAGCAGTCCACCAACGCCCGCGATCGCCGCGTCGGCAGGGTCGTCGGTCCGGATGGCGAGCGGATGGGCGGGCACTACCTCGCGCAGGGTGCGCTCCAGGTCGCGCCTCGTCGTCGAATCGCTCACGACTTGTCCTTGAGGCGACGTCGTACGGAGGCGTCGGCGACGATACGCCACGCGGTCAGCCCGAGCACCCCGATCGCGGCGACGGCCACGATGATGTAGGGCAGCCACGAGAGCGAGCCGTCGAGGACTCGGAACTGTTGGAGGAAGCGAAGCAGCCCGATGAGCAGCATGAGCGTTCCGAAGCCCACGAAGACGCTGCCGATGGCGCCGAAGGCGGCGTAGCGGGCGACGTCCTTGAGCGGCTGGACGGTCTCTTCCTTGACGTAGCGAACGACGAGGCCCTTGATTTCATCGAAATCGCGCCGCAGCGACGCGCCTCGAAGGACCTTTCGCCACGACGGAAGCTTCACGGCCTCAGCCTACTCAGTGCGATCGCGAATGACATACGTTGAGCTGGCGGTCGCCACGGTGGCCCCGTCCTCGTTCACGATCTCGGCCTCGACGAAGGTGACGAGAGATCCGGCCTTCACGACGGTGGCGGTGCAGGTGAGCGTGGCGCCCGGGGGAACCGGGCGCAAGAAGGAGATGCGTAGATCGGTGTTGGCCACGAAGACCTTGCGCTCCCCTACCGCCCGCACGGCGGCCGCGCCCATGGCGGAGTCGGCGATGGCGGCGAGGAAGCCACCCTGGAGGCTGCCGGCGGGATTGAGGAACCGCTCGTCGATCGTCGTACGCCAGACGCTCTCGGCCCCGTCGGGGCCCGCCACGCGTGTCAGGCCCAGGGTGAGGTCGCAGGTGGGCGGGATTTGGAGCATGGCCTCAGGGTACCGGGGACCGGGCAGTCTGGTGAAAGTTAGGTACTGTTCTAGCCATGGTCGACCATCTCTTTACCGGCGCGAACGAACTCGAAGGTCGCGCGATCCGCGAGATCATGGCCCTCGCGATGGACGCACCGGCCAAGGCCAAATCGGGTCACACGGGCACGGCCATGGCGCTGTCACCCCTGGGCGTGACCCTCTTCTCGCGCCTGATGCGCCACGACCCCACCGACGCCCAGTGGCTGGACCGGGACCGGTTCATCCTGAGCTGCGGGCACGCGTCGATCCTGCAGTACGGCCTCGCGCGCGCCTTTGGCTACGACCTGGACGAGCAGGACCTGCGCAGCTTCCGCCAGCCCCACTCGCGCACACCCGGGCACCCCGAGCGCGGCGTCACGCCGACCGTCGAGGTGACGACGGGGCCGCTCGGCCAAGGGATAGCCAACGGCGTGGGCATGGCGATCGCCGAGCGGATCCTGCGCGCCGACTTCGGCGAGGACCTCGTCAGCCACCGCACCTGGGTCATCGCCGGCGACGGCTGCCTCGAGGAGGGCATCAGCCACGAGGCGGCATCCCTCGCCGGCTCGCTGGGTCTGGACCGATTGACGGTCTTCTACGACGACAACCACATCACGATCGACGGTCCGACCGAGCTCGCGCTGCACGACGACCCGGCCGCGCGCTTCCGCGCATACGGCTGGCACGTCATCGAGCTCGGCGAGCGCGCGAACGACCTGGACGCGATCGAGGCGGCGGGCAACGAGGCCATCGCCGAGACCGCGCGTCCGACGCTCGTGATCCTGCGCTCGCACATTGGCTTCCCGTCCCCGGTGATGATGGATCGTCGTGAGGCGCACGGCTCGCCCTTCAGCGCCGAGGCGATTTCCCAGGTCAAAGGGATCCTAGGCGTGCCCGACGAGGCGTTCCACCTCGACCCGGACCTGCCGTCGGCCATGGTCGAAGCCTTGATCGAGCGCCGGGCCCAGCACACCCGCTGGGAAGCGGCAATGGTCGCCGCGGGTGATCGCGGCTCGCGCCTGCACCGCCAGCACGACACGAACGGGGCCCTCGAGAAGTCCGTGCCCGTCGAGTACTTCGCCGGCGGGGCTCGCGTTGCCACGCGAAAGGCGATGCAACGCGCCATGGACACGTGGGCGTCGCACACGCCCGGTCTGACGGCCGGTTCGGCCGACCTGACCGACAACACCGGCGTCGTGCTCGGCGGCGTGCCGCAGGGGGTGAACGAGCCCGGCGGTCGCCAGATTCACTTCGGCGTGCGCGAGTTCGCCATGGGCGCGATCCTCGTCGGCCAGGCCGCTCACGGCGGCATCCGGCCGATCGGCTCGACGTTCTTCGTCTTCAGTGACTACGCGCGACCCGCGATTCGCCTCGCCGCGCTGAGCCACGTCAGCACCCTGTTCGTCTTCACCCACGACTCGGTCGGCGTCGGCGAGGACGGTCCGACCCACCAACCCGTGGAGCACCTGATGGCCCTGCGCGCGATGCCCCACCTGCACGTCGTGCGACCCTCGGACGCCAACGAGACACTCGACCTGGTGGCCGCGTACCTGGCCGACGACAACCCGCCGGCCACGGCGCTCGTCCTCTCACGACAGGACGTCACGGTCATGAACGACGAGGACCGCCGCGCGTCGGCGGCGGGTGCGGCCCTGGGCGGCTACGTCGTACGCGAGGCCGACGACGCCCAGTTCACCCTGGTGGCGACGGGATCCGAAGTGGCGATCGCGATCGAGGCCAGCGAAGCGCTCGCCGCCGACGGCGTGGTCACCCGCGTGGTCGCCCTACCGTGCTGGGCCTGCTTCGAAGCCCAGCCCCGCGAGTATCGCGACGCGGTGCTTCGTCGTACGGTCCCGTCGGTCTCGCTCGAGGCGGGCGCGACCCTTGGCTGGTCGCGCTACGTCGATCACGCGCTCGGCATCGACAACTTTGGGCTGTCGGCCCCGGGCGACTACGTGTTCGACTACTTCAACATCAGCGCCCAGTGCCTCATCGACCACGTTCGCGAATGGTTAGGAGCTTCGTCGTGACCCGTTTGAATGACCTCTACGACGGCGTCGGCCAGAGTCCGTGGATCGACAACATCCGACGCGACTGGCTCGATGACGGCACGCTCGCGCGCTACGTGCACGACGGCGTCCGCGGGGTGACGTCGAACCCCTCAATCTTCGCCAAGGCGCTGGCCACCTCGACGGCCTACGACGCGCGCGTGGCCGGTCTGAATTCCGAAGACCCCGAGTGGGTCTTCGAGCACCTCGCCGTCGATGACGTGCGCGACGCCTGTGACGTGCTCGGGACGCTGCACGACGCTTCACGCGCCGACTTCTCCGCGGGACGGCGCCGCTACCTCGACGGCTTCGTCTCACTCGAGGTTTCGCCGCGACTGGCCCACGACGCGCCCGCGACGATCGACGCGGCCCGCCGGCTTGCGGCCGCCGTTGGTCGGTCGAACGTGATGATCAAGATCCCCGCCACCCTCGCGGGCCTGGCGGCGATCCCCACGGTCCTCGGTGACGGCATCAACGTGAACGTCACACTCATCTTTTCCATCGAGCGCTACCGGGCCGTGATGGACGCCTGGGCGAGCGGGCTCGAGCTCGCGATCGCCAACGGTCACGACGTCGCCGGGATCGCCAGTGTCGCCTCGTTCTTCGTGTCGCGCCTGGACGTGGCGGTTGACCAGCTGCTCGATCCGGGTGACCCGCGGCGGGGCACCATCGCCGTCGCCCAGGTGGCGCGGGCGTACGCGGCCTATAAGGAGGTCGTTGGCGGCGAGCGCGTAAAGAAGCTCCTCGCGAGCGGCGCCCAGGTGCAGCGACCGCTCTGGGCCTCGACCTCGACGAAGAACCCGGCCTACGACGACTTGCTCTACGTCGACTCGATCGCCGCTAATGAGACGGTGAACACGATGCCCGACGCGACGCTCGCCGCGGCGCTCGACCGTGGCTCCTACGACCAGTCGGTGCTGCGCAGCGACGAGCGGATGGCGGCCGCCCTCGCGACCCTCGACGGGCTCGGCTCGACCCTCGACCTGGCCGCGGTCACCCAGCGACTCGAGGACGAGGGCGTCGCCGCGTTCATCGCCTCCTACGACGAACTGCTCGAGACGGTGCGTGAGAAGCTGCGCCGTCGCGCCTGACCCAGCGGCCGAGGCGATCACAGTGCCCGTAGGGCATCGGGGCGGCGCCAGTAGGATGCACCCATGACGAAGCCATCGCACGACGGTGTCCTGTCGGACCTGATCAACGCGAGTGCCGCTGAGGTGGCGCTGCCCGCGTACGACCTGGCGCGCCGAGCCCACGGCCACGTGGTCACCTACTCGCCCAAGGTGTTCATTCCCCTGACCAAGCTGTGCCGTGACCGATGCGGCTACTGCACCTTCGCCCAGGCGCCCGCGCACGTGAGCGCCCCGTATCTCTCCCTCGACGAGGTGATGGCCATCGCCGAGGCCGGGCGCGCCGCGGGGTGCACCGAGGCGCTCTTCACGCTGGGCGAACGGCCGGAGCTTCGATACGACGACGCCGCGCGCTGGCTCGCCGCCCGGGGCTACCGCTCGACCGTCGACTACCTCGCCACCGCGGCCCAGATGGTGCTCGACGGCACGGGCCTCTTGCCCCACGCCAACGCCGGCGCGCTCTACCGCCACGAGCTCGATCAGCTGCGCGCCTCCTCGGTCTCCCAGGGCATGATGCTCGAGTCGCTCGCCACCCTGGCGGCTCACCGCCTGTCGCCCGACAAGGAACCCCAGCGTCGCCTCGACACGCTGCGTTTCGCGGGAGAACTGCGGATCCCCTTCACCACGGGTCTGCTCGTCGGCATCGGCGAGACCCGCGCCGAGCGCCTGGAGGCGCTCGAGGCCATCCGACGCTCGCACCTCGAGTTCGGCCACGTCCAAGAGGTCATCATCCAGAACTTCCTGCCCAAGGCCCGAACCGCGATGGCGAGCGAGCCGCCCGCGAGCGACGAGGAGTTCCACTGGACGATCGCGGTGGCGCGGCTCGTGCTACCCGACGACATCCACCTCCAGGCTCCCCCGAATCTCAGCGACGACCCGGCCGGCCTGCTCGACTTCGGCATCGACGACTTCGGCGGCATCTCGCCGGTGACCATCGACCACGTGAACCCCGAGCGGGCCTGGCCGGCCGTTGGCATCTTGCGCCGCCAGGTCGAGCTGCGGGGGCTGCACCTGGTGCCCCGGCTGCCGATCTATCCCGAGCACCTGGGCCGTCACGAGGAGTTCGTGCACGACCACGTGCGCCCCTTCGCACTGGCGAGCGCCGACTCGACGGGTCTCGCGCGCGACGACGTGTGGGCCTCGGGCTCAGACGCGCCCCCGCCGGAGGCGCCGGTGTCGCGGGTGCACACCTCGGCCGTCGAGGAGATCCTCGCGCGCTACGAGCCCGGCTACGCCTTCGAACACGGCGAGTTGGTGACCCTCCTCGACGCTCGTGGCGGCGACTTCAACGCCGTCGTGGAGCTCGCCGACGACGTTCGGCGCCGGCTGGTCGGCGACGAGATCACCTACGTCGTGAACCGCAACATCAACTACACCAACGTCTGCACGTTCAAGTGCCGTTTCTGCGCCTTCTCCAAGGGGCCGCTGTCGCTCAACCTGCGCGGGGACCCCTACCTGCTGGGACTGGACGAGATCGCCGACCGGGTTCGCGAGGCCGAGGAGCGCGGCGCGACCGAGGTGTGCCTGCAGGGCGGCATCCACCCGAACTTCGACGGCGAGTACTACCTCGACGTGGTGCGCGCGGTGCACGAGGCCTCGCCGGCGATGCACATCCACGCCTTCAGCGCCCTCGAGGTCTTCGAGGGCGCCCGACGCAGCGGTCAGGACCTCGAGACGTACCTGAGCGGCCTTCGCGACGCGGGCCTGAAGACGCTGCCCGGCACCGCCGCCGAGATCCTCGACGACGACGTGCGCGCGATCCTCTGTCCCGACAAGCTGAACACCCAGCAGTGGCTCGACGTGCACCGCGCCGCGCACCACGTGGGCCTGCACTCGAATGTCACGATCATGTTCGGTGCCGTCGAGGGCGCCGCGCAGTGGGCGACGCACCTCATGGTGACCCGCGACCTGCAGCTCGAGACCGGCGGCTTCACGGAGTTCGTCCCCCTGCCGTTCGTCCACATGGCAACGCCGCTCTTCCTGCGCGGCCGCGCGCGCAAGGGGCCGACGTTCCGCGAGGCCGTGCTGATCCACGCCGTTGGGCGCCTGCACTACGCCACCCTGATCGACAACATCCAGGTCAGCTGGGTCAAGATGGGCATGGACGGTGTGCGCCGGGTGCTCAGCGCCGGCGCGAACGACCTCGGGGGCACCCTGATGGACGAGAACATCTCGCGCGCCGCCGGCGCCGTGCACGGCCAAGAGCTCGACGTCGCGCACCTGCACGAGCTCGTCGAGCCGCTCGGGCGCCCGTTGATCCAACGCAGCACGCTCTACCAGGCGCTGTGACCGACCCGGCCGTGGAGGCCTTCCTCCAAGAGAGCGGGCTGCTCGGGGTCGCCAACGACGCCGAACTCGCCCGGGTGCGCGAGCTGCTCGAGGACGTGTCGGCCCTCGTCCAGGCGGGCCACGACGTGCGCGACCTGCGGGTGGCCGCGACGGCGATGCGCGAACTGCTCGAGGCCGCGCGGGTGTTCTCGCCGTGGCGCGACCGGCCGAAGCTGACCGTCTTCGGGTCGGCGCGTACGCCGGCGACGGCGCCCCTCTACGCGATGGCGCGCGCATTGAGTGAGCGGATGGCCGCGCGCGGCTGGATGACCGTCTCGGGCGCCGGTCCCGGGATCATGGAGGCGGCCGCCGAGGGTGCCGGGATCCACGAAACGTTGGGCGTGAACATCGCGCTGCCCTTCGAGCAGAGCTCGAATCCCTACGTCGACGCCGAGAGCCGGCTCGTGGAGATGAAGTACTTCTTCACCCGAAAGGTCGCACTCACCAAGGAGTCGCTCGCCTTCGTGTTCTTCCCGGGCGGCCTGGGCACGATGGACGAGGTCTTTGAGATCCTCACGCTGCTGCACACCGGCAAGGGCGGACCCGCCCCGGTCGTGCTCGTCGAGACGGCCGAGGGGACCTACTGGGAGTCCTGGCAGCGGTTCATCGACGACTTCCTCATCGCCCCGGGGTACCTCGACGCGGGCGCCGCGTCGTTGTTCAAGACCTGC
>JAKAPH010000126.1 GCA_021807265.1 Actinomycetes bacterium | reverse complement strand
CGATCTGACGACGCCGAAGCGGGCCATCACGCCTCGCCGGGGCAGGCGCGCCACGACGTCCAGGCCCAGCGCGGCGATGGCGACGCCGAGCACGATGTTGCTCCACGCGGTGAGTAGCGTCAGCGTGCCGACCTGCCACGGGGCGTTGGTGAGCGACACGGGGTTGAAGGTGAGCGACGAGTGGGCGCCGAATCCCGAGCCGACCCCGAAGACGAGGGCGGTGAAGAGCCCGATCGCGAGCATGATGACGCCGATGCCGCGGGTGCGCCCGACCGGGATCCGCGGGGCCGCCGCCGTCGCCTGGGTCGTCACGTCGATGCTCACGATCCCCACCCCTTGGTCGCCAGCTGGAGCCCCGCCGTCGGGGACGTGCGAAGCCGGAAGATCTCCTTCACGAGCACCGGGGTCGCCACGAAGAGCACGACCGCCGACTGGATCACCGTCGCGAGGTCGAGCGGGATGCCCGTCGCCGCCTGCATCGCGCGTCCGCCGACGCCGAGCGCGGCGAAGAGCAGTGAGGCCCACACGATGCCGATCGGCTTGTTGCGCCCGAGCAGGGACACGGTGATCGCGGTGAAGCCGATGCCGGCGTTGCCGACGAGGAACCCGCCGTCGAGGGTCTTGTAGAAGCCGGCGAGCTCGGTGACCCCCGCGAGCCCGGCGAGGCCGCCCGAGATCGCGAAGACCAGGATGATGACGGCCTTGGCGTTGATGCCCGAGGCCCGCGCCGCCTGGGGGTTGGCCCCGGTGATGCGGAACTCGAAGCCGAGCGACGAGCGCTCGAGGAACCACCACGCGAAGAGCACCACGAGCACCGCGATGACGAGCCCGTAGTTCACCCGCAGCCCCGACGCGGTGCCAAAGAGCGGGGCGAGCTGGGCCGAGGGGTCGAGCGTGCGCGCGATGTCGTTCTGCTGGCCGGGTGCCTGCAGGGCCGTCGAGAGCAGGGTGTAGAGCAGGATCGCCGAGACCACGTAGTTGAACATCAGTGTGACGATGACCTCGTGGGCGCCGGTGTAGGCCTTCAAGAGGCCCGGGACCGACCCGGCGAGCACGCCGCCGGCGATCCCGGCGAGCATCGTGACGGGCAGGTGCAACGCCATGGGCATGTGGAGCAGCGTGCCCACGTAGGCCCCGGCGATGCCGCCCATCATCGCCTGGCCGTTGGCGCCGATGTTGAAGATGCCCGTCTGGAAGGCGATGCCCACGCCGATGGAGGCGATGGTGAGCGGCGTCGCGTAGGTGAGGGTCTCCGAGATCGGGGTCAGCGCGTTGGACCAGCCCTGGCCCGTGGTGATCGCGTGCCAGAGGGTCGCCGGGCTGAAGACCGACCCGGTGAACATGATCCGGTAGGCCGCCCCGACGTTGTCGAGGGTCACCTTGAGCGCGTGGCCCGGGGCGCCCCAGCCGTTGAAGAAGCCACGCCAGGCGTTGAGCACGGGCGCGGTCGTCGTGATGATCACAATCGCGCCCACGACGAGGCCCAGCACCAGGGCGAAGAGTGTCACCACGAAGGGGCTCTGGCCGGTCAGGCGGGCCCAGAGGGAGCGGCGGGGCGTTGACTCAGGCATTGGTTGACTCCACGTGGGCGCCGGTCATGAGCAGCCCGATCGTCTCGCGGCTGGTCGAGGGGTCGACGACGCCGCTGATCTGGCCGGCGTGCATCACCGCGATGCGGTCCCCGAGCGCGAGGACCTCGTCGAGCTCCGAGGAGACGATCAGCACGCCGATGCCCTCGTCGCGCTGGCTCACGATCTGGCGGTGCACGTACTCGATCGACCCGACGTCCAGGCCCCGCGTGGGCTGGGACGCGACGAAGAGGCTGAGCGGGCGCGACAGCTCGCGCGCGACGATGACCTTCTGCTGGTTACCGCCCGAGAGCGAGCTCACCAGCGCCTGGGTCGAGGTCGTGCGGATGTCGAAGCGCTTCACGAGCTGTTCGGCGTTCGCGGCGACCGCGGCGAGGTTGCGCGAGCCGCGCCGGGCGAAGGGCGCGCGGCGCGGGGTGTTCAGCACCAGGTTGTCCGCGACCGACATCGACAGGACGAGCCCGTGCAGCTGGCGGTCCTCGGGGACGTGGGCGACCCCGGCGTCGAGCACCTGGCGCGGCGTGTGGTTGGTGATGTCCACGCCGCGCACGGTGATCGTGCCCGACTCGACGGGGCGCATGCCCGCGATCGCCTCGACGAGCTCGGTCTGGCCGTTGCCCTGCACGCCGGCGAGCGCCACGATCTCCCCGGCGCGCACCGACAGGCTCACGCCGTTCACCGCGGGCAGGCCGCGGTCGTCGCGCACGACGAGGTCGGTGATGGCGAGCACCTCCTCGCCCGGGGCGACCACCGCCTTGTCGACGGTGAGGGTGACGTCGCGCCCGACCATCATCGAGGCGAGCTGGGCCTCGGAGTCGGTCGCCTGGGCGCTGCCCACGACCTCGCCCTGGCGGATCACCGTGATCACGTCCGAGATCGCCTTCACCTCTTTGAGCTTGTGGGAGATGAAGAGGATCGACTTGCCCGAGTCGGCGAGCGAGCGCATGATGGCCATCAGCGCGTCGATCTCTTGGGGGGTGAGCACGGCCGTCGGCTCGTCGAGGATCAGGAGCTCGGCGTCGTGGCTGAGGGCCTTGAGGATCTCGACGCGCTGCTGAAGCCCGACGGGCAGTTCCTCGACGATCGCGTCGGGGTCCACCTCGAGGTTGTAGGCCTGCGAGACGCTGCGGATCTCCTCGCGCGCGCGCTGGTGGTCGAGCCGGTCGAAGGACTTCGTCGGCTCGAAGCCCAAGACCACGTTCTCGGTGACCGAGAAGACGGGCACGAGCATGAAGTGCTGGTGCACCATGCCGATGCCGCGGCGCACCGCCTCGCCGGAGTTCGCGAACCGGGTCGGCACGCCGTCGATCAGGATTTCGCCCTCGTCGGGCTGGAGCAGGCCGAAGATCACGTTCATCAGCGTGGACTTGCCGGCGCCGTTCTCACCGAGCAGGCAGTGGATCTGTCCGGGCTCGACCGTGAGGTCGATCTGGTGGTTGGCGGTGAAGGTGCCGAACCGCTTCGTGATGCCCCGGAGCTCCAAACGCATAAGGGCATATCGTAGCCACGACGAAGGCCCCGGGACCGAGGTCCCGGGGCCTTGTCGTGAACTGGCTAGCGCGTCAGCTGGCCGGGTACTTGTTCGGGTTCACCGAGATGCTGCCCGACATGATGCCCTTGGCGATGGTCGCGATGGTCGCCTTCAGCGACGACGGCACGGCGATGCCGCCGTACTCGAGCGCCGTGCCCTGGTTCTTGAGCGTGCCCAGGTAGGTGCCGCCCTTGAACTTGCCCGAAGCGGCCGCGAGGACCGCGTCGCGCACCGAGGGCTCGACGCCCTTGGCGACGGTGCCGATGAACCACGAGCAGTCCGCCTGGTCCGAGACGCAGCCGTTACTGTCGACCCACATGATGCTGTGGCCCTTGCCGGCCTGCTGGGCCGCGGCGACCGAGCCGAGCCCGACCGAGCCCGCGACCGGGAAGACGATGTCGGCACCGGCCGAGAAGTCACCGGCGGTCAGGGTCTTGCCAGCGGTCTGGTCGGTGAAGTTACCGACGAAGGTACCCGTGCCGTCGCACTTGGCGAGCGTGCAGGTGCCCGGGGCCGGTGTCCAGCCCAGGACCTTCACCGCGGCGCCCTTGGTC
>JAKAPH010000125.1 GCA_021807265.1 Actinomycetes bacterium | reverse complement strand
GGTCGCCTCGCCCGCGTGCGCGTGCGCGCGTTCGAGCGAGTCGCGCTGGAAGGCCTGTGGAGTTTGCACGGTCACCAGTTCATCACGTGCGATGGTGCCCAGCGCGACGACCTCGGCGCCGGAGCGGTCGACACGCTTGACCGTATCGGTCACGGCGAGCCCGGGCACCGCGGCGTCGGCCCCGTCGGCAACGGCCCGTACGACGGCGGCGAAGAGCGCCGGCGTAGCCATGGGGCGCGCGGCATCGTGCACCACGATGGTCGACGCGTCAGCGCAATGGGCGAGACCCGCCCGGACCGAGGAGGCGCGCGTCGGCCCGCCCGCGACGACGGCGTCGGCGCCTTCGCCGCTGCCGGCGTAGCCCTCGGGCACGACGAGCACCACGCGCTGGGCGACGCTGCGCGCGGCCGCGACGCTGCGCGCGGCGACCGATAGCCCGTCGAGGTCAGCGAACTGCTTGAGTCCGCCAAATCGAGTCCCTCGACCGCCGGCGACGACGACGGCGGCCACGCTCATGGCTACGGCAGGACCGAGGCGAGCTTCTCTTCGGCCGCTTCGGTGTCGACGTTCAGTGCGAACGTGAGCTCCGAGACCAGGATCTGGCGCGCCCGGGTGAGCATGCGCTTCTCGCCGGCCGACAGGCCCTTGTCCTTGTCGCGGATCGAGAGGTTCCGCACGACCTCGGCCACCTGGTAGATGTCGCCCGAACGGAGCTTCTCCGAGTGGTTCTTGAAGCGGCGTGACCAGTTGGTGGGCATGCGCGCTTCCTTCTTGCGAAGCACGGCGAAGACCTCTTCGACCTCTTCGTCGTTGATCACGTCGCGCAGTCCCACGGACTCGGCGTTGGCGACGGGCACCATGAGGACGAGGTCGGTGTAAGCCACCTTCAGCTTCAGGTAGTCCTGCTTGACGTCAAAGGCCGTCATTTTCTCGATTTTCTCGACCGTGCAGGCACCGTGATGAGGGTAAACGAGACGGTCGCCCTTCTTATATTTCCGGACAGTCATTGCGCAGTAGCTCCTAGCCGACCGACGCCAAGGGGGCGTTCGTGGGGACCATCCATTTTACCAGACTTCCTTCACACCGTGACGGGTTGGATGACGTCTAGGACGTCGGTCAACCGCTGGCAGACGATGAGCTCCATCCCGGGCACCGGCTCGGTCTCGGACCCGAACGGGACGACCACGCGCTCGACCCCGCGGCGACGGAGCTCGGTGAGCCGGCGGCCGAGCCCGCTCACCGGGCGCAGTTCGCCCGCGAGGCCGACCTCGCCCACGACCGCCAGGGTGGCCGGCACGACGAAGCCCCCCGCCGCCGAGGCGATGGCGAGCGCCAGCGCGGCGTCGATGCCCGGCTCGAGCGCGGGCAATCCCCCGGCCGTCGTCGCAAAGACGTCCGCCGCCCCGAGTTCGACCCCGCAGCGCGCCTCGAGCACGGCGAGCAGCAGGGCGAGGCGCTGGGACGAGACCTGGTGCGCGACCCGGCGCGGCGAGCCCGTGCTGGAGGCGACCAGGGCCTGGATCTCGACCGACAGCG
Source organism: Actinomycetes bacterium (assembly GCA_021807265.1). Taxonomy (GTDB): domain Bacteria; phylum Actinomycetota; class Acidimicrobiia; order Acidimicrobiales; family RAAP-2; genus RAAP-2. The sequence continues at coordinate 2,198 of JAKAPH010000125.1, read as the reverse complement.
ACCGGCTGCCATCGTTGGTGACGCTCCACACCACCCCGGGAACGTTCAGGGCCGGCCCAGATGGGTGCAGCGTGCCGTCGGGCAGCTCGCGCAGCCCGTCGCCCACCATCTCGAAGAGACCCACTTCGCTCGTCGGACCGAATCGGTGCTTGATCGCGCGCACGACCCGCAGCGACCCGTGGCGGTCGCCATCGATGCGCAGCACCGTGTCGACCACGTGCTCGAGCGCGCGCGGACCGGCCAGTTCGCCGTCCTTGGTGACGTGACCGATGAGCACGAGCGCGGTGTCGGTGGCCTTGGCCATCGCGCAGAGTCGTTCGGCGGCGGCGCGGACCTGGTTCACCGATCCCGGCGAGCCGCTGACCGACTCGTCGCGACACGCCGACACCGAGTCCACGACCACGAGCGTCGGCCGATACCGCTCGATCACCTGTTCGGCCGTCGCGACGTCATTGGTCGCCACCACCGCGAGGTCGGCCGGCACCGGTCCCAACCGGCGCGCGCGCCGGGCCACCTGGGCCGCGGACTCCTCGGCCGCGACGAGCACGACGACCGAGCCGGCCATCGCGAGCGAGCGCATGACCTGCAGGGCGAGGGTGGACTTGCCCACCCCGGGTTCGCCGAACAAGAGGGTCGTCGATCCGGCGACCAGCCCCCCGCCGAGCACCCGGTCGACCTCGCCCACCCCGGTCGGGGTCATGAGGCCATCGTCGATGCGCGTCGCGATGATCGGGGTCGGCGCCGGCACCGGCGCACGGCCCGCGGCCACGCCACGCTCGGCCACCGCGTTCCAGGCGCCGCACGACGCGCAGCGCCCGACCCATCGGGCGCTCAGCGCACCGCAACTCTCGCATACGAACTCTGATCGGGCTTTCACCCGTCGAACGCTAGACGGCGTGTGTTACGCCTCGGGCTCGGGCGCGACGTCCTCGAAGTCCACCGACGGCGGCAGCCCCTCGATTCCCTCGAAGGTGAGCGTCGGGCCGTCGGGGCCGTCGGTCGTGTCCACGACGATGGTCTGACCGGCGTGGAACTCCTTGAAGAGGATCTTCTCGCTGAGCACGTCTTCGACGTACTGCTGGACCGCGCGGCGAAGCGGCCGCGCGCCGAGCTCGGGGTCGTAGCCCTTGTCCGCGAGGTAGCCCTGCGCCGCGGCCGACAGCTCGAGGCCGAGGCCCTGCACCGACAGCTGCTCACGCAGCCGCGCGATGAAGAGCTGGGCGATGGCGATGACTTCGGGCTTGGTCAGCTCGTGGAAGACGATCGTCTCGTCGATGCGGTTGAGGAACTCGGGGCGGAAGTGCGCCTTGAGGGCCTGGTTGACCTTCTCCTTCATGCGCTCGTGGCTCGCGAGGTCCGACACCTTGCCAAAGCCGATCGCGGCCTTGCGCAGGTCGGCGGTGCCCAGGTTCGAGGTCATGATCAAGACGGTGTTCTTGAAGTCGACGACCCGGCCCTGGGAGTCGGTCAGGCGACCGTCCTCGAGGATCTGCAGCAGCGTGTTGAAGACGTCCGGGTGGGCCTTCTCGACCTCGTCGAACAGCACCACCGAGAAGGGCTTGCGCCGCACGGCCTCGGTCAGCTGTCCGCCTTCGTCGTAGCCCACGTAGCCCGGGGGCGAACCGACCAGCCGGCTCACGGAGTGCTTCTCCATGTACTCGGACATGTCGAGCTGGATGAGCGCGTCCTCGTCGTCGAAGAGGAACTCGGCCAGGGTCTTGGCGAGCTCGGTCTTGCCGACGCCGGTCGGGCCGAGGAAGATGAACGAGCCGCCGGGCCGCTTCGGGTCCTTCAGGCCCGCGCGGGTGCGCCGGATGGCGCGACTCAGCGCCGCGATCGCCTCGTCCTGGCCGATGATGCGCTTGTGGAGCTCGTCTTCCATGCGGAGCAGCTTGGACGTCTCCTCCTCGGTGAGCCGGTAGACCGGGATGCCGGTCCAGTTGGCGAGCACCTCGGCGATCGTGTCCTCGTCCACGAGGTCAAAGGTCGCGCCGCCCGAGGACACGACGGTGGCGTCGAGCTCGTCCTTCTTGGCGATGAGGTCGCGCTCTTGCTCCTCGAGGGCCTTGGCCTGCTCGAGGGCGCCGCGCTCCATGGCGGTCTCCTTGTCGGCGCGCACGCGCGCGATGTCCTCGTCAAAGCGACGGGCGGCCGGCGGCGCGTCCATCCGGCGGATGCGCAGGCGGCTGCCGGCCTCG
>JAKAPH010000022.1 GCA_021807265.1 Actinomycetes bacterium | reverse complement strand
TCGCCTCGCTGCGCGGCCGGCCGGTCGTGATCAACTTCATGGACCCCCACTGCGTGGACATCTGTCCCCTGGTCGCCCAGGAGCTGCGCTACGCGCGCGCCGACCTGACCGGGGCCGCCAAGGACACGGTGTTCATCGGCATCAACGTCAACCCCTACGCCCGCAGCGTCGCCAACATGGCGACCTTCACCAACACCCACCTGCTCAACACCATCCCGACGTGGCACTTCCTCACCGGCACGGTTCCCGCGCTCAAGGTCGTCTGGCGCTCATATGGCGTCGTGGTGCAGGCGGCGAGTCCGACGGCTGACGTCGTGCACACCGCGGTCACCTACTTCATCGACCCCGCGGGCAACGAGCGCTACGTGGCCATACCCGTCGTCAACCACAACGCTTCGGGCTCGGCCTTCCTGCCGGGCAACACGCTCAAGGCCTGGGGCAAGGGCATCGCCGCGGTTGCCGAGTCCCTCGCCCGCTAGCCGGCTGCCCGGAGTCGCCCGCGCTATCACGAATCGCGCCAACGCCCGTGGCCGATATTCGACGGCGACGGGCTTGCGTGACTAGTGGAAGATCTCGAATGACGATCGGTAGATCGCATCGGTGAACTGTGGAACCACGTCGTAGACCTCAGATAGCTGCAGGTAGCGCTCGTGATTCGCGCTGATCGGCGTTACGGGCTCGCGCCAATGGACCATGCGTGCGACCGCTTCGTCCCACGATGGGTGCAGCGCCGATCCGACGGCCGCGCAAATCGCCGCGCCCAGTCCTGCGCCGTTCGTCACGGTCGACCGAGTGACGGGCAAGTCAAAGACGTCGGCGAAGATCTGGGCGAACAGTGGCGATTGCGCGCCGCCGCCGGAGAGGATCAGTTGCGTGAAATCCCGCTTGAGCTCACGCGCCATCACGCGCGAGTGGCGGGCCATGGTCAGCGCGATCCCCTCGAGAATGGCGCGATGGACGTGGAAGCGCCCGTGCCGCGCGTCAAAGCCGAGGATCGAGCCTTTACGAAATGGCTGATCGGTCGGGGCCAGCCAGTCGAGCATCACCATCAGGCCGTCAGACCCCGGACTGACGAGCGCAGCGCCACTGTCCAGGAATTGGTCAGGACTCAGCCCGGCGAGTGCCGCACCACCAAGGACCTCGGCGCCGAGGATGTCGCGCCACCAGCTCACCATCCACATCCCGCGGCGAACCCCGTGGCTCTCGTAGAGGTAGTCGCGGGGGGTGGAGGCGAAGTTGGACCAGAACCCTGACGCGTCGGTTCGATTCGCCGTGCCGAGGGACATGGCAGCGATATAGGTGCCCAGGGACACCAGGAGTTCGTCCGGGCTGCGCAGCCCGCTACCGAGCGCCTCGACGGCCTTGTCATTCGCGGTCGCAAAGACGGGGGTGCCAGAGCGGATCCCGGTATGGCGGGCCGCACCGGCTGTCACCGCGCCGAGCAGTTCGCCGGGCATCACGAGCTCGACGAGCATCGAGCGGTCGATGCCGTAGTCGGCGAAGCCCTCGCTGTCGTCGAGCCACGCCCAGCGATCGGTGCTGATCGGCCAGACCCCTTGATAGTTGGCGGCCGTGTCGCGGAACTCGCCCGTGAGACGATGGGTCACGTAGCCCGAAGACGTGGTGACATATCGCACCGACGGGTCATCGGGCACGTAGGGACGCGAGACGCGCTCGTCCATCCAACTCAGCACCGGACTCGCGAGCGAGCCGTCGGCGCGCAGCATTGCCCGGCAGAAGCGAATCGTGCACAGTCCCACGCCGGCGATGTCGGCGGGGTCACCATCAAACTGGGCCATCGCGGCGCGACTGGCCGCGCCGATCGAATCCCAGATGTCGTCGTCGGGATGCTCGACGACCCCCGGCCGTGGCGTATTGCTCGGGCGCAGCGCCTGGCGGGCCTCGCACACGACCTCGCCGTCGCTGTCGATGATCGAAACCTTGGTGCTCTGCGAGCCGTTGTCGATCGCGATGATGTAGCGCGGGGCCATGATCAGTTCGCCTTGAAGATCGTGCCCTTGTTCATGATGTCCTGGGGGTCGAAGGCCGCCTTCAGCGTCCGCAGAATGTAATAGGCGCTCCCGTGCTCCAGTTCGGTCCAGGGCGTGCGGTACTTGCCAATGCCGTGATGGTGCACCATCGACCCGCCCAGGCGCAGCGACTCCTCGACGATGATCGCGTTGAGCGGAATGTGGTACTTGGTGATCTCGTCGCGCGGCTCGCAGTCGATGTCGTAGTCGTAGACGAAGTACAGGTTGGTGCCCGTCTGGTAGCTGTGCGACGAATGGGCGCCGAGCATCGTCAGATCCTTGGCGTAGGGGTAGGTCGTGCGGATCCGCGCCATCACCGCGTCGTAAATGTCGCCGATCTGGGACCAGTTCGCCGAGATCTCCGTGGTGTAGCCCAGCCGGTGCTCGGCGCGCATCGTCGCCTGTTCGGCGAGGATCTTGTCCATCCCCCAGTTGAGGTTGGCGAACCACGATTCGATGCGCCGCGGGTCCATGTCCTGGTGCGCATAGCCGGCCACGATCGCGCCGATCGCCTCGGCCGTCGCCGCGGCAATCGCCTTGGGCCCTTCGCTAATGAAGAGCAGCAGGCACTTGTCGGGGTCGAGGTCCTCGAAGTGCTGGCGAGCGTCCTCGGGCGAGTAGAGCCGGCAGACCGCCGGGCGGTACCCCTCGGTGATCACCTGGCGCAGGACCGCCAGGCCCGTTCGCATGTCGTCGACGAGGAACCCCTGGTACCGGTTGTTCTCGGGCTGGTAGGCGAACAACTTGACCGTCACCTCGGTGATGAAGCACAGCGCGCCTTCGTTGCCGATCACCACGTGGCGGATGTCCGGGCCCGCCGCGCGGCGCGGCACGTTCTTGATCCGCGTGACCGTCCCGTCAGGGAAGACCGCCTCCAGGCCGACGACCATGTCCTCGATCCCGCCGTACAGCGTCGAGAGCTGGCCGATCGAGCGCGTCGCGGTCAGCCCGCCCATCTGGGCGATGGGCTTGGACTGTGGCGAGTGGGCCGTGGTGAGCCCGTGGGCGCGCACGGCGTCCTCGAGCACCTCGAGGGGCACGCCGCACTGGGCCGTCGCCATCATGTTGATTGGGTCGATCGAGACAATCGCGTTCATCGCCGAGCCGTCGACGACGATCGAGTCCTCGACGATCGTCTCGAGGCCGCCTTCAGTCGCGGTGCCGCCCGTGCGCGCCACCACGTTGATGCGGTGCTCGTTGGCGAAGGCGAGCAGCGCCGACACCTCGGTGGCCGAGGTGACGCTCACCACCGCGGCCGGGATCGGGCCGTCGAAGATGTCGTTGACCGCCGTGTACTTCTTGAATCGATCGACGCTCGCGCGGCGCAAGCGCTCGTCATCGAGGTCGACGCGCGCCGGGCCGAACATCGAGACCAGTCGCTCGACGATCTGCGTGCGGGTCAAATCCGATCGTGTTGTTGCCACGTTTCCGTTCTCCTTCATCGCACCAAGTACCCGCCGTCGACCACGAGTAGGTGTCCGTTCACGTAGTCCGCCGCCCGGCTCGCGAGAAAGACCGTCGCGCCCATCAGGTCCGCCACATCACCCCACCGTCCAGCGGGAATGTGGTCGAGTACCCGCTGGTTCTGCTCGGCGTTGGCGCGGGTCCCGGTCGTCATCGCGGTGGCGAAGTATCCCGGCGCGATGGCGTTCACCTGGACGTTGTACTGGGCGAGCTCGTCGCAGTAGGCGCGAGTGAAGCCGGCCAGACCGTGCTTGGTCGCGGCGTAGGCGGGCGAGCCCAGGCCGCCGAGCAGCGAGAAGAGCGAGCCGATATTGATGATCTTGCCCGATCGCTGAGCCATCATGAACTTGGCCGCCTCGAAGCTCAGTTCGAACGGCGCCGTCAGATTGAGAGCGATCATGGGGTCCCACTGGGCCCGGTCGAACTCGTCGACCGAGGCGATGTTGCAGATCCCCGCTGAATTGACCACGATGTCGAGTGCGCCGAAGTGGGACACACACGCCTCGACGACTTCGCGGGGCACGCCGGGAGCGGTAATGTCGGCGTGCACGACCTCGGCGCGCTGCCCGCATGCTTCGATGAGTCCCTGGGTCTCGCCGCCGTCGTCGGTCACACTCGGGATGAACACGTTGGCTCCGGCCTTGGCGAGGGCCACCGAGAAGGCCTGCCCGAGCCCCGTGTTGCCGCCGGTCACGATGGCGTTCTTGCCCCGGAGCGAGAAGAAGTCCAGGGAAAAGTCACGAATGTCCACGTTTGCTCCTTGTTGTGGTCGCAGCCTCGACCGGGGCCGCGGCGCCGATGTCGCGAGGCGCGCTCACGACGCCTCGGGACGTGACGACTGCAACCCGGCGAGGGTCGTCGGGTCGATGTGGCAGCGATACTGATGGCCCTCGCCGGCGTTCTGCATCGGCGGGACGACGTCGCGGCAGAGGTCACCGAGCGAGCGGGGGCAGCGCGTATGGAACCGGCAGCCCGACGGTGGGTTGGCGAGGCTGGGCGACGGCCCGCGCAGGCGGATCCGCGGCCGGCCAGCGGCGATCGCCGCGGCGTTGGCTGAGAGCAGGACCTCGGTGTAGGGATGGTGCGGCGGGCTCACCTGGACCTCGGCCGGCCCGACCTCGACGAGCTCGCCGAGGTACATCACAGCGATGCGGTCCGAGAGGTAGCGAACCACCGACAGGTCGTGAGAGATGAACAGGTACGCGAGGCCGTGCTCGCGCTGCAGGTCGACGAGCAGGTTAAGGATCGTCGCCTGGACCGACACGTCGAGCGCCGAGGCGGGCTCGTCGAGCACGACGACCTTCGGGTCGCCGGTGAAGGCTCGGCCGATTGCGACACGCTGCTTCAGGCCGCCCGAGAGCGCGCCGGGCAGGAGGTCGAGGTGGCTCTCGAGCAGCTTGACCGACCGTGCGATATCGATGACTTTGGCGTGGCGCTCGTCGGCCGAGAGGCCGGGATTGAGCCGCTTGACCGAGCGGCCGAGCAGTCGGGCGACGCGGAACTTTGCGTTGAGCGCGGTGTCGGGGTTTTGAAAGACCATCTGCAGGTAGCTGGCGCGCTCGCGGCGCGAGCGTTCCACCGCCCCGCCCACGGCCACCGATCCGCCGTCGGCGCGGTAAAGCCCGGCGATCGTGCGCGCGAGGGTCGTCTTACCGCTGCCCGACTCCCCCACCAGCCCGAGGATCTCGCCCTGGTGCAGTGTCAAGGACAGGTCCGAGACCGCCGTCAGTGTCGTGCCGTGGGTGCTGAAGCGCTTGACGACGTCGGTGACCTCGACGACCGCTTCGCGGCTGATGCGCACCGGCGTCGCCACTGGACCCGGCCCGTCAGCCACCATGTTCTTCGCCGCCACCTCGGCCAGGGCCGCCGGCTCGTCACGGCGCAGGCACGCGCTGAGCGAGTGGGCGCCCTCGCAGGGGGCGAGAACGGGCGGAGCGGTCAGGCACGCGTCCTGGGCGATGGCGCAGCGGCCGGCAAAGGCGCAGCCGCTGGGGATCTGCCCGATGGCGGGCGGGTCGCCCGGAATGGGCAGGAGCCGAAGGTGGTCCTTGGTCGCACCCCAGTGGGGAATGCTGTTGAGCAGGCCGATCGAGTAGGGGTGCCGCGGGGTTCGCAGGACCTCGGTCGCGGGGCCCTCCTCCGCGAGCCGCCCGGCGTAGAGCACGCCGACGCGGTCACAGAGCCGGCTCACGATGGCCAGATTGTGGCTGATGAACAGCGCGGCCGTGCCGATGTCTCGCAGCAACTCCTCGACGAGATCGAGGATCTCCGCTTCGACCGTCGCGTCAAGACCGGTCGTCGGCTCGTCGAGGATGAGGAGGGCGGGGTTCGCCGCGAGCGCCATCGCGATCATGACGCGCTGCTGCTGGCCGCCGGAGAGCTCGTGGGGGTAGCGCTCGAGGATCTTGCGCGGGTCGGCGAACTGGACGCGCTCGAACATCGAAAGCGCCGCGGCGTTAGCCTTGTCCCACGTCACGTGGTCGTGGTAGCGGTAGACCTCGGCCAGCTGGCGGCCGACGCGCATCGTCGGGTTGAGCGACGAGCCGGGGTCCTGGTAGACCATTGCGACGCGGCTCGCGCGCCAGTCGCGCAAGTCTGCGGCGCGCGCGCCGATCACTTCGTCACCGAGGAGCCGGATCGATCCGCTGTCGATCTGCGCGTTGTCGGCCAGGTACGCCATCACGGCCATCGCGATCGTGCTCTTCCCGCAGCCCGACTCGCCGACGAGCCCGTATGCCTCGCCGCGACGTATCGTGAAGTTCACGTCGCTCACCACGCGCATCGCGCGCGCCCGGCGCCGGTACGAGATTGAGAGGTCGGACACCGACAGGACGTCGTCGGCGGTAGTCAGTTCGCTCATCGGGCCATCACCTGCTGTACGGAGTCGGCGACCAGGTTCACCGCGACGACGAGCGTCGCGAGCGCGATGGCCGGGAAGAGGACGATCCACGGTGCGATCTGCAAGTACTGGCGGCCGAGCGAGATTGTCAGCCCCCAGTCGGGCGAGGGCTGCTGAATGCCCAGCGACAGGAACGACAGCGTCGCCGCGGTGAAAATCGCATAGCCGAGCCGAACCGTCGACTCGACGATGATCGGCGTGGTGACGTTGGGCAGGATTTCGGCGGTCATGATGTACCAGTCGCCCTCACCGCGCAGCCGCGCCGAGGCGACGTACTCCTTGTCGCGTTCGACGAGCACCACCGATCGCACGGTTCGCGACACCACGGGGGTGAATATCACGCCGATGAGCACGATGACCGTAATCTCCGAGGTGCCGAGCAGCGCGAGAACGAGAACGGCGATGATCACGAGCGGAAAGGCGAGGAACGCGTCCACGAGACGCATCACGAGCGCGTCGACCGCGCCGCCGTAGTAGCCCGTCACCAGTCCGACGATGGTGCCGCCAGCGATCCCGAGCAGCGTTGCGAGTGGCGCGATCTCAAGCACCGATGTCGCACCCGCGAGGGTACGCGAGAACACGTCGCGGCCCAGCCAGTCCGTGCCGAACCAGTGCGCGGCCGTCGGCCCCTGCAAGGCGGCCAGCGGATTGAGCGCCTGGGGATCCTGGGGGACCATGACGTGCCAGAAGATGGCGTCGACGACCCAGAACACGACGATGATCGCCCCCACGTCGAAACTCGCCGAGCGCACCAACTGGCCGAGCACCGCGCGCGCGCGAGCCCGGCGCGAGTCCAGGCGCGCCGCACGAGTCGCCTCGAGGCCGACGGCGCTCACGAGGCCAGCCTCACGCGTGGGTTGAAGACGGCGTAGAGCATGTCCGCCATGAGATTGGTCACCGTATAGACGAGGGCCACGAGGAAGACCGCCGCCTGCAGCACCGGCTGATCGTGGTTGGTCGCGGCGGTGTAGATCAGGTTGCCGATGCCGGGGTAGTTGAAGATGGTCTCGACGACGATGAGGCTTCCGACAAGGTACCCGGCCTGGACTGCCACCACCGTGATCGTGGGCAGGAGCGAGTTGCGCAAGACATGTCGCAACATGATCCGGTGTCGAGGCAGGCCCTTGAGGACCGCGGTGCGGGTGTAGCCAGCGTTGAGGGCTTCGACCGTGCCCGCGCGCGCCATGCGCGACACGTACCCGAAGATGAGGACCATTTCGGGCAGGGCCGGCAGGAAAAGGTTGCGCACGATGCTCGGCAGGCTGAACACCGGGACCGAGGACGAGACGGGGAACCAGTGCACGACGATGGAGAACAACACGAGCACGACGATGCCGGTGACGAACTCGGGGAGGGCGAGCATGGACATGCCCGTCACCGAGATGGCTTTGTCGATCGGGCGGTCGTGGTGCGTGGCGGCGAGCACGCCGAAGGCGATGGAAACGGGCACGATCAGCACGAGCGCGAAGGCGCCCAGGATCAGCGAATTGAGGAAGTGCCGCATCACGAGCCCGAAGACGGGAACCTGGAGCGTGTAGGAGGTGCCCCAGTCGCCGCGCACGAAGTGGCTCACCCAGATCCAATAGCGGTCGAGCAGCGGGTGGTCGAGGCCCAATTTGACATCGAGGGCGTGGACCTGGGCCTGCGTTGCGAAGTTGCCGAGGATCGTGCGGCCCACGTCGCCAGGCAGCACGTCCGAGGCCAGGAAGACGATGAACGACACGAGCACCAACGTCACGAGCGCCAGCAGAAGCCGTTTGGAAAGATAGGAGAGCATCGGTTTCTCAGATATTGCCCTACCGCCCGGCGCGGGCCGGGCGGTAGGGCGTGGGGAAATTGGTCAGGCCAACCACATGGCACGCGGGTTTACGTAGTTCGACGGCGCGTAGCCGATGTGCACGTTCTTGCCGTGAGCCTGCAGGTCGTCGAGCCAGTACGCAATGGCGTCGGGCACCGCGTCGTGCTGGATCGTGGCCATCTGGGCCGCGATGCGCATGCGGGTCGTCTCGTCGAGGGACGCGTTGAGCGAGCCGAGGAGCTTGTCGAAACTGGTGTTGCACCAGTGGGCGGAGTTCCACGTCCCCGAGCAGGTGTAGGCCGGGGTGATCCCCTGGCTCGGCACACCGCGCGCACCCCAGTCGGTGATGCCGAACGGGGTGCTCAGCCAGGGTTGGTTCGCGCCCGAACCGTAGTAGGCGGTCTGGGTCTCGACGTTCAACGTGACGTCTACCCCGATCGACTTGAGGTTCTGCTGGATGACCACGGCCAGGTTGGGAATCTCCTGGTATTGCTCGGTCGTCAGGGTCACCGCGAAGCCGTTCGGCTGGCCGCCCTGAGCGAGCTCCTGCTTCGCCTTGGCGATGTTCTGATTGCGCTGGGGCACCTGCTTGGAGGCGAGCTTGGAGATCGGGAAGACCGGCGCGAAGTAGTCGTCGTTGCCGATCGTGGCGAAGCCGCCGAGCAGCGCCTTGATCATCCCCTTACGGTCCAAGGCGTCGGCCACGGCGCGGCGCAGGAAGACATTGTTGAAGGGCGCGATGTCGGTGCGCATCTGGATCGTGCGATAGCCCGAGGACGCGTGGCGCTGGATGACCACGTTCGGGTTCGAGAACAGTGCCTGACCCGAGCCGTATGTGATCGACGGCAGGTAGTCGTACTGTCCGCCCTGCATGTCGAGGACGCCGGTTGCGGTGTCCTGGTAGTAGCTGAGCTTGATGCCATCGAGATACGGCATGCCCGGGCTCCAGTACGACTTGTTCTTGGCGAAGGTCGCGCCCTGGTCGGGGGTGTAGCCGGTGACCTTGTAGGCCCCCGTGCCCGACCCCGTCTTCATGAAGGTGCCGATCTTGTAGTTGTGCGGCAGGATGACCGCGTTGTAGTTAAACGGCGAGAGCAGGTACGGAAAGTCCACGAAGGGCACGCTGAGGTGGAAGGTCACCACGTACTCACTGACCTTCTCGATCTGCCCCTTGGCGAGGATTCCGCTGAAGGCCGACAGCGCCGCCGAGCCGACCTTGGGGTCGGTGAGCCGGTCGAACGTCGCGACCACGTCGTCGGCAGTCATCGGCTGGCCGTTGTGGAACTTGACACCCTTTCGAAGCGTGAAGGTCCAGGTCTTGGGGTTGGTGCTCTTCCAGCTCTGGGCGAGCACGGGCAGGAGGTTCCAGTTCTGGTCCGGCGTGACGAGATACTCGCCAGCCATCTGCACCGTGACGATGCCGCCTTCGTCGGCCATCATGACCGGGTCCGGCGCGGCCGTCGGCACGTTCACGCCAACGCGCGCGGTTCCCCCGCGCTTGGGCCTCAGGGCGTGCGCACTGCGTGTTGCGGCGCCGGCACCCATCGGCTCAACGGCGTTGAGGATCGAACCGATGATCGGCACACCGATGCCCATCGCCGTCGCCTTGCGGATGAAATCACGTCGGTTGAAGTCGCCCGAACGCAACGTGTCGAACAAGTGGTACTCGTACTCGTTTAATCCTGATTCGTTTGGCACTGCACTCCCCTCTTGGTCATATCGGGCGCCTGCGGCGCCCATTCGGGCCTCGAGACGGTCTCGCAGGCCCGCTGTACTGCTTGCTACCCACCCACCGCCGTGCGAGCCGAACGCCCAGCGCAATCGTCGCCTCTCCTACGAGACGCACGAAGGTCTGTCGATCGCTCGATCCTCACGACGGCTTGCCCCCCGATGCCGGAGCGAGGTCTACGTACCCGCTCATCCGCTGGCTGATCTCGAACGCGCAGCGTGCCACCGACTGGCCCGCCTCCTCAAGGCGCGAACCCAGACTGGACTTGGAGCCTGACACGTTGATCGCCGCAACGACCTGACCGCGAAAGTCGCGCACCGGGGCCGATGCCCCCACGAGGTTCGCTTCAAACTCTTCGTCAACGATCGCGTACCCGCGTTCGCGTGTGGCGGCGACCTCTTCGTAAAGCTCGACCGCGTTGTGCACGCGCTGACGCGGCCCCACCAACGTGAAGTGGTCGGGCCCAAAGTGCGAGCGTATGGTGGCGAGCGGCACGTCGGCGAGCAGGACCCGGCCCGCTGACGTACAGGCCGCGGGAACGCATCGTCCCTCCCAGCCGCCGCGCGACTCGCGCAGCGGGGCGAAGGACAGCACCGTCAGGACGTCAAGCCCTTGCAGGGTGCACAGGTGGACCGTTTCATCGAGGTCGGCGACCAGTTCGCGAATGATCGCGGGCGCGACTTGGAGCAGCCGGCCCGCGCTGGAGCGGGCGGCCAGTGCATAGACCCGCCACCCGAGGCGGTATTCGCGGGTCATCGGGTCGCGCTCGACCAGGTGTTCGCGTTCGAGCGTGCGAAGCGAGCGCGAAACCTGGCCCTTGTCGCGATTCACAAGCTGGGCGATGCGCACCGTGCCAATTCCGCCGTGCGCGGCGTCGTTGGCCGCGAGCACCTCGAGCAACTCGAGGTCGCGTACGAGTCCCGGCCCGCTGCGATCGATCCCTGTAGACGGCACGGCGCGAGCATACAACTACTAGTTCAGTTCTCACAACTCCTTTCTTTCATTTTTTCACCATTCTGTGGCGTTCACGTCACAAAATGTCACAGTTAACCATATTTCATAGGGATTTTTGACCTTAGAGCACTGTTGTCAATACTGCATTTCTAAGTTGCAAAAATGTCGGCCTGTGCTACCATCGGGCGGTCAGACAGTGCACCCGGACCGTTGTGCGACGAGTGTCGCAGGGCGATCCGCGAAAGGAGACCCAGCGATGACACCCTTTGGCGAGCCCATTCAACTCGGTGAGAGCTTCGTCGGCGACGGCGCAAACGCGGCACACATCAATACCGTGCTTGGTCGCACCGGCAGCGGAGCTGAGACGGCGTGGGCGACGGCCCTGGCGACGCCGCGCGCGGGTTTTGCGCCATTCGTCACCATCCTGCAGCCCGGCGTTCCGGTCAAGCCCTTCACCTTGTTCGTCAACAAGGCGGCCATCGAGGGCGACACGCACGGCAACATCACCTGGGGGGCTGCCCAGGCCGGCGTCGCGGCGGGGGTCGCCGACGCGGTGGCCGGAGGGGTGATCCCCGAGTCCGAGGTGGATGAGCTGCGGATCATCGCTGCCGTTTGGGTCAACCCGGCGGCGAATGACGAGGATGCGGTCTTTCGCAACAATCGCGAAGCGACGCGTACGGCGCTCGCCAACGGCGCCAGCCGCCTTCCGACAACTGCCGAAGTCCTCGCCGCGCTGAAGCACCCTCACAATCCGTTCTACGCTGGTCAACGGTGAAAATTACCAATGTCACCCTGGAGCGTCTTCGTCTGCCGCTCGAGCCCGCCTTCCACGCCGCGTGGGACCGCTCCCCACGGCGGATCTTTGACGCAACGCTGGTACTGATCGACACCGACGAGGGGATCCGAGGCATCGGATCGGGTGACACGATGGACGGCTTCGAGCCGTACCTCGACTACTTCATCGGCGAGGACCCGCTGCGGATCCAGCGCCATGTCGAGGTCCTCGAGACCATTAACTTCCACGCCGGCCACTACTGGCCATTCGAAGCCGCGCTCTGGGACGTGATCGGTCAGGCCCTCGAGCAACCCGTTTCGATTCTCTTCGGCGGCGCCACTGACCGCATTCCCGCCTACGCGTCCCTCGGCGAGCTGAAGTCCCGCCAGGACCGCGTCGACTCTGTCCTCGCGCTTCGCTCGATGGGATTTCGCGCGGTCAAGCTGCGCGTCGACCAGTTCCGCATCGACGAGGGGCTCGAGGCCGTCCAAGCCGTTCGCGAAGCGGTCGGCTCGACCATGGAGATCATGGTCGACTTCAACCAGGCGTGGCGCATGCCCGGCGACATCGTGCCGTCGCTCGACGTGCGCGCCATCGCCCGAATCAGCCAGCGCCTCGCCGATCTCGACGTGTTCTGGATCGAAGAGCCGCTGCCCGCGGGCGACGTGCGTGGACTCGCGGCGCTGCGCAACCAGACGGCGCTGCGGGTGGCCGGGGGCGAGATGTGTCGGAGCGTGCCCGAAGTTCTCGCCTACTTCAATGCCGACGCCCTCGACGTGTACCAGCCCGACGTGGTGCTCGCCGTGGGGATGCTTCGCGCGCGTCTCGTCGCCCAGCTCTGCCAGGCCCAGCACCGGTGGTTCACGCCCCACACCTGGACCAACGGGCTCGGCTTGCTGGCCAATCTCCACGTCGCCGCCGGGGTCGGAGGCGGACCATTCTTCGAATTCCCCTTCGACCCCCCGGGCTGGACCCTGGAACGGCGCGACTTCTTCCTGCGCGAGCCTGTCACCATCGACGCCGAGGGCAACGTCGTCGTACCGAACCGTCCCGGTCTCGGGGCCGACCTCGACGAGGACGCCGTGTCCCGGTGGCGAGTCGGCTAATCATGGCGATTGACCCCGTCGAAGCCCATCGCTGGCGCGAGCGTGCGGCCACCGTGCGTCCCGACGGGCGAGCGTGGATCGACGGACACCCCGTCAGCGCCGTCGATGGCGCGACTTTTGACGACCGCAGCGCGATCGACGGCCGCGTGCTCGCCGCCGTCGCGGCCGGTGACGGTGCTGACATCGACGCCGCGGTGCGCGCCGCGCGTCGGGCCTACGAGGCGGGCGTATGGTCCCATGCGCCGCTGCGCGAGCGCAAGCGCGTCCTGCGCCGATTCGCCGAGCTCGTCGCTGCGAACGGTGACGAGCTCGCGCTGCTCGAAACCCTCGACGTCGGCAAGCCGATCCGAGAATCCCTCGCGGTCGACGTACCCGGCGCGGCACGCTGCCTCGAGTGGTTCGCCGAGACCATCGACAAGCAGTACGGCGAGCTCGCCCCGACGGACCCGGGTTCGATCGCCATGATCACGCGCGAGCCCCTCGGAGTCGTCGGGGCAGTGGTGCCCTGGAACTATCCGCTGATCATCAGTTCGTGGAAGATTGCGCCGGCCCTCGCGGCCGGCAACAGCGTCGTGCTCAAGCCCGCCGAGCAGTCGCCGCTGTCGGCCCTGGTCCTCGCCCGCCTCGCGACGGACGCCGGCGTGCCCGACGGCGTCTTCAACGTGGTGCCCGGCTACGGCCCGACCGCCGGCGCCGCGCTCGGTCGGCACCCCGAGGTCGACAAGATTGCCTTCACGGGATCGGGCGAGATCGGTCGGCGCTTCCTCGCCTACGCCGGCGAGTCGAACATGAAAGCGGTCTCCCTCGAGTGCGGGGGCAAGTCGCCCCAGTTAGTCTTCGCCGACGCGCCCGACCTCGACGCCGCCGCATCCAGCGTCGCGATGGGCATCTTCTACAACCAGGGTGAAACGTGCAACGCGGGCTCGCGCCTGCTCGTGGATGCCCGCATCGCCGAGGACTTCACCGCGGCAGTGGCGCGCGCGGGCGACGCGTTGGTGCTCGGCGACCCGCTGGACCCCGCCACCGCCGTGGGGGCACTCGTCGACCGCGACCAGTTCGACCGCGTCTCGCACTACGTCGCGCTCGGGGTGACCGAGGGCGCCTCCATTGTCTCTGGCGGTTCGAGGGTGCGCGAAGACCTCGGCGGGTATTACTTCGCGCCCACGGTGCTCGCCGGTGCCACCAACGACATGCGCGTCGCGCGCGAGGAGATCTTCGGCCCCGTGCTCGTGAGCATCGCCTTTCACGATGAAGACGAGGCGGTAGCTCTCGCCAACGACAGCGACTACGGCCTCGCCGCGGGTGTCTGGACCGCCGACCTGCGCCGCGCCCACCGCGTCGCCGCGGCGTTGCGGGTCGGCACCGTCTGGGTCAACACCTTTGACGCGAGCGACGTCACGACGCCCTTCGGGGGAATGAAGCGGTCGGGCTTCGGTCGCGACCGCTCGCTGCACGCCCTCGACGAGTACAGCCAGTTGAAGACGACCTGGCTCGACCTGCACTGAGATTCGCCCACACAACAAAGAGGAGAACACCATCATGCGAGTAGGTTTCATCGGCCTGGGCCACATGGGCGGCGCCATGGCGAGCAACATTCGAGCCGCCGGGTACGAACTCGTCGCCTACGACGTCGCCGATGCGGCCGTGGACGCCCTCGTTGCCGCGGGCGCGACCCGCGCGGCGAGCCCGGCCGAACTAGCCGCTTCCGTTGACGTCGTGGTCACGATGTTGCCGGGACCGGTCCAGGTTCGCTCGGTCATGACCGGGCCGGACGGCGTGCTCGAGCACCTTCGCGCCGGCGCCACGTGGATCGACATGAGCACGAGTTCGCCCGGCCTCGGCCGCGAACTGGCCGCCACCACCACCCGCCTCGGGCTCGGCCAGCTCGACGCGCCGGTCAGCGGCATGGCCAAGGGCGCCAAGGCCGGCACCCTGCAGATCTTCGTCGGCGGTGACGAGGCCCTGTACCTGGCTCATCGCCCGCTGCTCGAGGCCATGGGCGACTCCGAGCGGATCTTCCACGTCGGGCCGATCGGCGCTGGCCACACCGTCAAACTGCTGCTCAACTTACTGTGGTTCGACCACGCGGTGGCCGCTGCCGAGGCCTTCGTGATGGGCCGCCTTGCCGGCATCGACCTCGACGTCCTGCAGCGCTCGCTCGTTGCGAGCCCGGCCAACAGCCACTTCATCGAGCACGACATCAACTCGGTCTTCGAAGGCGACTACGACGAGTCCTTCGCCATGCGACTCGTGTGCAAGGACCTCGGCCTCGCGGTTGACATGGGCCGCGACCTCGGCGTCCCGGTCGAGATGGCGGCACTCGTCGAACAGATCCACCGGCGCGCCCTCGCCGCCTACGGCCCCGAGGGCGGCGAGATGCTCGCCGTCAAGCTGCTCGAGGACCTCACGGACACGCCGCTTCGCCGAGCGGTCGGCTGAGTCATGTTCGGCGAGCGACCGCTCTCCATCGCCCCGCTGCCGGCCCTCTGGTTCGGCCTCGGCCAGTCTGAGCGGCTGGCCGAAGCGGTTCGTCTCGTGGGCGCGTCGCGCGCCTTCCTCGTCACCGACGCCGCGCTGCGCCACACCGGGATCCCCGACGCGCTCGCCAAGGGGCTTCGCGCGACGGGCATCGACGTCGAGATCTTTGACCGGGTCGTCGCCAATCCCACGACCGACACGCTCAACGCCGCGGCCGAGGTGCTTCGTGCCTTCGGGCGCGCCGCCGTCGTCGCGGTGGGTGGCGGTTCGTCGATGGACGTCGCCAAGGGCGTCGCGATCGCCGGGGTCAATGAGGGCTCGGGGCGCGACTTCGACTACCGCAACGAGCAGCCCGTCCCCGCGCTCGCCATCATCGCCGTACCGACCACGAGCGGCACCGGATCTGAGACCAATGCGTTCGGAGTCATCGACGACCTCGAGACCCATGAGAAGTTCTACGTGGGCCACGAATCGGTGCTGCCGCGGGTGGCGATCATCGATCCCGCGCTCACCGTCGGCCTGCCGGCGCGCGCCACGGCGTCCACGGGCCTCGACGCGCTCGCTCACGCCATCGAGTCACTCGCCGCGAAAAACCCGAACCCCTTCGCGACGGCCGTCGCGCTCGAGGCGGCGAGCACCATCGCGACCTGGCTCCCCATCGCCGTTGAAGACGGGACCAACCTCGAGGCGCGCAGCCAGCTCGCACTCGCAGCCCACTTGGCCGGCGTGGCCTTCGCGTCGGGCACCGGACTCGGACTCGGCCACGGCATCGCCCACGCCGTCAGCGCCGCAACGGGCGCCGTGCACGGTGAGGTCCTCGCCGCCGTGCTGCCCCATCTGATGCGCTCGAACCTCGACCTGCGCGACGGCGCCTACGCGCGCTTGGGCACCGCCCTTGGCGTCGGCGACCCGTCGCGCTCGACGCGCGAGAACGCACGGGCCGCGATTGATGCCGTTGCGACACTGGCGTCGCGAGTCGGCGCGCCGGCGACGCTCGCCGAGCAGGGACTTGTGGCCCACCAGCTCGATCTCGTCGCCGTGGCGGCACTGCGCGACGAGGTGACCCTCAACGCGCCGGCCTTCCCGACAGTCGCCGAGGTCCGCGCCGTGCTCGACGCGGCGTTCTGACTACGGCCGGGTCGCGCCCTCCAAATTGATGCGCGGCGGTCTGCCGCCGCGCATCCAGTCGACGCGCTGCTCGCTGGTGCGAATCGCCGCGTGCTCGTGGGTGAGGATCCAGAAGCGGTTCTCGAGCACGGCGCTCGTCACCGCCTCGCCGACGATGCTCGGGTCGATGCCTCCGTTCACGGCGTCACTCGCCATCGAGCTGATGGCGCGCACTTTGGGATCGTCGTTGTAGGCCTTGAGCTCGTCGGGCATGTTGCGCTCGGACTCGAAGATACGCGTGCGAACGAATCCCGGGCAGAGCACCGAAGTGCCGACGTTCTTGCCCGAGAGGGCGAGCTCGTGAAAGAGCGACTCGGCGATCCCCACTACCGCGAACTTGCTCGCGCAGTAGGGGCCCATGCCCGGCACGCCGCCGAGACCAGCGAGCGAGGCCGTGGAGACGACGTGGCCCTCGTTCTGCTCCAGGAAAAGCGGCACGAAGGCGTTGATCCCGTTAATCACGCCCGAGACGTTGACACCCATCACCCAGTCCCAGACCGCCTTGGGCGTTCCGATTGCCGGGCCGCCTCCGACGCCGGCGTTGTTGAAGATCAGGTGCGCGCCGCCGAAGTTGGCCAGCGCCGCGTCGCGCAGCGCCTCAACGTCGGCCTCGACCGCGACGTCACACGTGGCACCAACGACGCGTGCCCCGTTCTCGCGCAATGACTCGACGGCCTCCGCAAGGGTGCCCTCTTCGACGTCGCCTAAGACCAGCGACGCGCCCGACTGGGCCATGCGCCGCGCGGTCGCAAGTCCGATGCCACTGGCACCACCCGTGATAACGACAGTGCGTCCATTGAGTTCCATTGTTCTTCACCCTCCCGGCCTACGGCGACAGCATGACGATACGAGATATCTCGGCTGTGCACCGAGACACCTACTCGATCGTCACATTCGCCATGACCGCCAGATTCCGATCTCGACGCGTTTCGCCACTTACAAGTCGAGCAAAGGATTCTGAGAAAATGAAGTAACGGATCATGCACGGCCAATGTGTCTATCGGAAGTCTTGACCGAGCAACGAGCCGTCATGCGCGCGTTGGCAACGGACCAACTTCAACCGACAGAAACACCTTCGTTAGAGTGCGTACAAAATGACCCCTGTGTCACTCATGACGCCTAGCGCTCCGGTGTCCGAAAGGCTGAGGTAGGCACCCGCGTTGCCTGAGGTGTTCGACGCCCACAGTGGCACGTTCGCGCTCGAGTAGACGACGAGGTTCCCATCGCCCTGCATCA
>JAKAPH010000124.1 GCA_021807265.1 Actinomycetes bacterium | reverse complement strand
CACCTTCCCGGCCGTGGCCGAACGTTCGGGGATCAGCCGAACGACGCTCTACCGGGACGAGTACCTCCGCGCGGTCGTCGAAGAGCACCGTCAGCGCGGACGCGCGCCACGAACGCTGTCGGGCGTCGTCAGTGAGGTCCAGCATCTTCGCGATGCAGTGGAGGCGATCGCCGAGCGGGTTCGACGCCATGAGGAGCAGCTCCGCCGCCTCCGCCGGCCCACCGGCACCAAGTGACCTGTCGGCAACAGCAACTTGTCCACAGGTCCGAGCCCCGATTGGCCGGTTAATCGTTCGACTGTGAGTTAAATGGGGCTGCTGCGTGACTCGGGTCTGACCCATGCTTTGACTGGCCGGAGTGCCTTGGCATTGATCTGTCGATCCGGGTCACGTGGCGATCAATGCAGACGCCAGCGAGCCGAGCGGGAGTGACCCAATAGGGGCTTTTCGTTCGTCACGACTCTTCACAGTCCTGTCCGCCCTCTCGACCCGCTGGCACTAACCGTTCAAGGAGAATAGTCATGGTCAGCATGTCACCGCCCGAACCGTCGAGCAAGATCATCGTCGGCGTCGATACCCACAAACACGTCCACGTCGCGGTCGCCCTCGACGAGGACGGCCAACGACTCGGTGACCGCAGGGTCCCCGTTGACTCGACCGGCTACCAGGAGCTCGACCGCTGGGCGCAGACCTACGGCCGCATCGTCGCCTACGGCATCGAGGGCACCGGCAGCTACGGGGCCAACCTGACGAGCTACCTGCGACGTCAGGGCCGCAAGGTCGTGGAGGTGAACCGCGGTGACCGCCGAGCTCGTCGGGCCAACGGCAAGAGCGATACCCTCGACGCCGAACTGGCCGCCCGCAGTGTGCTCGCCGGCACGTCGAGGGCCGTTCCCAAGAGTGCGGACGGAACGGTCGAGATGATCCGCAAGATCAAGGTGGCCAGGGATATCGCCTGCAAGAACCGCACGAGCGCGGTCATCGCCTTGAAGACGGTGGTGGTGAACACGCCCCAGGAGCTGAAGGAGCAGCTCGACGCCCTGGGTGACAGGGCCCTCCTCCAGAGGTGCGCGGGCTTTGGACCGGGCGTCGTCGACGATCCGATCTCGGCCGCCAAGCACACACTGCGCGCCCTGGCTCGGCGATGGGAGTTCCTCAACGCCGAGGTGAAGGATCACGACGCCGTCATCGCCACGCTCACCACCTCCTTGTCACCGACACTGTGCGATGGCTTTGGCGTCGGACCAGACACGGCCGCAGAGATACTCATCGTCTTTGGCGACAACCCCGATCGCGTGCACTCCGAAGCGGCGTTCGCCAAACTGTGCGGCGTCGCCCCGATCCCGGCGTCCTCGGGCATGACTACTCGTCATCGACTGACCTGGAACGGGCACCGTCAAGCCAACGCCGCGCTCTACCGAACGGCGATCGTTCGCATGCAGCACCACCAGCCGACGAAGGACTACGTGGCTCGACGAACGTCTGAGGGGCTCTCCAAGCGTGACATCATCCGCTGTCTGAAGCGCTTCATCGCTCGGGAGATCTACGGTCGAGTGATGGAGGATTTCCGTGCTCAGACTGCGCGTCTCGGGTCTTCGTGACCAATTCTTGACATATAGGGGCATCAATGCCATGGCCGAGGCGATGTTCGCCCTCTTCAAGACCGAGCAGTTCCGAAACCCCGCCGTCCTCGCCAGCGTCGGCGGCCACTGGAAGGGGCTCGACGACCTCGAGATCGAGACCGCGAAGTGGGTCTCGTGGTTCAACGAGGTGCGCCTGCACACCGAGCTCGGTGACGCCACGCCGTTCGAGGTCGAGGCCGACTACGATGCACAACCTCGGGCCGATGTTGCCTGAGAATCCAAACACCAGAGTCTCTACGGAACCTGGACCGAATCATCAGGACAAGCTGTTCGGCACGGTGGCCAGCGACCCGACCGCGTGGCGGGTGGTCAACAGGGTCGACGCTGAGCACCTGGCCCGGTTGCGAGAGGTCCAGACGGCTGCCCGCACCCGCGCGTGGGCGGCCGGCGCCGGTCCGGACCTGAGTCGTGAGCTGACCATCGACCTCGACGCGACGATCACGCTGGCGCACAGCGAGAAGGAGAACGCCGCCGCGACCTGGAAGAAGACCTTTGGCTTCCACCCGCTGATGGCCTACCTGGACCGGCCCGAGATCTCCGGCGGCGAGGCACTAGCCGGGATGCTGCGCAAGGGCAACGCCGGCAGCAACACTGCTGCCGACCACAAGACGGTCCTCGAGTTGGCGCTGGCCGCGTTGCCCGAACACGCCCGACCCCGACCGGGTGAGCGCGACTCCCCGCAGGTGCTGATTTGGACCGACTCTGCGGGTGCGACGCACGCGTTCGCGAAGACGCTCCGCGAGGCCGGATGTGGCTTCTCGCTGGGCTTCTCGGTCGACGCGCCCGTGCAGGAGGCGGTGCTCGCACTGGACGAGGACGCGTGGGTCTGCGCGCACAATCTTGACGGTGCCGACCGCGACGGCACCTGGGTGGTCGAGATCACCGGCCAACTCGACCTGAGCAACTGGCCGACCGGGTCGCGGGTGATCGTGCGCCGGGAACGACCGCACCCCGGCGCTCAGCTGCGTTTCACCGACAGCGACGGCCACCGCTTCACCGCCTTCATCACCGACACCACCGGCGGACACCTCCCAGCGCTGGAGGTCCGGCACCGCAGCCACGCCCGGGTCGAAGACAGGATCCGGTGCGGCAAGAACACTGGGTTGCGGAACATGCCCGGCAAGTCGTTCGCCCAGAACGAGGTCTGGCTCGAGCTTTGCCTGACCGCCGCCGACCTGATCAGCTGGTCCCAAGCGATCTGCTTCACCGACGAGCTGGCCCGCTGCGAACCCGCGACCTTCCGCTACCGGATCTGCGCGATCGCCGGCCGGCTGGTCCGTAGCGGCCGGCAGCGGCACCTGCACCTCGACCAGGACTGGCCCTGGGCCAACGATCTGGCCACCGCCTTCAACCGACTCCGCGCCGCACCCTGGCCAGCCTGAGCCACACACCCCCGATCGCGCGACCCGAGGACTTGGACACCACCCACCGGCACGTCCGGCCACTCGTCATGCCCAAGCACCAGCCCCCGCCTGAAGATCACCCCGTCCGAGCCCACGAGCCGATCAGCCTGAGCAGCGTGAAAGATCGAGGTTAGTACCAATACCGTTTACTTAAGAACCAATGATCGCTGGAATCCGGTCCGGCGGTCTCGGGAGATTTCGGTGTTCGGGTCGCTTCACTGCGTAACCCGACATCTTTCGTTTCACGACGCGCGGGTTTGATCGCTGGCGCCGGAGCGGGAGCAGTTCGAAGAGGATCTCTGATGTCGCCTGGCAGTGAGCGGCGTCAAGTACCTGAGGGGGAAAAACCAGGGTGGGACGCCGTGCTGCGGCGCGCCACCCGAAGGGTGCGGGTGAAACTGAGTCGGTCGGGGTCCGCGGCAGCGGCGAGGGCGACTGAATGCATGAGCCATCGAATGGCGTAGTGGACACAGAGGTAGGCGTAGGCCTCCTGGAGCACGCCGTCGGGCATCTTGGAACGCAGCACCACGCGGGGACTGCGCTGATGACTCTTCAACTCGTCGAGCGCCGTCTCGAACTCCCACCGTTCCTTGTAGAGCGCGGCGAGTTCCATGGCGCTGGCCGTCTTCGGATCCAGCATCGTGCTGAGGAGACGATAGGTCGCGTCGTCGCCGTCGCCCAGTGAGTACTCAACGACCCGCACTCACGCGCCATTGGTGTCGTGGCGTCGATCCGTGGTGCT
>JAKAPH010000123.1 GCA_021807265.1 Actinomycetes bacterium | reverse complement strand
CACAACGTGGCCGCCATCCTGATCGAGCCCATCCAGGGCGAGGGCGGCTTCATCGTGCCCGCCGACGGCTTCCTCGCGGCGCTGTCGGCCTGGACGAGCGCCAACGGCGCGGTCTTCATCGCCGACGAGATCCAGGCCGGCTTCTGCCGCACGGGCACGTGGTTCGCCATCGAGCACGACGGCGTGGTCCCCGACCTCGTCACCACCGCCAAGGGCCTCGCGGGCGGCATGCCGCTCGCCGCGGTCACCGGGCGGGCCGAGTTGATGAACGCGGTGCACGAGGGCGGCCTCGGCGGCACCTACGGCGGCAACCCGGTCGCGGCCGCCGCGGCCCTCGCGACGATCCGCACGATGCGCGAGCGCGACCTCCCGGCGCGCGCGCGGGCCATCGGCGAGACGATTGCCAAGCGCCTCAACGCGCTGGCGAGTGACGTGTCGATCATCGGCGATGTCCGCGGACGCGGCGCGATGATGGCCATCGAGCTCGTCAAGCCCGGCACGACCGAGCCCAACGCGGCCGCGGCGAAGTCGATCGTCAACTACTGCAACCAGCAGGGCGTGATCGCCCTCGCGTGCGGGACCTACGGCAACGTCATCCGCCTGCTGCCCCCGCTCGTCATCACCGACGCACAGCTCGAGGACGGCATGAACGTGCTGGCCGACGCCGTGCACGCGGCGGTTTAGGGACTAATTCACGCACGCCCGAGTCCCCGCGCTGACGTTGGCGGGGACTCGGGCGAGTGCGCTCGCGACGACGCCGGCCGGGATCGCGTAGGCGATCTGGGGCTGGCTGAGCGACTTGGAGACGATGACCCCGGCCACGGTCGAGCCCACGAGCACCGGGCTGCCCGAGTTGCCCGGCGAGATCTGGGCCGCCACCACGAGGTAGGTGCGCGTGAGCAGGTCCTGGTTGTAGATGTCGCGCCCGAGCCCCGTGATCGACCCGCGCAGCTGGGCGGGCGCCAGGGTCCGCGAACCGTTGAGCGGAAAGCCGACGACTCGCGCCGGCGTGCCGGGCACCGCGTGGATCGACCGCAACCGTAGCGCCGGCTCGTTGAGCCCGGACACGCGCAGGACCGCGAGGTCGTCACGCGGATCGAAGAGCGCGACCGTCGCGCGCCGGCCACCCACGGTCACCCGCCGCGATCCCGCGACGACGTGGGCGTTGGTGACGACCTCGTCGGGGGCGACGACGAAGGCCGTGCCCTCGTGGTTGACCGGACAGCCCCCGGTCGCGAACACCTTCAGCACCGACGCGGGCTCGGCGACGTGGGTCCGCAGCGCCCCGAGGTGGACCGGCCCGCTGGGCACGCTCGGCGCGATCACCGTCGCAAAGACGTTCGGCAGATCGGCGCTGCGCAGCAGCGCCTGGACGCGGCCCTCGATTGCGGGGACCGGCGGCAGCACCGCGTTCAGCGCGCGCAGCACCGCCGAGTCCTGGATCCCCGTGGCGATGGAACCCCACGCCACGGTCGCGACGAGTCCGGCGATCAGCCAGCTCACAAAGACCACGCCCGCCGCGCCGACGACGGCGCCGATCGCCCGGTCGATGGTGCCCAGCTGCAAGACGCGCGCCGCACTGTGGCCGAGGCCCCCGAGCCACGAGCCGAGCGAGGAGCCGACGGCGGTGCCGATGAAGACGATTCCGATGGCGATGGCCGGACGCCACACGCCGTGAGTGAGGCCCGCCGACCACGACGGGGCGACGGCCGTGCCCGCGAAGAAGCCGACCAGGAGTCCGATGAAGGCCCCCACCTGGCGAAGGGCCCCGACGGTGAACCCTCGAATCCCCGCGAGGACCGCCAGCGCCACCACGATGACGTCAACCCACGACACGTCGCCAGGGTAGACGGTCAACGGTGCCGCGCGGCGGCTCGCCGACGGGTCAGCGGTTCATAGCGGCTCGCACGAGGCCGGGCACCTTCCACCAGGACGGGTCGGCCTCGAAGGCGAGGAGCCGGCGCATGACCTGGCCGGCGTGGGGATTCGTCGCGAACCACGCGGGCGGGGGCGAGGCGACGAAGGGGCCGCGCACCACCGACTTCTGGGGCCGGGCGAAGAGGTAGGCGTTGCCCACCGCGCCGCGGCCCGACTGGATGTCGGTCGCCTCGTGGCCGGGGTAGGCGCCCCAGGAGGTCGTCGCGAACGCGAAGCTCAGCGCGTGCCAGGCGTTCACCCCGATCGAGCCGTAGCGCAGGTTGGCGACGGCGCGGTCGACGGCGGCGCCGATGGCCCCCACCGACAGCGTGCGCGGGTCCGCGAGGATGGTCATCGAGAGTGTGCCCCAGACGACGTCGTTGCAGAACTCGACCGCGCGGTCGATGTACTCGACGGTCGAGTCGGCCTCGAGCGCGGTCTCGCTCATCAGCGCACAGAACGGCTCCACGTTCAAGCTCACGTCGTCGCGCATCAACGGATCGACGCCGCGGATGAGCGTCCAGGGCATGACGCCCTCGCCGCCGCCGCCGATCTCGCGCGCGTCGGGGTGCGCCTCGAGGAACTCGGCCCGGCGCTCGAAGGCGCCGGGGTAGTACGCCAGCCGGGCGGGCAGGCTCGCGAAGACCGCCTCGAGCTCGTCGAGGAACGCCTCGCGCTGGGCCCAGCCGGCGTGGGTCACGAGGACCCGCGGGCTCAGGCAGTTGAACCCGGCGTTGTTGGCGAGCATGGTGGCGACGTGGCGGGCCTGGTAGGCGAGCTCCTTGGCGGTCCAGTCGCCCGGCACGATCACGACCGGGGACACGTTGCCGAGCTCGCAGGTCACGGGCTTGTCGAGCAGCGGCTCGTTGGCCGCCTTGCGGCGCGCACCGTCCTCGCCCACGCCAAAGACGATCGCGTCGTGGGTCTTGTCCGACCCGGTCACGTGCACGTCGCCCACACCCGGGTGGCTCGTCAGATAGGCGCCGACCCGCGCGCCGCCCGAGACGATGCGCAGGTAGCCCGGCTCGATCAGCGCCGCCAGGGCCCGCTCCCAGTACGGGACGAGGTAGTCGTTGACCGGGTTGGCCTTCAGCACCACCACCTTGCCCTCGCCGAAGAGCTTGGTGAGCACGTCGCGCGGACCGAGGCTCGCGACGTTGCCCGCGGCGAGCACCAGCGAGACCCCGGCGCTGCCCAGCGGATCGGCGTAGGCCGCTGCCTGGGTCGCTCGCACCGTTGCCTCGTCCACGCCCGGCTCCATCCAGACCTCGCCGCTCACGCCGGCGTAGAGCACGCGGTCAAAGCCCGAGGACGGCATGACCTGGACGCTGATCCGACCGCCGGGCCGGTGGCGGACCGGGCCGGGGTACTTCGGCCGTCCCGACGCGGCGATGTCGAGCATCGAGCCGCGCAGCGCCTGGGCCATGCGCACGAAGGTCCCGATGCCGCTGAAGAGCTCCTCGCCGCCCTCGGGTCCGTGCGAGTCGTAGCCCTTGGCTCGACAGGCGGCGTCGTTCCACTCCTCGGCGACCGCGACGGTGTCGCGCACGATGCGCTCGAGGATCGCCGCGCGCTCGGACGGGCCACACCGGGCCCACTCGTCGCGCTGCGCGCCGACCTCCTCGACGGCGCGATCGATGGCGGCGGTGTCGAGCGACACGTGATCCTGCGGGCCCGACGTTGGTGCGGCGGCTCCCCGTGGTTGCATAGGCCACCCCCTCTCCATGGGAGACTACCCCGGTGCCCGCGACCAGAGACCGAGCGGCGCCGCCGGGTTGGTACGCCGATCCAGGCGGTGCGCGAGCGTGGCGGGTCTGGAACGGGCGTGACTGGACGGCGGTGACGCGGCCCTTCGGCGATCGGACGACGCCGGTCGCCGACCTCGCGGCCG
>JAKAPH010000122.1 GCA_021807265.1 Actinomycetes bacterium | reverse complement strand
TCGCCTCGCCGAGTGCGAAGGCGCCGAGGTCGCGGATGAGGTCGCTCGTCTCGGCGAGTCCGAGGAACTCCGCCGGGCCGACCCAGCCGCGCGTCGGGTGGTTCCAGCGCATCAGGGCCTCGAAGCCGACGACGTGGCGGCCGGTGTCGTCGACGATCGGCTGGTAGTGCATGACGATCTGACCCGACGCGAGCGCGTGGCGCAGTTCCTGGAGCTGCTCGATGCGCCCGGTCGAGCGCAGGCGCAGGTCGGGTGAGAAGACGGCGTAGCGGCTTCGGCCGAGGCGCTTGGCCTCGTAGAGAGCGAGGTCGGCCTCCTCGATGATCGGCGCGTCAGCGGGCGTGTCGGCGTCCCACACGGCGACGCCCACGCTCGCGCGCTGCTCGATCTCGAGGCCGAGGATTACGAAGGGTTCCTCGAGTGCGGCGAGCAGCCGCTCGGCGACGAGGTTGATCTGCTCGGCCTGGTGCACGCCCTCGACGAGGTACAAGAACTCGTCGCCCCCGAAGCGGCTGAGCGTGTCGGCCGTGCGCGCGACGTCGTCGAGACGCCGGGCCACGCCGATGAGCAGCTGGTCGCCGATGACGTGGCCGTGGGTGTCGTTCACCGCCTTGAAGTCGTCGAGGTCGAGCATCAGCACCGCGCCGTAGCCGCCCTGGCGGGTGACCTTCGCGCGGGCCTGGCCGAGTCGGTCCTCGATGAGCGTGCGATTCGCGAGACCGGTGAGCGGGTCGTGCAGCGCCTGGTGGGCGAGCTGGGCGGTGAGCAGGCGCTCCTCGGTGATGTCGCGTTCGCTGATGACGCTGTAGAGCAGGTGGCCGTCGTCGTCGTAGGTGGCCGCACGCGAGACCTCGACGACGATGACGCGGCCGTCGCGGTGCAGGTAGCGCTTCACGTAGCGGTCGCGGCTCAGCTCGTGGCCCGTCACGCGCTGGTGGGACCGTTCGGTCACCCCGATGTCGACGGCGTAGGTGAAGTGCTTCGAGTCGCGCCCGACGAGCTCATCGATCGGGCGGCCGAGCAGCTCGCAAAACGCGGGGTTGGCCGCCACGATGCGGTCCTCGGAATCCGTGAAGGTCATCGGGGACATCGCGGTCTCAAAGGCCAGCTGGAACTTGCGGGCCGAGTCGTCACGCTCGGCCTCGAGCCGGCGCAGGGCAGAGAGGTCACGCACCGCGGCCAGTGCGAAGCGCTGGTTCTCCCACTCGACGCTCGAGAGCGCGACGTCAACGGGCAGGCGTACGCCGTTGCGCCGCACGAGGACGAGGTCCAGGTGCTCGGCGTTTCGCCGGTCGGCGCCGCGCGCGAGGAATTCGGCGGCGAGGTCGGTGTGCCCGGGTCGTGCGTCAGTCGGCTCGAACATGCTCATCGGCGCACCGACCAGGTCACGCTCGTCGTAGCCCGCCATCGTGCAGAAGGCATCGTTGGTGGCCCGGATGGTTCCCGCCTTGTCGACGACTAGGACGCCGTCAGGCATCACGTCCAGGATGTACTGCCATGATGTTGTCGTGTCCACGAAGTGGTTCACTACCTGCCCTTGTCGGTCGCCGCACCACTGGCCCAAACCTGTACAAAGTATCGTAGTCTCGCCCCTGGTCGGGCTGGTGGTTCAGTGCGACGATATCGCAGAAATTCGCGCGAGCCGCTCCTTGGGCCGGGTGGCCAGATGGGCGAAGACCTCGTCCCGTGGCACGGGCGGCGCGATGAGGTGGCCCTGGACGAGCTCACAGCCGATTGCGCGTAGCCGATTGAGCTGGTCGACGGACTCGACGCCTTCGGCGAGCATGGTCACGCCGAGGTCGTGGCCGAGTGAGCAGACGGCCTCGAGGAGGACGTCGCGACTGGCGCGCTCGTCAAGCGCGTGGATGAACGAGCGGTCGACCTTCACCATGCGCAGGTCCAGCTCGGCGAGGCGCGCCAGTGACGAGTGTCCGATTCCGAAGTCGTCCAAGGCGACGCCGACGCCAATGGCGCGCAACCGCTCGACCGTGGCAACGGTCTCGTCGAGATCAGCCGTCGCCGCGGACTCGGTGATCTCCAGGACCAGCCGTGACGCCGGCAGGCCGACTTCGTCGAGCACCTCGCGGCCGAACGGGACGAGACCGGGGCTGTGGAACTGGGCGGTCGAGAGATTCACCGAGACGTAGCACCGGTCGCCGTAGGAGCCGTCGGCCCCCCAGGTGACCGCCGCGCGGACCGCCTCGCGAATGGCGAAGTCCCCGAGGCCGTAGATGAGGTCGCTCTGCTCGGCGATCGGGATGAAGACCGATGGCGGGATCGACCCCTCACGCGACGAGTTCCAGCGCATCAGGGCCTCGAACCCGACGATCTGCAGGGTCGGCAGCGAGACGATCGGCTGGTAGTGCATGTCGACTTCGTTCGAGCGCAGGGCGTGGCTGAGCGACTGGGCGAGGGTGAAGCGGTGCACCGATGAGGCGAGCATGGCCGACTGGAACAGCTCGTAGTGGCCCCGGTGGTTGCGCTTGGCGTCGTACATCGCGGCGTCGGCCCGCTTGATGCACTCGGCGCCGTCGATGACGCCGTCGTTGTAGATCGCGACACCGATGGTGGCGTGCTGCTCGATCGCCAGCCCGTCGAGGGAGAACGGCTCGGCGAGCACGTGCAAGAGGCGCTCGGCGATCGCAGTGGCCTCGTCGGCGCCGTTCAACCCTTCAGCCAGGTAGAGGAACTCGTCGCCGCCCACGCGTCCGAGGGTGTCGATCGAGCGCGAGACGAGTTCGAAGCGCCGGGCCACGCCCACGAGCAGGCGGTCGCCGACGTGGTGGCCGTAAGTGTCGTTCACGCCCTTGAAGTCGTCGAGGTCGATGAGCAGGACGGCGCCGTAGCCACCGTTGCGCACGATGCGCTCGCGGGCTTGACCGAGGCGGTCCTCGAACAGCGCGCGGTTGGCGAGTCCCGTCAGCGGATCGTGCAGCGCCCGGTGCAA
Source organism: Actinomycetes bacterium (assembly GCA_021807265.1). Classification (GTDB taxonomy): domain Bacteria; phylum Actinomycetota; class Acidimicrobiia; order Acidimicrobiales; family RAAP-2; genus RAAP-2. The sequence goes on along the minus strand of JAKAPH010000122.1, from coordinate 897 downwards.
GAGCTGCTCGGACAGCTCGCGTTCCTCGGTGATGTCACGGTCCGACGCGATGAAGTAGAGGATTCGGCCATCGTCGGCGCGCACCGGCGTCTTTAGGACCTCGGCCACCACCGTGCGTCCCGTGCGGTGGATGAAGCGCTTGACGTACTTGATCTGTTCGACCTCGCCGCGCACGAGGCGAACCCGGGCGTCTTCGGTGACGTCGAGGTCGTCGGGGTGGGTAAACCACCTAGTGTCACGCCCGACGAGCTCGTTCCGGCCGCGCCCGACCATGGCGACGAAGGCGTCGTTGACGTCGAGCAGTACGTCATCGAGGCCGACGAAGACCATGGGTGCCATGTTTTCGCTGAAGGCCAGTCGGAAGCGACGTTCGGACTCCGCGAGTGCCGTCTCCGCGTCAGCGAGCGCGTCGTAGGCGACGCGAGCCACGGCCAGTGCGTCCTGGGTCTCGGTGAGCGCGCGCACGTGGGCGAGGCCCAACTCGAGCTCGTGGACGAGTTCTTCCAGGTCGACGAGGCTGGCGGCGCTGATCGCCGCAGTCTGGTCGTGAAAGACGGTCACCGCGCGAGCGTTGCCGCCGATGCCGAGGGCCACCGCGGCCGCACTAGTGAGGCCGTGTTCGGCGGCGAATCGCCGCCACGAGGGGCTGCCGTGTCCCGAGGTCGCGTAGAGCACCGCCGCGCCGGTGGCGATGGCTTCGGCGCCTGGACCGTCGCTCGGTCGGGGCCACTGCACGACGGCGGTGACCGGCGCCACCACCGACGTCGTGGTCGCCGAGGCGTAGGTCACGAGTCGATACCCGCCGACATCGACGAGGAGGTGGCAGAACGTGGTCAGGAGTTCCGATTCGTTGGTGGCGACGATGGCGAGCCGACGCACCTGGCTGAGGAGGGTAGC
>JAKAPH010000121.1 GCA_021807265.1 Actinomycetes bacterium | reverse complement strand
CATGGGACTCGACATTGACGAACGTCAGATCTGGACGTCGGCGCTCGCGACCGCGCACTACGTCCACTCCCAGCGACCCGGCGGATCGGCCTACGTGATTGGCGAAGCCAGCATGCACGACGCCCTCGCCGAGGTCGGCTTCCGCGAGAACGCCGTCGATCCCGACTACGTCGTGCTCGGCGAGACCCAGCGGTACTCCTTCGACGAGTTCGCCCACGCTATCCAGCTCGTCGAGCGCGGAAGCTTCCTCGTCGCCACCAATCCCGAACCCACGGGCCCCTCGGCGGCGGGGTCACTCCCGGGCTGCGGAGCGATGGCCGCGTTGATCGAACGAGCGACGTCGCGGCCCGCGTACTTCGTCGGCAAACCCAATCCGGTCATGATTCGTGAGGGGATGAACCTGCTCGGGGCCCGACGGGCGGATTCGGTCATCATCGGCGATCGGATGGAGACCGATATCTTGGCCGGCGTGGAAGCGGGCATCGACACCATCCTCGTCCTCTCGGGCGTCGCCACTACCGAGGACCTCGACCGTTTCCCCTTTCGACCCACGCGTGTCGTCGACTCGGTGCTCGACCTCCTCGACGAACTCTGAGTCAGCGCGCGACTACGGCGTCAGCGCGCCGAGGAAGGTGTCGGCCCATTCGTAGACGTCGCGACTCGCGACCCGACGGCGCATGCGCGTCATGCGCGACCGCATCTCCTTCGCGTCCACCCGCACCGCCAGGGCGATCGCCTCTTTGAGCCCGTCGAGGTCGTGAGGATTCACAATGAAGGCGCCCGAGAGCTCGGACGCGGCACCCGCGAACTCGCTCAACACGAGTCGGCCGCGCAGGTCGTGGCGGGCCATCACGTACTCCTTGGCCACCAGGTTCATCCCGTCGCGAAACGGGGTCACGATCATGATGTCCGCGGCGAGGTAGAGAGCGAGGAGCTCGTCGAAGTCGAGACTCTGGTGCAGGTAGTGCATGACGGGGCTACCGAGGAGACCGTAGTCGCCATTCAATTGGCTCACCGCCTGTTCGAGGTCGTGACGTTCGCGCTCGTAGTGCGCGTCACTCTCGCGACTGGGCACCGCGACCTGGACCATCACGTGCTGGCCGGCCTGCAGAACGTGATCGGCGAAGAGCTCCTCGACCGCCCGCGTGCGCTGGAGGATCCCCTTGGTGTAGTCGAGGCGGTCGACGCCAAGAAGTACGAGTTCGGGGTCCCCGAGCTCGTGACGGATCTCTCGGGACCGCCGGGCGATGTCCGGGTCGCGCGAGCGTTCGTTGATGTAGGCGACGTCCACCGAGATGGGAAAGGCGCCGATGCGCACCTCGCGCTCGCCGTGGCGCAGCGCCACGTCGGTGCCGGTCACCCCGAGCATGCGCCGCACCATGCGCGAAAAGTTGGCCGCGGCCAGGGGAACCTGGAAGCCGATGACGTCGGCGCCCATGAGACCGGCCACGATCTCGCGTCGCCAGGGAATCTGCATGAACAACTCGCGGGGCGGGAAGGGGATGTGCAAGAAGAAGCCGATGCGCACATCGGGTCGCAGGTTGCGCACCATCTGGGGCACCAACTGGAGCTGGTAGTCGTGTATCCACACCGTGCCCCCCGGGGCGACGGACTCAGCGATCGCGGCGGCGTATCGGGCGTTCACCCGCTGGTAGGCCTGCCACCAAGCCCGGTGGAAGGTGGCTGCGCGAATGCCGTCGTGGTAGAGCGGCCACAACGTGGCGTTGGAAAATCCGAGGTAGAAGTCCTCGTACTCCTCGTCCGAGATGTCGATGGCGCGCAGCCCCATCCCTTCGAATTCGTCCGGTAGTTCCTGACGCGTCGCGCCGGCCCAGCCGATCCACAGTCCGTTTCGCTTGTGGAGCACCGACGTCAGCGCCGACACGAGTCCGCCGGGGCTCGGACGCCACTGGCCACCGGCGTCACCCTCGACGAATTCGACGGGCAGCCGGTTCGCGACGACCACGAAGCCGGCCTGGCGTGAAACCGACCTCGCTACCGCGGAGCCACTTTCAGCCAATGCAACCTGGGCGCGGGGCGTGTCCACCATGGTGTACCTCGATTCGAGTCTACGAGGAGCACGCGACTCGTCGACCGCGCGTGCGCCACGCGATCGACGTCGCGATGATTCCGTAGACCTGCCTTGGGGATTGATCGTGCGTGCGCACGATCGCTACGCGTGTGGCGCCGGCGCAATTGTCGAAAAGTCGTCCGTGCCCGCGGCATTCCACCAACTGGGCGATCCCGCAGTCGCCGCTGACGTCGAGGTGCTCGCACGTTGCTCGGCCCCGATCACGTGCAAGAGCGCGTTGATAAGCGCCAAGTGTGTGAGGGCTTGAGGGAAGTTGCCGAGGTGACGCGCGGTGGTCGGATCAATCTCCTCACCGAAGAGTCCGAGCCCGCTCGCGGTGCCGATCAGCTTCTCGCACTGGGTGCGGGCGCGATCGAGTTCGCCGATCTCCACGAGGGCGGACACCAGCCAGAATGAGCAGACGGTGAAGCTCCCCTCGGGCTCTCCACCAATACCGTCGTCGGTGGACGTCGTGCGGTACCGATAGACGAAGGGGCCGTCGGCGAGCTCGTCGGCGACCGCGAAGACGGTCGCGCGGATCCGCTCGTCGTCCGAGGGCAGGAATCCCACGAGGGGCAATACCAGCAGGGACGCGTCGAGTTCCTCTGAACCGTAGGCCTGGGTGAAGAATCCGCGATCGCTGAGTGCGTTGTCGCAGATGTCAGTATGCATCTCCTTGGCCGCCGCCCACCACCTGTCGGCACGCTCCTTTTCACCGCGCATCGAAGCCAGTCGCGCGCCGCGGTCGGCCGCCACCCAGCACATGACCTTCGAGAAGGTGAAGTGCTGAGGTTCGCCGCGCATCTCCCAGATGCCGTGGTCGGGCTCGCGCCACGACGCCAGCGCCGTCTCCACGGCCTGGATGACAATGCGCCAGGCCCGCTCGCTGAGTGAGTCACGCGTGCGGGCGTGCTGGAAGACGCAGTCGACGATGGCGCCCAAGATGTCGAGTTGATTCTGGTCGATCGCTTCGTTGCCGATGCGCACCGGCTGACTGCCCGCGTACCCGGTGAGGTGGTCCAGTTCGCACTCGGGCAGCGGCGTCGTGCCGTCCACCGGGTAAAGCACCCGCAGGTGGCCGCGCTCGGTCAGTCGCGCGTGGTTGGTGCGCGCGTTGGGCTCGAGAACGTCGCCGAGGAAGGCGATGAAGTCGTCGGCCTCCGTGTGATAACCCAGCGCGTGCAGGGCACGCAACGTAAAGGCGGAGTCGCGAATCCAGGTGTAGCGGTAGTCCCAGTTACGCCGCCCCCCGAGATTTTCGGGCAGCGAGGTCGTCGGCGCCGCCAGGAGCGCACCGGTCGGGGCGAAGGTGAGTCCCTTGAGGGTCAGCGCGCTGCGCTGGAGCAACTCGCGCCAGGGATGGTCGGGGAACCGACCGCCATCGATCCACCCTCGCCAGAACCGACTGGTCTCGACCCGGTAGGCGTCAACGTCGGCATGGGTGGACGGTACCGGGGCGTCAGACCAGCTCATCACGACGAAGGTGGACTCCCCCTCGGTCAAGCGGCGCCGGGCTCGCACGGCACGGCCCTCGATGCCGAATCTCATGTCGCCACTCAAGGTGAGACCCGGGAACTCGGCGTTGGTCGTCACGACGCGCTCGTACGTCGGTCCGTCGTACTCCCAGTGCGCATCGTCGCGTCCGTAGTCGAACGAAGGCTCGCAGTTCAGCGAGATATCAACGCTGCCGTGCAGGCACGTCGCAGTGCGCACGAGCACGTGACGCGCGTCGAAGTCACTCGGCGTACGGCGGTAGAGTTCGGGCCGTTCGCTCGTGCGGTACCAGGGACCCACGGCGAGAAAATCGTTCACCACCAGCCAACCACTACGG
>JAKAPH010000021.1 GCA_021807265.1 Actinomycetes bacterium | reverse complement strand
GGCGGCGGGCCTCGACGTCGCCGACCTCGAGCGCGTGATCGACGCCGCGCTGTACGAGGACCTGCGCTACGGCCCCGACCTCACCAGCGAGACGACAATCCCCGCTTTACGCACGGCGCGAGCCGAGGTCGTCGCGCGCCAGCCCGGCGTGCTCTGCGGCGTGGTCGCCGCCCTCGCGGTGCTCGACGCCGTGGGCTTTCCCCTCGATGGCGCCACCGCGCGTCGCCGCGACGGCGCCACGATCGAGCCGGGTGACGCCGTGCTCGCCCTCGACGGACCGGTGCGGACCCTCCTGCTCGCCGAGCGCACGATGCTGAACCTCATGACCCACCTCTCGGGCGTCGCCACCGCGACGAACCGGTGGGTCACCCTGCTCGCGGGTACCGGGTGCGAGGTGCGCGACACGAGAAAGACCACCCCGGGGCTGCGCCAGCTGGAGAAGTACGCCGTGCGCTGTGGCGGGGGGACCAACCACCGGCTGGGACTGGGCGACGCGGCGCTGCTGAAAGACAACCACATCGCCGCCGCCGGCGGCATCGCCCGCGCCGTGGCGGCGATCCGCGCGAGCCACCCCGACGTGGCCCTCGAGGTGGAGTGCGACACGCTCGACCAGGTGCGCGAGGCCCTCGACGCGGGCTGCACGCTGATCCTGCTCGACAACATGGACCGCGACACCATCGCAACCGCCCTCGGGGTGATCCGCCGCTTCCCCGGCGTCCTCGTCGAGGCGAGCGGCTCGATGACCCTCGAACGGGCCCGCGCGGTCGCCGAGACCGGGGTGGACTACATCGCCGTGGGGGCGCTCACCCACTCGGTGACCGCGCTCGACCTCGGTCTGGACATGGTGGGCTGACCGGCCGCATCGGACCCGAAGCTCACTAGCCTGAGGAACGTCAGCGAGTGAACGGGGTGGGCCATGAGTGATGCAGGATCCCAGTCGAGCCACGCGGCGAGGGCGATGAACGACCGCAACGCGGCGATCATCGACGAGTTCCGCGCCAACGGGGGCAAGGTCGGCGGGAGCTTCGAGGGAGCGCCCGTGCTGCTGCTGCACACGACCGGGGCGAAGTCGGGCGCGCCGCGCGTCAACCCGATGATGTACCTCGAAGACGCCGATCGCGTCTTCGTCTTCGCCTCCAAGGCCGGGGCCGACACCCACCCCGACTGGTACCACAACCTGCGCGCGAACCCCGAGGTCTCGGTCGAGCTCGGTCTGGAGCACTTCGAGGCGACGGCCGTCGTGCTCGATCGCGAGGAGCGCGACCGGGTCTACGCCGCGCAGGTCGCCCGCTACCCCGGCTTCGGCGACTACCAGAACAAGACGGCCCGCGTCATCCCGGTCGTGGAGCTGGTGCGCCACTAGTCGCGCCGGTCGCCGGCGCTATCGTCCGAGTTGATGGACCGCGCACGGCGATTCTGGGGGTGGGGCTACGACGACGCCGGGCTCACGCCCGCTGAGGACGCGACGCTCGCCGCGCGCATCGCCCCGTTCCTGCCGGTGGACGAGACGCCCATGGCGCCGCCCACGCCCGACGAGATCCAGCTCGCGCCGCCGCGGCTCACCCCGCCCGGCGCGATCGCGGCGTGGTGCGACCTCGACGACGTCGCCCGGGCCGGGCACACCTACGGCAAGTCCTTCCGCGACGTACTGCGGGCCCTCGAGCGGCGATGGGAGCGCCCGCCGGACCTCGTCGCCTCGCCGCCCGACGAGGCCGGCGTCGTCGCGGTGCTCGACTGGGCCGGTGACGTCGGCGCGGTCGTCATCCCCTACGGCGGCGGCTCGTCGGTCGTGGGCGGCGTCGAGGCCCCCGCCGACGACGACCGCCCGGTCGTCAGCCTCGACCTGCACCGCCTCGACCGGGTGGTCGAGGTCGACGTCGACTCGCGCGCGGCCCTGATCGAGGGCGGCGTCTTCGGCCCGTTCCTCGAGGCCCAGCTGCGCCCGCACGGGCTCACGCTTCGCCACTTCCCCCAGAGCTTCGAGGTCTCCTCGCTCGGCGGCTGGATCGCGACGCGCTCGGGCGGGCACTTCGCGACCCTGCACACCCACATCGACGAGTTCGTCGAGTCGATTCGCGCCGTGACCCCGGTCGGGGTCACCGAGTCGCGCCGCCTGCCCGGGTCCGGCGCGGGGCCGTCGCCCGACCGGCTGCTCATCGGTTCCGAGGGCATCCTCGGCGTCATCACCGCCGCGTGGATGCGTCTCCAGGACCGCCCGACGTTCCGCGCCTCGGCGGTCGCGCAGTTCTCGACCTTCGAGGCCGGCGCGCGCGCGGCGCGCGCCCTCGGCCAGTCCGGCCTCTGGCCGACCAACTGCCGCCTGCTCGACGCCGGCGAGGCGCTCATCACCGGGGCCGGGCACCACCACCTGCTGCTGCTCGGCTTCGAGTCGGCCGACCACCCCGTCGACGACTGGCTCGCGCGCGCCGTCGAGCTCGCCCGGGACTTCGGCGGGGTCGTGTCGCCACGCGAGGACGACGCCCACGACGCCACCGCTACCTGGCGCTCGGCGTTCCTGCGCGCGCCCTACGTGCGCGACAGCCTCGTGCGCCTCGGGCTCATCAGCGAGACCTTCGAGACGGCGATCACCTGGGACCGCTTCGAGTCCTTCGTCGCGCACGTCCGCGCCGCCACCGAAGAAACGCTGCGCGCCGTTGACGCCTGGCCCGGGATCGTCACGTGCCGGCTCACCCACGTCTACCCCGACGGCGCGGCCCCCTATTTCACGGTCCTCGCCGCCGGCGCGGGGCCGGGCCGGCTCGACCAGTGGGGCACGGTCAAGGCGGCGGCGATCGAGGCGATCATCGCCGGCGGGGGGACCGTCACCCACCACCACGCCGTCGGGCGCGACCACCGCCCCGGCTACGACCGCGAGCGGCCCGACCTGTTCGCCGCCCAACTGCGCGCGGCCAAACGGGTGGTCGACCCGGCGGCCCTGCTCAACCCCGGGGTGCTCGTTGACCCGATTGACTGACGGCGCGGGTGGTGAGCCAATAGGGTGGGCGGCGTGATCGAGCCTCGCCCATCGATCGGCGGGCCTCGCGGCCCGATCGAGATCGCGCCGCGGATCTGGTGGGTCGGCGGCGCGGCGGCCGACGGCGAGCTCCTGGGCCACAGCTACCTCGTCGAGGCCGGCGACCAGTCGGTGCTGCTCGACCCCGGCTCGACGATCACCATCGACGCGGTGATCGAGAACGTCCGGCGGGTCCTCGACCCGGCGTCGATCCGCTGGGTGGTCTGTCACCACGCCGAGCCGGACGTCGCCTCGGGACTGTCGCGACTGGACGACCTCGTGCACCCCGAGGCGCGACTGGTCACCGAGTGGCGCGCGGCGGCGCTGCTACGCCACTACGGGTCACGGCTCGCCGCGTACCTCGTCGAGGAGCACGGCTGGGCCGTCGACCTCGGCGAGGGACGGCGCCTCGAGTTCACCCTGACGCCCTACCTGCACTTCCCCGGGGCGCTCAGCGCCTACGAAACCGGCTCGGGCGTCCTCTTCTCCGGCGACCTCTTCGGCGGCGACAGCGACGCGGCGTCGCTGTGGGCGACGGACTCGTCCGACTTCGAGTCGATGCGCAGCTACCACGAGCACTACATGCCCAGCGGCGACATCCTGCGCGCGGGGCTCGACAACCTGCGCCGTCGCTGGCCCCGCGCGACCGTCATCGCGCCCCAGCACGGCCGGCTCATCCCCGGCGCGCTGATCGGCGAGATGTTCGAGCGCCTCGCCGGCCTCGAGTGCGGCATCGTGCGCCTGGCCGAGCACGACCTGCACCTGGCCACGCTGCTCGCGGCTGCGGCCCTCGAGCGCGACCTCGCGCGGGCCATCCTGTCAACCTCGGACCTGCCCGAGCTCGCCGCGCGCGCGACGATGCTGCTCGGCGAGCACCTCGACATCGAGCGCATCGAGGCCTACGTGCACAGCGATACCGAGGGGCTGCTGCGCTTCGCGCCCGACGAGAACTACGCGGGCACGCCCGTGGCGTCGATCCCCCACAACGCGGGCACGCCGTTCCTCGACCTGCCCGGCACGGGCGACACGCCGTCGATCCGGGTCTACCTCGTGCTCGCCGACGGCGCGGCGCTGCCCCGCGAGTTCGCCCGCGCCATGGTCCAACTGAGCACGCCGACCCAGGTCGCCGTCGTCAAGCACCTCGCCCACCGCAACGCCCAGCGCGATCGCGATCGCATCATCGCCCAGAGCCTGACCGATCCCCTGACCGACCTCGCCAACCGCCGGGCCCTGGGCGACGCGCACCTGGCGAGCGACCCGAGCGCGATCCTCATGATCGACCTGGACCACTTCAAGTCGATCAACGACGAGTTCGGCCACGACGTCGGCGACGACGCGCTGCGCCAGGTGGCCACGGTCATCCGCGCCAACATCCGCAGCCGCTCGGACCTCGGCATCCGCTACGGGGGCGACGAGTTCCTCGTCGTGCTGCGCGAAGCCGACGAGTCCCATGCGCTCGACGTCGCCGAGCGCATCCGCCTCCAGGTCGAGCGCGTGCCGACGTCGGGCCGGCTCGACGCGTCGGGGGTGACACTCAGCGTGAGCGTCGGGGTCACGCTCCACGAGAGCCACCAGGACCTCGGGCTCGCCATCGCCCACGCCGACGAGGCCCTCTACCAGGCCAAAGCCAACGGCCGTAACCAGGTCAGCGCCACCTGGTGAGCCAACGCGGCACCACCGACGCCCGGTAAGGTACGGCACTATGGGAAGCACCGGATTCGCGGGCGCGGTGTCACTGGCGCTTCGCAACTACACCAACGTCCGCGGTCTCGCGACGCGCGCGCAGTACTGGTGGTTCGTGCTCTTCCAAGTCCTCGGCTCGCTCGTCTTCAACGTGTTGCACCTGGGGCCGGTCAACGTGCTGTGGACGCTCGCACTCGTCGTCCCGTCGATCACCTGCGGCGTGCGCCGCCACCACGACGCCGGCCGCTCGGGCTGGTGGCTGCTGACGAGCATCGTGCCGATCTGGGGTCTCGTCCTCCTGCTCTACCCGAGCAAGCTCGTCAACAACCGCTTCCGCACCGGCGGCTCGCTCGACGACGCGGTCACGACGTCGTTCGCGACGTGTGCGAACTGCGGCAAGATGCCCCTGCCCGGCCAGGCCTACTGCACGGGCTGTGGCGCCGCGCTGAACCCGTGACCGTCGGCGCCGGGCGGTAACGGTGGCGCCCGTGCACCAGCCCGACGACGCCGCGGCCGCCGGCCCGGGGCCCCTCGCCCTCGTGGGCTCGGGCGAGTACCTGCCCATCATGGCCCCCATCGAGGCCCAGCTCATCGCCGGTCGCCCCGCGCGCTACGTGCAGCTCGCGACCGCGGCCGTGCCCGACGGCCCCGCCGTCGTGCAGCGCTGGCACGACCTCGGCGCCCAACAGGCGCAGCGGATCGGCGTGACCCAGGTCGTCGTCCCGGTCGTCGACCGCGCGAGCGCCAATGACCCGGCCAACGCCGCGCTCGTCGAGGGCGCGGGCCTCGTCTACCTCTCGGGGGGCAATCCGACCTTCCTCGCCGACACCCTGCGCGACACCGCCGTCTGGCGGGCCATCGAGGCCGCGTGGCGCGCCGGCGCGGCGCTCGCCGGCTGCAGCGCCGGGGCGATGGCGCTGACCTCGTGGGTGCCCTCGATCCGCCACCCGCGCGGCGGCGGCACGGCGGGCCTCGGCGTCGTGCCCCAGCTGCGCGTCATCCCCCACTACGACGCCTTCCTCGCGCGCATGCCCGAGGTGGCGACCCGCTTCTTGCAGCCGCGCGACGAGGGAATCACGCTGCTCGGCGTGGACGAGGAGACCGCCCTGGTCGGCGGGCCGACGACGTGGACGGTGCTCGGCCGCCAGAGCGTGTGGCGGCTCAGTGGCCCGACGCGCGAGCACTGGCCCGCGGGCGCGGTCGTCTCGCTGCCCTGATCAGCCCCGCGTCGGCCCGGTGAACCCCGGCCGGTGCCGGTCGAAGCCGACGGAGACCCCGGCCTCGAGCTGGGCGGCGACCTCGAGGATCTGCCACTCGGCGTTCGGGCGCCCGATGATCGCCGCGCCGATGGGCAAGCCGTGCACGAAGCCGATTGGCACGCTCGCGATCGGCCACCCCGCGATCGCCGCGGGGGTCGTGGCGCCGCTCGTCGGTCCCGGGTGGCCGCCGACGACGAGATCGCTCTTCCACGCGGGGCCGTAGGCCGGGGCGAGGAGCACGTCCACGCCCTCGAGCGCCGGGCCGAGGCAGGTCTCGCGCGCCCAGGCGAGGTTGCGCGCCCGCGCGGCGGCGTAGGCGGTGCCGGCACGCCCGCCCGTTGCGAGGGCCTGGAGGAAGAGGTCGTGGCCGAAGTAGGGCTGCTCGCGCGCGCGGTAGCGGTCCTCGTACTCGACGACCTCGGCGAGGGACGCCACACCGGCGCCGGGCCGGTCGGCGAGGTAGGCCGAGAGGTCGTCCACGAGCTCGGCGAGCAGCACGGCGAGCTCGTCCTCGCCCTGCTCGGGTCCGGGCTGGGGGACGTCGCGGAAGGTCACCGCGACCCCGGCCGCCGCGAGCGCGGTGACGACCTCGTCGAAGCGGTCGTCGGTCGCGGCGTGCCCGGTGCGCCAGTTGGCCGCGACTGCGACGCGCACCGGCGCCGACTCGGCCGGCGCCGTTCCCGAGAGCACCGCGAAGAGCCGGGCGACGTCAGCCACGGTCCGGCCCATCGGACCGGGGCTGTCCTGGCTCGCGCTGATGGGCACCACGTGGGTGGCCGGCACGACCCCCACGGTCGGCTTGAGGCCGACGACGCCGTTGAGCGAGGCCGGACAGACGATCGAGCCGTCGGTCTCGGTCCCGATGGCCAGTGGCGCGAGCCCCGCCGCGAGCGCGGCGCCCGAACCCGACGACGAGCCGCCGGCCGAGCGGTCGAGCGCCCAGGGGTTCGCGACGAGCCCGCCGGTCGCCGACCACCCGCTCGTCGAGCGCTCCGACCGGATGTTCGCCCACTGACTGAGGTTCGTGCTGGCGACGATCACCGCGCCGGCGGCGCGCAGGCGCGCGACGAGGGGCGCGTCGCGCGCGGGCCGCCCGAGCAGGGCGGTCGAACCGGCGGCGCCGGGCAGCCCGACCGCCTCGACGTTGTCCTTGATGACGACGGGTAGCCCGTGCAGGGGGCCGAGGACGACCCCGTGCGCGCGTTGCTCGTCACGCTCGGCCGCGGTGGCGCGCGCGTGCTGCTCGCGCGCGGCGATCGATCGCAGCGCGACCGGGGTGTCGGGTGCGTCGATCGCGTCCATCCGCTCGTAGAGCACGTCGACCAGGGCCAGCGAGCGCAGGCTGCCGTCGGCGAACTGGTCCATGACCTCGCTCGCGGCTAGGTAGGCGAGCGGCGCGCTCGACTCGTGTGGATCGGTCATCGTTCCATCTCCCTTCGTCACGGCAGCACGATCTCGAATCCGAGGTCGAAGTCGTCGAGCAGCTCGTCCCACGCGCGCAGCGCCCCCGGGTCGCCGTCCGTCGCGATCGCGCCGCGCTGCGCGAGCGAGACGAGCGACTCGGCGCCCGAGGCGAAGTCGGCGAAGGCCTCCCGGGACGTCGTGATCGACGCGTCCACCGCGCCCGCGCACGCGCCGGCGCGCGCGTGCAGCACCCCGCGACTGAGCACGGCGCACCACTGCTCGCCGCGGTCGCGGAAGGTCACCGTGACGCGAAGTGCCGCGCGCGCCGCGCGCTCGCCGTCCACGCGCACGCCGATGAGGTCGAAGAGCTGCTCGGGCGCGAGGGCGCGCGCGATCGCCGGGTTGACGCCGTGGCGGGCCAGTCCCGCGAGCGGCGTGCCGTTCGCGCGCAGCTCCATCGCACCCGAGAGGTAGAAGTCGCGCCACGGGCCCGACTCGGCCTGGTAGCCGAGCTGTTCGAGCGCGTCGGCCTGCGCGAGCCGGGCCGCCTCGTTGTCGGGCTCGGCGAAGACCACGTGGTTGAGCACCTCGACCACCCACCGGTAGTCGCCATCGTCCATCGAGCGCGCCGCACGCGCGAGGACCGCGTCGGCCCCGCCCATGTACTCGACGTAGCGCCGCGCCGCCTCGGCCGGCGGGTGGGGCTGGAGGTGGGCCGGGTTGGCGTCGAACCAGCCGAGGTAGCGCTGGTAGACGGCCTTGGCGTTGTGCGAGAGCGTCCCGTAGTAGCCGCGGTTGAAGAACTCGTCGCCGAGCGCGCCGGGCAGCTCGAGGCGCTCGGCGATCTCGTTCATGGTGAGGCCGTGGTTCGCGAGGCGCATGGTCTGGTCGTGGATGTAGCGGTAGGCGTCGCGCTGGCTCGCGAGGTAGGCGACCACGTCGTCGTGGCCGAAGCGGGGCCAGTGGTGGCTCGCGAAGAGCACGTCGCAGTCCTCGCCGAAGCGCTCGAGCACCTCGTCGATGTACTTGCTCCACGCCAGCGCGTCGCGCACCGCGGCGCCGCGCAGGGTGTAGAGGTTGTGCTGGTTCGCGGTGCAGTTCTCGGCCACGCAGAGCGCCCGGCGCTCGGGCAGCACGACGTTCATCTCCGCGGGCGCCTCGGTGCCCGGCGTGAGGTGGAACACGAACCGCACCCCGTCGATGACGAGCGTCTCGCCGGTCTCGGTGATCTCGCGCGTCGGCGCGACGAGCGCCGAGGTCCCGAACATCGGCAGGCCGCGGCCGAGGCCGGTGTCGACGTGGCCGCGCGCGTCGCGCGCGAGCAGGACGCCGTACATGTAGGTGGCGCGGCGCACCATGGCGTTGCCGGCGACCACCTGCTCGCCGGCCGCGGCCTCGAGGAAGCCCGCGGGCGCGATGATCGGCACCTCGCCGGCGTCGATCGCGGCGCGCTCGAGGACACCGAGCACGCCCCCGTAGTGGTCCACGTGGCTGTGGGTGTAGACGACCGCGCGCACCGGGCGCACCCCCAGGTGCTCGTCCACGAGCGCGCGCGCCGCGGCGGCCGTCTCGGTGCAGGTCAGGGGGTCGATCACGATCCAGCCGGTGTCGCCGGCGACGAAGGTCACGTTGGCGATGTCGAGCCCGCGGACCTGGTAGATGCCGCTCGCCACCGCAAAGAGCCCCGCGCGGCCGTTCAGCCGCGCCTGGCGCCAGAGGCTGGGATTGACGGTGCCGGGCGCCTCGAGGGCGTCGGGCGCGTCGACGAAGGCGTAGTCGTCGAGGTCCCACACGGCGTGGCCCAGCGCGCCGACGACTCGTCGCGCGTCGAACGTCGCGAGCAGCCCCCGCGTCGCCCGGTCGTCGTCGGGGCTGTCGAGGCGGGCGAGGTCGTCGAGTACCCGTTGAAAGTGGCGCGCGGTCGCCTCGCTCGCCTCCTTGCGCTCCGCCGATGGTGCCATCGCCCCTCCCGCTTGCACGGTAGCCGAGGCCGTCGCCGACGGGTCAGGACTAGCGTCGGCGATGACCATGCCCGACGACCTCGGACTCGACGCCCCGGCGGCGATGGCGCCACTCGCGCCCTTCGATGCGTCGACGCCGCCCGACGAGCGGCGCGCGCGGCTCCGGGACTGGCTCGCTGCGCACCCCGACCCCACGGGCACTGACCTCGCCGACGCGGGGCTCGTCGCCCCGCAGTGGCCGACGCCCTGGGGACTGGGCGCCGACGCGCAGACCCAGCTGCTCATCGACGAGGAGCTGGCCGAGGCCGGCATCATCCGGCCGTCCAATCCCATCGGCATCGGCTGGGCGGGCCCGACGCTGCTCCTCGCGGGCACCGACGCCCAGCGCGCGCGGTGGCTGCCGTCGCTGCTCGCCGGCGAGGCGATCTGTTGCCAGCTCTTCAGCGAGCCCGACGCCGGCAGCGACCTCGCGTCACTCACCACCAGCGCGCGGCGCGACGGGGACGAGTGGGTCATCACGGGCCAGAAGATCTGGACGAGCTACGCCCACGTGGCGACCTGGGGCATCCTGCTCGCGCGCACCGCGAACGTGGGCGCGCCCCAGCGCGGCATCAGCTACTTCGTGTGTCCGATGACGGCCCCGGGCGTGACGGTCCGGCCCCTCGTGGACATGACGGGACTGCACACCTTCAACCAGGTCTTCCTCGACGAGGTCCGCATCCCGGCCGACCACCTCATCGGCGACGAGAACGACGGCTGGCGCCTCGCCAAGGTCACCCTCGGCAACGAGCGCGTCTCGCTCTCGGCCGAGGGGGCCCTCTGGGGCCGCGGTCCGACGGCCGCCCAGCTCGTGGCGCTCGTCGCCGAGCGGGCCATCGCCCACGACGCACTGGTGCGCGACGAGCTCGTCCAGTGCTGGATCCGCGGCGAGATCCTGGGGCTGCTGCGCCAGCGCCTCGTCCAGTCGGCCGTGGCCGGGCGCGAGCCCGGCCCCGAGGCGAGCGTGCGCAAGGCGCTCGCCGACGACCACGGCCAGGTGGTCATGCGGCTCGCCCACCGCCTCGCCGGCACCGCGGGAATGCTCGCGGGCCGCGGTCCCGGCGGCGTCGGCGGCGACGAGGGCGGCCTGTGGTACTTCGGCCTGCTCTTCTCGCCGGCCCTCACGATCGGGGGCGGGACGTCGAGCGTGCAGCGCACCATCATCGCTGAACGCGTGCTGGGCCTGCCCAAGGAACCACCGGTTCCGCGCTGATCAGTCCTCGGCGTAGCGGGCCGTGGTCACCGCGATGGTCGTGGGCACGCTGGTCGCGAAGATGAACAGCAGGCACGACACCACCACGAGCGGCGCACCGCGGGTGTGGTCGCGCACGAAGGCGAACTCGATCATCCCCGACGAGATCACGTAGGCGAGCAGCGCCCAGCGGAACACGCGGCGGAACGTTCGCCACGCGAACGGGCGGTGACGGCCGAGCAGGACCCAGGCCGACGCGAGCGCGAGGGCCGCGACCACGAAGAGCACCGTCGGCACCATGAGTGGCGGGCGCCGCGGCGCGTACGAGGCCATGATGATGCCGCCCGCCACGACGAGCGCGAGGGCGCCCGTGCTCAGCCAGGCGACGGGTGGGAACGGTCGGTCGCTCATCGCGACGACACCCTCGTCATGATGATCAGCGTCGCCACCTGCATCACACCGGTGATGCCCGCCGTGTAGATGAAACGCTTCATGAGCCGTCCGATCAGCTCGCCGTTCGGGCTCGGCTTGTTCATCTCCCACAGCACCGCGATGTTGGCCGGTTCGAGGATGCCGAGCGCGATGACGGCCATCACCCCGACGACGACGAATGAGACGATCAGCCACGCGTGGTTGATGCTCGCCGCTTCCAGGTTGCCCAGCTGCAGGGCGACCTGGAAGCCGGCGGCCAGGGTCATCATCACCACGGTCGGCATGATGATGACCATCTTGGGCATGAACCGGGCGGTGAACTCGGCGCGCGCCGGAATGGACAGCCGGCCGATGATCGGCCCGAGGACGAGTCCCACGAAGAGGTCGATCGCCGTCCAGAGCCCGCCGCCGACGACGTGACAGAAGATGAGGGCCCAGCGCCAGTTGCCCGCGACCGACGCCGCAGTGAACACCACGGCCGCGCCCACGATCGGCAGCCCGCGCAGCGGCACGATCTGGATATGCGGACGCGCCACGGCCGACGTGTCAGCGCGCTGCCCTTCGTCGATCACGACAACCCCCTCAAATCGCAATCGTAGGTACAGCGCGCCGGCGCTGCACCATTAACTGACTGGTCGATCGAAGAGAACACTCAGGCAGGCCCGGGCGCCAGGCTCGATCGTCGGGGGTCTCGCGGGGCGGCCGCCACGTTGCGCAGTCGCGGTCGGCTCCGCGGGCGCACCGACGGCGTGCGAGAATGGGTCCATGACAGAACGCCCCACCATCGTCGTCTGCGACGGCGACCAGACCGGCCAGGAACTCCTTGACGAGGCGCTTCGGGTGATGACGCCTGAACTGCTCGGGGTCGACATCAAGCTCGAGCACTACGACCTCTCGCTCGGCAAGCGCCGCGCGACCAAGAACGACGTCGTGCGCGAGGCGGCGGCGGCCATGGTCGTGCACGGCCTCGGCCTGAAGGCCGCGACCGTCACCCCACCCGAGATCGGCGGCGTGGGCTCGCCCAACCGGCTGCTGCGCGAGGGGATCGACGGGTCGGTGATCGTACGCACGGGACGCCGGATCCCCGGCGTCGCGCCGGTGGTGGCGACGAACCAGCCCATCATCGTGATCCGCATGGCCGTCGGGGACGCCTACGGCGCCGACGAGGGCCGCGACGGCGACGCCGGCGAGTTCGGCGAGGTCGCGTGGCGCACCGAGCGCATCGAGCGCTCCAACTGCCGCTACGTGGCCGAGTACTCCTTCCAGGCAGCCGAGCAGCTCGAGGGCATCGTCTACGGCGGGCCCAAGTGGACCGTCTCGCCCACCTACGAGGGGATGCTCAAGGAGGAGATGGACGCCGCCGCCGCGCGCCACCCCCACGTGCGCTACCACCCGACGCTCATCGACGCGACCTACGCCGGGCTGCTCACCGACGTCCACGAGCGCGCCCTCGTGATCCCCTCGCTCAACCGCGACGGCGACTGCCTGAGCGACATGGTGCTCGCGATGTTCGGCTCGATCGCCGGTGCCGAGTCGGTCCTGATGTCACTCGACGAGTCCCTGCACCCCCGCGTCGCGATGGCCGAAGCGCCCCACGGCACGGCCCCGACCCTCGAAGGCAAGAACGTGGCCAACCCGATGGCGATGCTGCTCGCCGAGGCAGCCCTGCTCGACCAGGCGGCGACCCACCTCGACGACCCGGCCTTCCACCACGCGGGCCAGCGGCTGCGGGCGGCGACCCTCGACGGTGCGGCCGAGGGCGTGCGAACCTTCGACCTCGGCGGCGAGGCGACGACCAGCGAGGTCGTGGACGACGTGATCGCCCGGCTGCGCTACTCCCTGGCGAACTAGCGGCCCGGACGCCTCGAGCGCGTCCACGCTAACCTCCGAATTGACGGGGAGGACGCGTGGACCAGCTGACGGTGACCGTGAAGCAACCGATGGCCGAGGTGGAGGCGGCAGTCCGTTCGGCCCTCGCCGACCAGGGATTCGGCATCCTCGCCGAGATCGACGTCGCCCAGATCCTCGCCACCAAGCTCGGCGTGCAGCGCACACCGCTCAAGATCCTCGGCGCGTGCAACCCGGCGCTCGTGAACCGGGCGCTCGACGTCAGCCTCGACGTCGCCCTGTCGCTGCCCTGCAACGTCGTGCTGCACGCGCTCGACGCCGCCACGACCACCGTCACGATCGCCGACCCGGCGATCATCATGCCCGGCGACCAGTTCCGCGAACTCGTCGCCGACGCGCGCGAACGCCTCGGCGCAGCCCTGGCCGCGCTCGGCTGAGCGACGCCGCCGCCGTGTCCTTCTACACCGACCAGCTCGTCCCGCGACTGGTCAACCTCGTCTGCTCGACCCGGGGCGTGTCGCGCTGGCGGCGCCTCGTGGTGGAGGGTCTCACCGGCTCGGTCGTCGAGATCGGCTTCGGGTCGGGGCTGAACGTCCCGTTCTACCCGTCGGCGGTCGAACGGGTCTACGCCGTCGAGCCGCGCGACGTCTCGTGGCGGCTGGCCCAGCGCGCGATTCTCGCCTCGCCGATCACGATCACGCGCGCTGGCTTGGACGGCCAGCACCTGCCACTCGAGGACGCATCGTGTGACAGCGCGCTCTGCACGTTCACCCTATGCACGGTCGCCGACGACGCGCTCGCCGCGCGCGAGCTCTTTCGCGTCCTGAAGCCCGGGGCGAGCCTGCACGTGCTTGAGCACGGGATCGCCCCGGATCAGCGCGTGGCCGCCTGGCAGCGTCGGCTCGATCCCCTCGAGCACGTGCTCGCCGATGGTTGCCACCTGACCCGCGACGCCACCGCCGTGCTGGAGGCTGCGGGCTTTGCCGTCACCCGCCTCGAGCAGCGCTACGAGTCGGGGCCCAAGCCGTGGAGCTACTTCACCGCCGCGCTCGCGACCAAGCCCCTCGACTGACGGGTCCGTCGCACTCACTCGGAGTGTGGTCAAATCGAGCCGTGGAGATCGTCGTGGTGGCGGCGCTGGTGCTCGTCATCAACCTGCTGCCGGCCTTTGGCCCGCCGACCTGGTCGGTGCTCGTCTACGCGCGGCTGCGCTGGCACCTCGACCCCGTCGCGCTGGTGGTGGTCGGGGCGAGCGCCGCGACGCTCGGGCGCTACGTGCTCGCGTCGGGCGCGCGTCGGCTGCGCGGCCACTTCTCCGCGCGCTACCGCACCAACCTCGCCAACCTCGCCGACCGGCTGCGCGGGCGCACGGCGAGCGTATGGTCCCTCGCGATCCTCTTTGTCGTCTCGCCGCTACCGTCGGCCCAGCTCTTCGTCGCGGCGGGCCTGCTCGACCTGCGCCTTGGGCTGCTCGCCGCGTCGTTCTTCGCCGGCCGCCTGGTCACGTACTCGCTCTACGTCACCACGGCCGTCGTCGTGGACCGCCGCCTCGGCGACATCCTCACCAACGTGTGGGGTCAGCCGTGGTGGATCGCCCTGCAACTCGTCCTCGTCGTCGCCCTCTCGCTACTGCCCCTGCTGCCCTGGCGCACCGCGCGTACGCGGGGCTGATCAGTGGTCGGTCGAGTTGGTGTCGGTGGTGACCGTGACGGTCTGGTCGGGGTTGTTCTTGCCGAGGGGTGACTGGTCGAGTTGCTCGACCTCGAGCTGGCGCTCCTGGGTGGCCTTGACGATCGCCACCCGGTAGTGGTTGCGCGCGTCGATCCGGTCGGCGGCCGACTTCGCGTGGGCCATGCGGACGTGCAGGGTCCTCGTGGCGTTCGCGACGGCGCGCGCGAAGGTCGCGTCGATGGCGGCCATCACGCCGCGATAGGTCTGGGCGTGGTGGGCGGACCGGTCAGCCGCGGGCGCCGCGAAGCGTTGCGCCGGCAGGCCGCTGGCGAGCGCGGGCGTGGCCAATCCGAGCGAGGTGACCATCACCGTCACCCCGACCCACCTGCGTATGGCGCCCACGTCCACCTCCAACGTCTCTCAGCGTACCGAGCATTCTTGTGAGGACGTTGTGATTGTCGTCGGTCTTTCGTGAGTCCGCCCCGCGAACCGGTACGCTTCGAACCATGGGCGAGACGGCCGCGACCATCCTGATCGTCGACGACGAGGCGGGCGTACGCGACCTGCTCGGCGACGCCCTGCGCATCGCCGGCTACGAGACCCTGGTCGCCAGTGACGGCGACGAGGCCCTCACGCTCTGGCGCACGAACGACGTGGAGCTGTGCATCGTCGACGTGAACATGCCCACCATGAACGGCTTCGAGTTCGTCGAGGCCGTTCGCCGGGACAACGACGCCCTGCCGATCCTGCTGCTCTCGGCGCGCGACGCCGCCGTGGACGTCGCCCACGGCCTGCGCATCGGGGCCGACGACTACGTGCGCAAGCCCTTCAGCCTCGAGGAGCTGCTCTTGCGGGTGGCGGCGATCCTGCGCCGGACCTCGGGCGCGACCGAGGACGACCGGGTGCTGACCTGCGGGCCGCTCACGATGAACGTAGACCGCCACGAGGTGACCGTCGGCGAGGACCTGGTCGACATGTCCGCGACCGAGTTCCGCCTGCTCGAGGTGCTGCTCGCCAAGAAGAACCACTTGCTCACCCGCGAACAGCTCTTGCGCGACGTCTGGGACATCACCTTCGACTCGGAGACCTCGGTGCTCGACACTTACATCTCCTACCTGCGCAAGAAGATCCACCGCGAGGACTTCGCGCCCATCACCACCGTCCGGGGCGTTGGCTTCAAGCTGGTCGATCCGCGCCAGCCGGCGTGACGCTCTCCACACGCCTCACCTACCTGCTCATCGCGATCACGGCCCTCGTGGCGCTGCTCGTCGGGGGCTACTCGGTCACCACCGCCACCCACGCGCAGTACGCGACGCTGAACAACGCCATCGACACCGTGGCCACGAGCGGCGCCGGCCACCCGCTCACCGCGCTCAGCGACGCGATCAACATGGTCCAGCAGGACAACCTGAACCTCACCCTCGACATGATCGACGCCTCGGGTCACGTGACCATCGTCGCCCAGGGGACGGTCCCCCTGACGGCGCGCCCGACCCTCGCCGACGCCCGCGGCTCGCTCGCCGGCCTGTCCACCTCGAGCGACCTGCCCGGCTTCGTCTACCGCTCGGTCGCCATCGGCGGCGGCGACTACCTGCTCATCGCCGGCTCGACCAGCGCGATCTCAGCCTCGTCGCACAGGGTCGTCGAGCGCACCATCCTCGTCGGGATCATCGCCGCCCTGGTGATGGGGGTCGTCGCCCGGCTCTTCATGCGCCGCGACCTGCGCACCTTCGCGGCGCTGACCTCGTTCGCGACCCACGTCGCCAACGGGGCCGTGGACCTGACGCCGCCCGGCGCGTCGGGCAGCACCGACGTGCGCGAGCTGCAGCGCGCGCTCACCCAGATGGTCGCCGCCCTGCAGTCGACCATCGAGACCGAAAAGCGCACCAGCGAGGCGATGCAGCGCTTCATCGGCGACGCCTCGCACGAGCTGCGCACGCCCCTCACGGTGATCAAGGGCTACACCGACCTGCTCGCGACCAGCGCGGTCGATGACGCCCAGCGCGAGCGCGCGATCGCGCGGATGCGCACCGAGACCCTGCGCATGGAGTCTCTCGTGCGCGACCTGCTCTTCCTCGCCGAGGTCCGCGAGGTCGGCCGCGACGACCACGTCGAACTCAACCTGAGCGAGGTCGTGTCAACCGCGACGCGCGACTTCGCGCTGGATCACCCCGAGCGGCCGCTCACCCAGGCCATCGCGCCCGGGGTGCGGATCCACGCCCGCCGCGAGTACGTCGAGCGGCTGCTCACCAACGCCCTCACCAACATCGTGCGCCACACCGCGCCGACCGACCCGATCCGGATCACGCTGGTCGGCACGGACCCGGTGACGATGCGCATCGAGGACGGCGGCCCCGGGCTCCCGGGCGCCTCCTACGGTCAGCGCCTCGAGCAGTTCCGCCGCTTCGACCCGTCCCGGTCGAGGGCCTCGGGCGGCTCGGGGCTCGGCATGAGCATCATGGCCGACGTCACCGACGCGCTCGGCGGCACGCTCACGACCGAGCGCAGCGACCTCGGGGGCCTCGCGCTCGTCTTCACCTTCCCGCCACTGGGCGGTTCGCTCAGCGACGTTCCTGGAGCAGCGCCAGCCGGCTCTTGAACTCGGCCTCGTCGATCTCGCCCTTGGCGAAGCGGGTGCGCAGAATCTCGACCGCGTCCTCATCGACCGGGCCGTGGGCCGGCGGGCCACCGTGGCCGTGGTGGTCGTGGTGGGCGTGGTGGTAGTCGCCGCGGAAGTGTCGAACCGAGTAGACGGCGCCCATCACGAGCACCGTCCAGAAGAGGACCATGAAGATCACCATCACCACCCACCAGCCGGGGCCGCCGCCCTGTCCGTACTGCCAGCCGTATCCACCCATCGTGACTACCTCCTTGGCCCCAGCCAGACCTTAAACCCGGACCGCCGGCGCCTTCATTTGTTCTTAGCCACGCGCTTGGCCAACCGATACCCTGGGGCCATGATCGACCTCAACTTCATGCTCGTCGCCCTGGACTGCCCCGACCCGATAGCCCTCGCCCACTTCTACGCCGATCTCACCGGCTGGACCATGGAAGAGTACGGCGACTGGCCGGTCGATGAGATCCAGTGGATCGAGATCTACAAGGAGGGCCAGCCGGCGATCGCATTCCAGCGCGCCGCGAACTACGTGGCGCCGACTTGGCCGGAGGGACCCGTGCCCCAGCAGCTGCACCTCGACTTTGACGTCGTGGACCTCGACGAGGGCGAGGCGTTCGTCCTCGGCCTCGGCGCGACCAAGGCCGAGTTCCAGCCCGGCGAGACCTTCCGGGTCTACCTGGACCCGGTCGGGCACCCCTTCTGTCTCGTCCTGCGCCGCTCGGAATAGGGTCGATCCCATGACCCTTCGCGTCCTGGGCACCTCGTGGTGCGGCGACTGCACCCGCTCCAAGGCCTTCCTAACCGACCACGCGGTCCCCTTCGAGTGGACCGACATCGAGCTCGACGATCTGGCCGCGGCCGAGGTGGAGCGACTGAACGGCGGGCGCCGGGTCGTGCCGACCATCCTCTTCGAGGACGGCACCGTCCTCGTCGAGCCCAGCGACGAGCAGCTCGGCCGCCAGCTCGGACTCGACTGAACCAGCCCCCGTCGGGTCCATCGGCGCCGGACGCCCGGTCCAGAACTGTATAGACTGGTCCTTCGCGTCGTCGGACTCCGGTTCGGCGATTCC
>JAKAPH010000120.1 GCA_021807265.1 Actinomycetes bacterium | reverse complement strand
TGCTCAACCACGGGGCCCACGGGCTCACCGAGATGCTCTACGCCTTCACCTCGGCGTCGAACAACAACGGCTCGGCCTTCGCGGGACTGAGCGGCAACACGACCTTGCTCAACACGCTGCTCGGTGTCTGCATGCTCATCGGGCGATTCGCGTTGATCGTGCCGGTCATGGCGATCGCCGGCTCACTGGGTCACAAGGGCCGGATCCCCGACAGCGCCGGCACCCTGCGCACCGACACGGCGCTGTTCGCGACCCTGCTGATCGGTGTCACCGTCATCGTGGTGGGACTCACCTACTTCCCGGTCGTCACGCTGGGCCCCATCGTCGAGCACCTCGTCACGCACGCCTAGGAGAGCCATGAGCACCGTGTCCGCCACCCAGTCCGGTTTGCACCGAGACCCCGCCCTCCTGCGTCGCGCGGGCGTCGAGGCGCTGCGCAAGCTCGATCCCCGGACGCTCGTGCGCAACCCCGTCATGTTCATCGTCGAGGTCGTCACGGTGCTGGCGGCGTTCTTCTGGCTGAAGGGTCTGGGCACGAGCTCGAGCGCGACCAACGTCTTCGCCGGCGTGACCGTGGCGTGGCTCGCGGTCACGGTCCTGTTCGCCAACTTCGCCGAGGCCGTCGCCGAGGGCCGTGGTCGGGCCCAGGCCGACGCCCTTCGGCGCACGCGCGCCGACACGGTCGCTCGGGTGCGGCGCGACGGCGCGGTCATCGCGACGCCGTCGGCCGACCTGCGCGTGGGCGACGTGTGCGAGGTCGGGCCGGGCGAGATCATCCCGGGCGACGGCGAGATCATCGAGGGCATCGCGACCGTCGACGAATCGGCCATTACCGGGGAGTCGGCGCCGGTGATCCGCGAGTCCGGCGGCGACCGCTCCGCGGTGACCGGCGGCACGCGCGTGCTGTCGGACTTCATCGTCGTGCGCATCACTTCGAATCCCGGCGAGACGTTCCTTGACCGCATGATCTCGCTCGTCGAGGGGGCGAGCCGCCAGAAGACGCCCAACGAGATCGCCCTGGACATCCTGCTCGCGGGACTGAGTCTCGTCTTTGTCATCGTGATCGTCACCCTGCAGCCACTGGCCGCCTACTCGCACGCCACCCAGTCGATCGTCGTGCTCGTCGCGTTGTTCGTGTGCCTGATCCCGACGACCATCGGCGCGCTGCTGAGCGCGATCGGCATCGCCGGTATGGACCGGCTCGTCCAGCGCAACGTACTCGCCACCTCGGGACGGGCCGTGGAGGCCGCGGGGGACTGCTCGACGCTGCTGCTCGACAAGACCGGCACGATCACCTACGGCAATCGTCGGGCGGTCGACCTGGTTCCGGTGGGCGGCGCCGACGTTGCGGATCTCGCCCGGGCGGCGCTGTGGTCGAGCCTCTCGGACGAGACGCCCGAGGGTCGATCGATCGTGGAGCTGGTCCACGAGTCCTACGGCCTCGCCGACGAGCTTCCCGGGGCGGCGGACCTCATCCCCTTCAGCGCGCACACGCGCATGAGCGGGGTGGACGTCGGGGGCCGCCAGATCCGCAAGGGCGCGGGCAGCGCCGTGACGGCCTGGGCCAACTCGCTCGGGCTCGCGACCCCGCCGGACCTCGCCAGCGTCGTCGAGTCGATCAGCGCCGACGGCGGCACGCCGTTGGTGGTGGCCGATGCGACACGGCTCCTCGGGGTGGTGCACCTGAAAGACGTCGTCAAGCCCGGCATGGCCGAGCGCTTCGCCCAGCTGCGCGCCATGGGGATACGCACCGTCATGATCACCGGCGACAATCCGCTGACCGCGCGAGCCATCGCGGGCGAGGCGGGCGTCGACGACTTCCTCGCCGAGGCTACGCCCGAGGACAAGATGAACCTCATCCGGCGTGAGCAGGCCGGCGGGCACCTGGTGGCGATGACCGGTGACGGGACCAACGATGCGCCAGCGCTCGCCCAGGCTGACGTGGGCGTGGCGATGAACTCCGGAACCCAGGCCGCCAAAGAGGCGGGCAACATGGTCGACCTCGACTCGGACCCGACCAAGCTGATCGACATCGTCGAGATCGGCAAGCAGCTGCTGATCACGCGCGGCGCGCTCACCACGTTCTCCATCACCAACGACATCGCGAAGTTCTTCGCCATCGTGCCGGCGATGTTCGTCACGCAGTTCCCCGCGCTGCGTGCGCTCAACGTAATGGGCCTGACGAGTCCCCACTCCGCGATCCTCTCGGCGGTCATCTTCAACGCGCTCGTCATCGTCGCGCTGATTCCACTGGCGCTGCGCGGCGTGCACTTCCGGGCCGCGGGCGCCTCGTCGATTCTGCGGCGCAATCTGCTCGTCTACGGCCTCGGGGGAGCGGTGCTGCCCTTCGTCGGGATCAAGCTCATCGACGTGGTCGTCACGGCCCTGGGGGTGCGATAATGCGTCGAGTCATCCGTGCGTCCCTCGTCATGCTCGTAAGCCTCAGCGTGCTGACGGGGCTCGCCTACCCACTCGTCCTGACCGCCCTCGCCCAGGCGAGCGTGCCCGGCCGGGCCAACGGCTCGCTCGTCTACGTCCGTGGTCGCGCCGTGGGTTCGGCGCTGATCGGCCAGTCCTTCACGAACGCCGCGGGCCGGCCGCTGGCCCAGTACTTCCAGCCGCGACCGAGCGCCGCCAACTACGACGCCCTGGCCTCGGGCGGCACGAACCTGGGCCCGTCAAGCCCGGTGCTGTTGCGCAGTGTCGCGACACTGGCGCGCGCCTACCGCGCCTTCAACCACCTGACACCGGGGACGCCCGTGCCGGTCGACGCCGTCACGACATCGGGATCCGGGCTCGATCCGGACATCTCGATCGCCAACGCGCTCTTGCAGGCGCCGCGCGTCGCCGCGGCCCGTCACCTCAGCCGCGCCGTCGTTCGATCCCTGGTCCAGCGCTACACCCAGGGCCGCATCCTCGGTATCCTGGGTGAGCCGGTCGTCAACGTGCTCGAGCTCAATCTGGCGCTCGAGCGTCTCGGTCGGCATTAGGAGGCGTGGGTGCGCGGCAGGCTCCGCATCTACCTAGGGGCCGCTCCCGGCGTTGGCAAGACCTACGCGATGCTCGACGAGGGCGCTCGACGGCTCGGCCGCGGTTCTGACGTCGTCGTCGGCTTCGTCGAGACCCACGATCGAGTCCAGACCGCCGCGCGCCTGGAGGGACTGACCGTCCTCGCGCGCCGGCGGGTCGTCTATCGGGATCAGGTGTTCGAGGAGATGGACCTGCCGGCGATCCTGGCGCGCCACCCGAGCGTCGCACTGGTGGATGAACTGGCGCACACCAACGTGCCCGGCGTGGAGCACGTGAAGCGGTGGGAGGATGTCGAGGAACTGCTCGAGGCGGGCATCGACGTGATCTCGACAGTCAACCTGCAGCACCTCGAGAGCGTGAACGACGTCGTCGAGGCGATCACGGGCATCGCCCAGCGCGAGACCGTCCCCGACCGGGTCGTGCGCGCGGCCGAACAGGTCCAGCTCGTCGACCAGACGCCCGAGGCCCTGCGCCGACGTCTCGCGCACGGCAACATCTACCCGGCCGAGCGCGTGGACGCGGCGCTGAGCAATTTCTTTCGACCCGGGAACCTGGCCGCCCTTCGCGAATTGGCGCTGCTCTGGCTCGCCGATCGGGTCGACGACGAGATCCAGAGCTACCGCGAGCGGCACGGCATCGTGCGAACCTGGGAGACCCGCGAGCGAATCGTGGTTGCGATCGCCGGGGACACGTCGGCCGAGCGCGTGATCCGGCGCGGCGCGCGCATGGCGGCTCGCTCACACGCCGAGCTCGTGGGGGTCCACGTCACGAGGGGTGACGGCCTGAGCACCACGCACGCCGGGCTGGACGCCGCACTGGGGCTACTCGAGGAGCTCGGTGGCCGCTACGTGGAAGTCGTGGGCACCGACGTCGCGGCGAGCCTCGTGGCGGTGGCGCGATCGGAGAACGCCACGCAACTGCTCCTCGCGGCCTCGCCCAAGTCACG
>JAKAPH010000119.1 GCA_021807265.1 Actinomycetes bacterium | reverse complement strand
GGTCTGTCCCTGGGCCGCCATCTGCTCGAAGATCGCCTGCTCGGCGTTGACCGCGCCGTTGGGGTCCTGCTCGCAGGTGCCCCACGAGGTCGTGACGATCGAGGCGGTGTTGTCGTCGGCGATCTGCTGGTAGGCGTCGATCGGGCCCGCGGAGTTGTTCGGTGCGGCGTAGACCGCGATGGTGGCCCCCGGGGCGAGCACCGACGCCTCCTCGACGTCAAGGGTCGCCTCGTCGCTGTAGGAACCGGTCGCGCCCCCGTCGACCTTGACGTTGGTGATCGTCGAGGTGAGTCCGTAGCAGGAGTAGTAGGTCGCGAGGTCGCTCGGGCTGTACTGGGCGAGCTCGTAGACCGCGATCGTCTGGCCCGCGCCGGTGAAGCCGTTCGCCCACGCGCTGGTGAGACCATAGAGGCGGGCCTGCTGCTGCGCGCTGTAGCCGCCGAGCGAGTTGGGCGTAGTCGCCGTTGGCGACTGGCCGCCCGTCGCGTTCGCGCACGTCGTCGGGGCGCTCGCGTGACCGACCACGCGCGACGAGAGCGCGAGGGCGTGCGGGGTGACGACCGTCGAGAGCCCCGCGACGGCGCGCACGTCGTGGGCGATCGGCGCGGGCAGGGTGGCCGGCGTCGTGAACTGGGCGGCGAGGTGGGTGGCGGTGCGCACCGTCGTGACCGTCGCCGCGAAGGCCCGGGCGATGTCGGTCGTCGAGCCCGTGACGGGCAGGATGACGTGGCCGCGGCTCAGCGCGCCCACGTGCAGGTGAAAGGACGCGAAGTAGCGGCGCACCGCGTCGACGACGCTGGCGCGCGCGCCGAAGCGCGCGGCGAACTGCGCCGTGGTGAGAAAGTGCCGGTAGTTGGGCGACGCGGGGTTCGTGAGCTCGCCGAGGAATGTGGTCAGTGCCGCGTGGTCGGGCTCGACGAGCGCGACGTCAAAGGACGTGGTGATCGGTCCGGCGACGCTGGTGAGCGTGGCCGGAATGGCGACGGGCCGAGCGACGACGACGCGGGCCTGGGCGCCCTGGGCGCTCGCGAGCGGCACGAGTCCGGCGACGACGGCGAGCGCGAACGCCGCGATCGGCGCGAGGGGGGATCGGCGGTTCACCAGGCCAGCCTAGAAAACTCGTCGCGCGCCCGACGCGCAGGCGATCAACTTTCGTCGGTGACGGCGAAGCCCGCGGCCGCGTAGCGCTTGCGAAGGTCGCCGCACTCGGCGCAGATCGACGGCGGCACGACGCCAAAGCGCATCAGCTGGCCGAAGATCGCACAGCCGACGCAGTACCCGAAGAAGCCCTCGAGCGACGCGGCGCCGATCAGGGGAACGAGGAGCCAGCGCGCGGCCGACCAGCCGACGCTCAGCCAGAGCGCGCTCGTCGCGAGCGTCAGCACGGCGCCGATGCCCTGGGCGAAGCGCTTGGGCGGACCGGGCACCTCGCGGCGCCACGCGACGAGCCGGGGTCCGGCGACCCGGGTGGCGAACTGGCCGAGGGGCGACAGCGTCGGACCCGTGAACACCCGCGCGAGAAAGCCGTAGGTGAGTGGCACCATCATCCAGCGCACGTCGCCGACGAGCGCCACGAGGGCCATCGCGACCACGCCGAGGGCGACCGTGCGCGCCGCGGCGTCATTGACGGGGTTGGGGAACGAGAGCAACCGCTTCATCCCACAAATCCTAGTGGAATAGTCAACAATTCGCCACTCACGCCGCGAGCGCGAGGTGGATCGTCGTGACCGCACCGATGGCGACGATCAGCCAGCGCACGGTGGCCGGTCGCAGCCGGCGGATCACGACGGTGCCCAACCACCCGCCGACGAGGGTGCCCACCAGGATCATGTAGATCGCCTCCTGGGCGAGGTGGCCGCGCACGAGAAAGACCACCGCGGCCACCACGTTGATGATCAGCGAGAGCAGGTTGCGCAGTCCCTGCAGCTCGGCGAGTTCCAGTGGCAGGGCCACGGCCATGATGGCGAGCAGCATGATGCCCAGGCCCGCGCCGAAGTAGCCGCCGTAGATCGACGCGAGGAACACCCCGATGTACAGCACCCGCCGGCGCGACGGGTGGTGGTGGTCGAGGTGCGCGAGGCGCGCGGTGATGCGCGGCGAGAGGGCGTAGACGACCGTGGCGCCGCCGATGAGCCACGGCACGATCGACTCGAAGGCCCGCGACGAGCCGAGCAGCAGCAAGGCGGTGCCCACGAGCGTGCCCGCCAGGCAGATCGGGGCGAGCGTGGCGACGATGGACGAGTGGCGCCGGATCTCGGTACGAAAGCCCCGGATGCCGCCGAAGTAACTGGGCACCACGCCGACCGTGGAGGAGACGTTCGCCTGCAGGGCCCCCACGCCCAGGGCGAGCATCGTCGGAAAGGTGATGAACGTGCCGCCACCAGCGATTCCATTGGCCACGCCCGCGGCCACCCCGGCGATGAGATAGGTCACGAGCCGCCACGGCAGCGCGAGGGTGACCGAGAGCATGGTCTCCACTCTACGAAGCGTGGGCGGAACCACCCGGGTGCGCGCATCGAATACCGTGGGAGGCATCGTGCGTGCCCTACCGTTAGCGACGTGTACCTCATGACTGGCGAGTTGATCGTCCCGCGCGACGCGCCGAGCGACCTGATTCGCGCGGCCGGTGGCATCATCATGCGCGTGACCTCGACGGGCCACACCGAGATCGCGTGCATCTACCGCGAGTCGCGCGGCGACTGGACGTTCCCCAAGGGCAAGCTCGACCGGGACGAGACCTTCGAGCAGGCCGCGCTGCGTGAGGTGCTCGAAGAGACCTCGATGCACTGCCGGGTGGTGCGCTTCATCGGCACCACGAACTACACCCACCGCAAGGGTCGGCCCAAGATCGTCGCGTACTACCTCATGGAGGTCGACGGCGGCGACTTCGAGCCCAACGAGGAGGTCGACGACCTCGTCTGGCTGCCGATGGAGCGCGTGCGCGAGCACCTCACGTGGGACCGCGACCAGGAGCTGTTCGACATCGCCGTCGCCATGCCCGAGATCCGCTCGCTGGCGTCCTAGCTAGGGGGCGATCGTCGGCACCTGGGTGTAGGCGCCGAGCCAGCGCTTCGTGAGCGACGCCATGGTGCCGTTGGCGCGAAGCGCCGCCAGGGCGAGGTCGACGCAGCCGATGAGCGGGTTGCCCTTGCGAAAGACCAGGGAGTAGTGGTCGCCCGTCGAGGGGAACTGGCCCACCACCGTGGCGAAGGGGCTGCCGTTGGCGTTAACCAGCTGGGAGGTGGTCATGTACTTGCCCGTCGGGGTGTCGATGACGAGCGCGTCGATCGCGCCGTTCTTCAGCGCGGCCACCAGCGCCGCCATCGTCGCGTACGACGTGGTCTTCGTGCGCGGGTGGATGTAGCGCGTGATGTAGGCCAAGCCCGGCGTGCCCGCGAGGCCGCCGTAGCGGTAGGTGCGCAGCTGGCGCGGGGCGTGGTTCGCGACGATCGGGCTGCCCGTCAGGGCGACGATCGCCTGGTGCAGGTCGTAGTAGGAGGTGGAGAAGCCGACATCTTTGAGCCGGGACTTGGCGAAGGTGACCTCGTTCGCGTCGAAGTCGTAGGGCTTCTTGCCCGCGGCGTAGCTCGACGCGTAGGGCTGGACGACCCAGGTCACGTTGTGGCGCGCTATCCCCAGCTGGCTCGCGACGGCGTAGACCACGCCGGCCTCGTAGCCCTGGCCGTTGGCGGGGTGGTTCTGGAGGTACCACGGCGATGAGACGGGGTTGTCCGTGGCCACGGTGAGGTGACCGCTGGCGTACTCGAGCGAGGGCATCTCGACCCGGCAGTTGGCGAGCTTCGACGCGGTGGAGGTGGCGGCCCCCGCCGGTGCCGCCATCGGCGCGCCGAGCGCGGCGACCAGCGCCAGCGCCATCGCCCGAGGAGCGATTCGTCCGTGCGACGACGAATTGCGTTGACGGTGCATGGTTGCATGATTCTACTTCGCGGTGGCATTTTCTTACCGTCACGACACCGCCGTCGAC
>JAKAPH010000118.1 GCA_021807265.1 Actinomycetes bacterium | reverse complement strand
CCGACCAGCGACGCTGCCCAGGGGTAACCTACCGTGCCCCGGCCACGATTTGGCATCGGTGCGCTGGCTAGGTTGCCGGCGGTGTCGAATCGGGGCCGAAGGCATTGCGACCCCGTTGGGTCGCCACGTTTACGCCGTGCTCGTCGAGCTCGGCGACGGTGCCGAGCGCCGAACGTCCGAAGCGCTGGCGTACCTCGTCAATGGCGTCGCGCAGTCCCGCAAAGCCGACTTGTCGCGCCCGCGACGCTTCCTCGATCCCCTCGCGCGCGGAGGGCGCTTCGATCGCCATCGGCAGGGTGAGCTGGATCTCGAGGGCGCTTCGCTCGAGGAACGACGAGGCGTACAGTCCGACGAGTCGCACGGACTGGGTCAACTCGACGGTCTCGGCCAACGCCGCGCCGATCAGCGCAATCGCGCCGTCGTCATCGACGCCAAAGGACAGCGTCTGTGACCGTGACACGGTTCGCAGATCGTCGAAGCGAATCACCAGGGTGATCGTGCGAGCGAGCTGGTGGTGCGCGCGCAGCGCCCGCGCCACTACCGCCGCGTGAGCGCGCGCCGCGTCCTGGACCTCGGCAACGGTCCGCAAGGACTTCGCGAAGGTCTGGTCGTGACCGAGCGACTTCGCGCCGCGGTCGACAACCACTTCGCGCCGGTCGTCGCCGTGCGCGTAGGCGACCAGGGTCGCCGCCATTGCCGGCCCGACGTGGGCCGCGAGCACCGATTCCTCCACCGCGGCGAGGTCGCGCACCCATCGCAGGCCGAGCCGGTGCAACTTGGCGGTGGTCGCCGGTCCCACACCCCACAGTGCCCCGACCGGCAGCTCGGTGAGCCACTGGCGCTCGGTCGTCGGGTCAACCCAGACGACTCCCGCACCCGGTGTGATGCGGCCGTTCACCACGTTGGGCTTGGAGCGTTTGGACGCCAGCTTCGCGAAGAGCTTGTTGCGGGCCAACCCCACGCCGCAGTCGAGGTGCAGCTCGTTCTCAATTCGTCCGCGCAACGCCCAGGCCGCCTCAACGGGACGGGTACCCATGCGGCGCAGTCCCCGCAGATCCGCGAAGAGCTCATCGAGCCCGATCGCCTCGACCATTGGCGTCAGGTCGGTCACGATGTCACGGAAGCGCCGCGAGTACTCCTCGTAGCGGTCGAACCGGCCCGGGAGGATCACCATCTCGGGACAGCGCCGTCGCGCGAGCACGCTCGGCATGCCGCTGCGCACCCCAAAGCGGCGCGCCTCGTAGCTGGCACTCGCGATGACCCCACGTTCGCCCGCGCCACCAACCGCTATCGGCCGATCGGCGAGCGTGGGGTCGTCGAGAATCTCCACGGAGGCGAAGAAGGCGTCGAGGTCGACGTGCAGAATTGGCGCGTCGTCGACCGTGGGCCGGTCAGTTGGTGAGCTGGACACTGCGGAACGCTTCGCCGTACGCGACACCCACCGGACGACCAGCTTGTTCGGCCCGACCGTAGACAACCTCGCGAACGTCGGCGGCGTCACTGCCCAGCTGGGAGGCGTGCGCCAGCACCGCCGCGGCCTTGCGATCGATGGTGCGCGTGATGTCCACGACGACGTCCGGCTCGTGGGTGCCGCTCAGCAGCAGGTGACGTACCTGGTGGGCGGCACCGTACTCGGGAAAGTACAGCGGCATGGCGGCGGCGGGCGCGACGGCGTCGAGCAGCGCCCAGCCCGTCTCGCGATGATCGTGGTGATTCACGTAGACCCCACCAAAGAAGGTGGCGGTCGGGTCGTGGCCAATGACGACGTCGGGCCGGAGCGAACGAATCAGTGACACCAGCTCGCCGCGCAGGACCACGTCATTGACCACGTCGCCGTCGGGATGGTCGAGGCCCACCACCGACGCCACGCCGAGCAGCGCGGCGGCAGCCTCGAACTCGGAGCGGCGAACGCCACGCAGCGACTTCGCGTCGGTCTGACCCGTATGGGAACCCTTGGAGCCGTCGCAGACCACCACCATGTGGACCTCGCAGCCCTCGCTCGCCCATTGCGCGAGCACGCCGCCAGCGGCGACGTCGGCGTCATCGGGGTGCGCGTAAACGGCCAGCGCACGCTGGGGTTGGAGGCGCAGGTTGCGCATCGTCAGCTCCGGAGTTTGGGCGCGGTCGCCTTGACGAGCATGCCGATTTCGCGCGCGAAGTCCTCGGTGCCCTCGAAGCCCTTGTAGACCGACGCGAAACGCACGTACGCGACGTCGTCGATCGGTCGCAGTGCGTCGAGCGTCGCGCGGCCGATTTCCTCGCTCGACACATCGCGACTCAAGAGGCGCATCGACTCCTCGACCGACGAGGCTATGCGCTCCATGACACCCTCGTCGACCGGTCGGTTCTTGCACGCCGCCCGGATGCCCATCAGGATCTTGGATTGGTCGAAGGGTTCGCGTTCCCCGGAGCGCTTTACCACCACGAGCCCGACTTCTTCGATCCGCTCGAAGGTCGTGTAGCGCTGGCCGCACCCCGCACACTCGCGCCGGCGGCGAATCGCCACGCCGTCTTCGGCCAGGCGTGAATCGACCACGCGGTCGTCATCAGCCGAGCAGAAGGGGCAACGCATCCCCGTCACGATACACGCAATTTTCAAGAAATTATGGTATAAGCACGTGCTCACCGGGGATTACCACGCTCGATCGCAGTTCGTTGACGAGCGCGCGGCGGGCGTATGCCGGGTCGAGTGGGTTGACGAGACGCGCGATCGAGTCGACGCTGTCACCGGCCTGGACGACGTAGACCATGCCGGAGGCGAGCGTGGTGCCCGTGGCCAGATCGGTGGGCAGGCCACTGCCCGTCGTGCCGCCAAAGGCGTGGCCCGGCCACGCGAGCACCACCAAACCAATACCCACGGCGAGACCGAGCAGCGCGCGCTGGCGCTGACGGCGGCGGCGAGCCCGCGCGAGGCGGCGACTCGCGAGGTTGATCCCCGAGCGCCACGGCACGCTCGACTGCTCGACGAGGTGCAGGTGGGGCCTGGCGGGGGGACGAATCTCGTATTCCGTCAGTGCAACTGCGGACATCGCTGCCTCCTTGTAGACGAACACCTGTTCGTATCGTAGCGAACAGGTGTTCGTTTGACAAGCCCTCGTTCAGCGAAGGGACACGTACGGATTCTCGCCCTTAATCTCCCTGATGGCGCGGCCCACGCGACCAAACTCGCTCCAGGGTCGGCGCCGATGCTTCGATCGGAGCGCGTCTGACACCTCATCGAGCGTTCGCACCATCACCACGCGATGGGTCAAGACGAGCCGGGCGCACTGGCGCGCCAGTTCAGCGTCGGGATAGTCCGCCGAGTCGGTCACCTGGCCATCGCTCACCCAGACGACCGGCTCGCCGACCCGCCGATGGGCCACCGCCCAACGGAGCATCGGTCCGTCCACGCCGTTGCCGACGTTGCCGCTCGGCACCTGGTCGACGACACCCCCTCGGTTGGCGAGTATCCAGGCGTTGGGCGTCGACGCCGTGTCGCCCGGACGATGGCTGTAGCCGACGACGAGCGAGTCGGGGGCACGTCGCGCGAGTGTCGCGAGCGTCGCCCGGTCGAGGTCCATCGAGCCCGATTGGTCGACCACCACGACGCCGCCGTGTCGACGTGCGGGTGCCGCGAAGGCTCGTCGCTGCTCGTCGGTGAGCAGTCGACTCGGGTAGGCCAAGACGACCCCGCTCACCGATGGTCGATGGTGGCGCACACCGCCGGATCGTGCTCGCGCCGACAGCGCCGTGTCAGCGAAGCACAGGTCGGCGAAGTGTCCGCTCGGCGGCCGACGCGCACCGGGTTGGAGCGAGCGCTTGAATCGTCGCAGTGACTCGGCGTCAGTCGGCAACCGCGCGTCGCTGACCGACGCCACCATCCGGGCCAGCGGAATCGTGAATGCGCCGTAGCCACGGGGCACCCCGTCGACGCCGCTCGAGGTCGCGCCCAACTCGCTCGCGTCCGCCGCACGGACCATGGCCTTGGCGCGAGCCGCGACGGCGCGCAGCGGCAC
>JAKAPH010000020.1 GCA_021807265.1 Actinomycetes bacterium | reverse complement strand
CCGATCTTCCGAGCTCGATCATCTCGCGTCGGCCAGCCTCGGTGAGCGCGTGGGGCTCGGCGTAGACGTGGTCGAACATCATGGTCGGCTCGGGCGCGTCCATCGCGAGGACGTCCTCGCGCAGCTGCAGCGCGAGCTGCTCGGCCTCGGCGGCCACCTCGTCGAAGGTGGCCTTGTGCACGCCGAACTCCCGTGCGAGCAGGGCCTTCACCCGCTCGATCGGGTCGCGGTGGCGCCACACCTCGACCTCGGCGTCCACGCGGTAGCGCGTCGGGTCGTCCGAGGTGGTGTGCGCGCCCATGCGGTAGGTGTAGGCCTCGATCAGGGTCGGGCCGCCGCCGGCGCGGGCGTTGTCCATGGCGCGCTTGGCGACCTCGTACATGGCCAGCACGTCGTTGCCGTCCACGCGCACCCCGGGGAAGCCGAAGCCGTGGGCCCGGTGGTACAGCGGGATCTTGGTCTGCAGCGACGTCGGCTCGGAGATCGCCCACTGGTTGTTCTGCAGCACGAACACGACGGGCGCGTTGAACGACGCCGCCCAGACGAAGGATTCGAGCACGTCGCCCTGGCTCGAGGCGCCGTCGCCGAAGAACGTCATGACCGCCTCGTCCGCGCCGTCGCGCTGGATGCCCATCGCGTAGCCGACGGCGTGCAGGGTCTGGTCGCCGAGCACCACCATGGGCAGCGAGTGGCGGTACCGCTGGGGGTCCCAGCCGCCCGAGGTCGTCGCGCGAAAGATCCGCAGCATGTCGCGCGGGGGGACACCCCGCGTCCAGGCGACGCCGTGCTCGCGGTAGCTCGGGAACGTGAAGTCCATCGGCGCCAGCGCCCGGCCGGCGCCGATCTGGGCCGCTTCTTGACCCTGCAGGGGCGCCCACAGCGCGAGCTGACCCTGGCGCTGCAGCGAGGTCGACTCGTTGCACAGGCGCCGCACGATCACCATGTCGCGATAGAAGCCGAGTATCTCCTCGCGCCCGAGTTCGCTGCGGTACTCGGGATGCGAAACGCGCTCGCCTTCGGGGGTGAGCAGTTGGACCAGCTCGTCTTTAATCATCGACTCTCCTTCAGCCCGGCCCTCGGAAACAATAGTCCCGTACCATAAATGGATGCCTCGCCTCCTGGTGGACGTCGGTCCCCTTCGCCACCACCGCGATTTCCGGCTTCTGGTCGCTGGCCAGCTGGTTTCGCTCTTCGGCAGCAACCTCACCGTCGTCGCCGTCCCCTACCAGGTCTACCGCGAGACCCACTCGAGTCTGCTGGTGGGCGTCGCCAGCCTCATCCAGCTCCCGGCGCTGATCGCCGGGTCGCTCTGGGGCGGCGCCTTCGGCGACCGCTACGACCGCCGCCACCTCTTCGTGCTCAGCTCGGTCGTGCTCGGGCTGCTGAGCGGCGCGCTCGCGCTCAACGCGAGCCCCGCGCACAGCCACTTCGCGGCGCTGCTCGTGCTCGCGGCCCTCGCGGCCGGCGCCGGCGGCTTCGCGGGCCCGATCCGCACCGCGACCATCCCGCTGCTCGTGGGCCCCGACGAGCTCGTCGCCGCGTACTCGATCAACCAGGTCATTGTCAACGTCGCGACGATCCTCGGTACCGCGATCGCTGGCGTGCTGCTCGCCGCGGTCGGCATCGCGTCGTGCTACTGGATCGACGCGGGGACCTTCGCCGTGCTCGCGGTCGCCACGTCGTTCATGCGGCCGATCCCCCCGAGCGCCGAGCGCGACGGCGTCGCGGTCTTGCGCGCCATTCGCGACGGCTTCCGCTACGTGCGCGCGAACCGCACGGCCCAGGCCGTCTACCTGATCGACCTCAACGCCATGGTCTTCGGCCTGCCGCGCGCCCTCTTTCCCGCGGTGGCGCTCACCATCTACCACGGCGGG
This sequence comes from Actinomycetes bacterium, assembly GCA_021807265.1. GTDB lineage: Bacteria > Actinomycetota > Acidimicrobiia > Acidimicrobiales > RAAP-2 > RAAP-2. Next base: position 16,822 of record JAKAPH010000020.1, on the reverse strand, counting down.
CCCCGCGTGCTCGGGCTCCTCTACGCCGCCCCGGGCGTGGGCGCCCTGGCGATGGCCGTCGCGACGGGCTGGATCGCCCGCGTGCGCCGCCGCGGTCGCCTCGTGGTGCTCGTCGTCGCGCTCTGGGGCGGCGCGATGGCGGTCTTTGGCGTCGTGCACGTGATCTGGATCGGGCTCGCCTGTCTCGCCGTGGCCGGCGCGGCCGACGTGATCTCGACGGTGCTGCGCAACACGATCCTGCAGAACGCGATCACCGACGAGTACCGCAGCCGCATCTCCTCGATCCAGCTCGCCGTGGTGACGGGCGGCCCGCGCCTGGGCGACCTCGAGTCGGGCGCCGTGGCGAGCCTCGTGACGACCGAGTTCTCGATCGTCTCGGGCGGGCTCGCGTGCGTCATCGGCGCGTGGCTACTCGTGCGCTGGCGACCCGCCTTCTGGCGCGACGCGGCGTGAGCGCACCGACAGCGACCGCTTCGCGTTGGTGACCGCGGCCAGCTGGCCGCAGGCCGCGTCGATGGAGCGGCCGCGGGTGTTGCGCACCGTGGCGTTCACCCCGCGCGCGACCAACCCGTCGCGAAAGGCCCGGACCCGCTCGGGGGCCGAACCGCGCACGAGGTAGCCCGGCGTCGGGTTGAGCGGGATCAGGTTGACGTGCGCGCGCAGCCCCGCGGCGTACTCGACGAGCTCGTCGCGGGCCCGGTCGGTGTCGTTCACGCCGTCGATGAGCGCCCACTCGAAGCTGAGCCGCCGACCGGTCGCGTCGACCCACCGCTCGCAGGCCTCGTAGAGGCGCGCGAGCGGGTAGCGCCGGTTGAGCGGGACGAGCGAATCGCGGGTCTCGTCGTTGGCCGCGTGCAGGCTCACCGCGAGGGTGATCGGCAGCCCCTCGCCAGCCAGTCGCTCGATGCCCGGCACCACGCCCACGGTCGAGACCGTCAGGTGGCGCGCGCTGAGCCCGCGCGCGTCGTGCAAGCGCCGCACGACCTCGACGGTGACCGGGTAGTTGGCGAGCGGCTCGCCCATGCCCATGAAGACCACGTTGGAGAGACGCCGCGGCGCGGCGGCGCGCGTCGCGTAGAGCACCTGCTCGACGACCTCGCCCACGGTGAGCTGGCGCGTGAAGCCGGCCTGGCCCGTCGCACAGAACGTGCAGCCCATCGCGCAGCCCGCCTGGCTCGACACGCACACCGTGACCCGGTCCTCGTAGACCATGAGGACGGTCTCGATCGTCGCGCCGTCGGCCAGCTCGAAGACCCACTTGCGCGTCGAGCCGCGGTCACTCGCGACGTCGGCGCGTGGCGAGAGCGTCGAGGGGTAGCTCGACGCCAGGCTCGCGCGCAGGCCCGCGGGCACGGTGGTGACGTCGGCGAGGTCGCGGCCCTCGACCCACAGGCCCCGCCACAGCTGGTCCACGCGGTACCGCGGCTCGCCCTCGAGCAGGGCCGCGAGCCCGTCGCGATCGAAGTCATAGAGCGAAGTCACGGGTCCACGCTAGGCGCCTGACTGAGCGGTAACCCGATTTCTGCTTGACTCGAGAGCGGCACCGGCGTGTCCGGTTACTCGAGGAGAAGTCATGGAACTGAACAACACATCGGCCATCGTCACCGGCGGCGCGTCCGGCCTCGGCGAGGCGACCGCCCGCGCCCTGGCGGCCCGCGGTGTGCAGGTCGTCGTCGCGGACCTGAACGACCAGCGCGGCGCCGAGATCGCCGCCGAGATCGGTGGCGCCTACGCCCACTGCGACGTGACCGAAACCGACCAGGTCATCGCCGCGGTCGAGGCGGCGAGCGCCATGGCGCCCCTGTGGTCGGTGGTCAACTGCGCCGGCATCGGCTGGGCCACGCGCACGATCGGCAAGGACGGCGAGTACGCCTCGGCCCACGACCTCGACCTCTACCGCAAGGTCATCGAGATCAACCTCATCGGCACCTTCAACGTCTGCCGGCTCGCGGCGACCAAGATGAGCCACAACACCCCCGACGTCGACGGGTTGCGCGGCGCCATCGTCAACACCGCGTCGGTCGCCGCCGAGGACGGCCAGATCGGCCAGGTCGCCTACTCGTCCTCCAAGGGCGGGATCGTCGGCCTGACGCTGCCGCTCGCGCGCGACCTCGCCGCCATCGGCGTGCGCGCCAACTGCATCCTGCCCGGCCTGATCGACACCCCCATCTACGGCACGGGACCCCAGTCCGACGAGTTCAAGGCGCGCCTCGGCGCCGGGGTGCTCTTCCCCAAGCGCCTCGGCTACGCGACCGAGTACGCCTCGATGGCCGTCGAGCTGCTCGCCAACAGCTACATGAACGCCGAGTCGATCCGCGTGGACGCCGGCATCCGCATGCAGCCCAAATAGTTCAACCCGCGAGGTCGGCCCGCGCGAACCACTCCGTCGCGATCGCGACGGCGAGCACGCCGAGCGCCGCGAACCACGCCACCGTCGCCCAGTTCGCGGCGACGGCCGGCACGAGCCGGGCGTAGTGGTAGAGCGACGCGTCCACGACCGCCGTCGGCCAGTGCAGGGCGGGCCCGAGGGCGGCGTCGAGATAGCTGAGCGCGAGCAGGCCGCCGAGGGCGACCTGGGCCACCCGCGGCGCCGCGGCCACGGCGAGCGCGGCGACCCCGAGCACGAGCGGCGCCGTGGTGAGCGCGTTGGCCGTCGCCGCGAGCGCCAGCCCGAAGGACAGCGCCGCGCCGCTCGAGCCGACACCGATCCAGATGCCCAGCGCGGTCACGACGGCGACGAGCACCGCCCCGCCGGCCGCGACCACGCACGTCGCGCCGAGCCAGGCGCGTCGGCCCGCGCCGTTGCCGAGGGGAATCTCCAGCCGGCCCGACACGGCGTCCGCGCCGACCGTGGCGACCACCGACACGACGAAGAAGCCGAGCCCGAGGGCGAGGAACGTGCTGATCTCGCCGACGTAACCGCGCACCGAGACGAGCTCGCCCGCGTGCCACCGCTCAAGCAGTGCCTGAAAGGACGGGTCGCTGCGGGTGAAGGAGACCAGCGCGTCGGCGAGGTAACCGATGACCATCCCGACCACGCTCGTGACGACGAGCCAGACGACGATCGTGCTCGCGAGCTCGCGCCAGGCGAAGCGCCAGGGCGACGTGAGCAGGCCGGGGCGCAGCCGCCCGCGGTCGGTGCGGTGCCACCAGGCCGCGCCCACGTCGCGACGGCCCGCGACCGGGGCCACGACCGCCACCGCGACGACCGGCAGCACGAGCAGCGGCACCAGCCAGAGCGCGTGGTGACGCTGGAACGCGCCCACGCGTTCGAGCCACCCGAAGGGCGTGAGGACCGCCAGCCACGACCCGTGCGTCGACGCGTCGGCCACCATGCGCGCCAGGTAGGCGACGCCGATCGCCCCGAGGGCGAGCTGGGAGGCCGAGCGCCGCGGTGCCAGTAATTCGGAGGCGACGAGGCCGGTCGCCTGGGCGCACCAGGCGAGCCCCGTCAGGCCGGCGCCGTAGAGGGCGCTGTCGGTGACGCGCTGGCCGTTGGCGACGAGCGTCGCGAACACCACGGCACCCGCGGCGAGCCCCGTGAGTGCGAGCACGCCGACGCTCTGGCGGTAGACGGTCGCGCGGGGGGCCCGCTCGATGACGAGCAGGTCCCAGGTCCCCGTGTCCTCGGCGCCGCGGGTGACCCGGGTCGCGGCGAGGGCCGCCCAGATCGCCACCGCGAGGGTCACGACGATGCCCACCTTCCACAGCACGTACGCCCCGGCGGTGTCGAGTCTCGTGAAGTCCCCGTAGAGCGCGCGGAAGGCCGGGTTGCGCAACAGCACCGAGACACTCGTCAGCGCGAGCGCACCGCCGCTCGCGTTGTAGGTGGCGACCGACACGGTGACGATCACCACGAGCAGCGCCGCCATGACGATCGTCGAGAGGCGCACCTGGCGCCAGGTCACCCCGCGAGCGGTGCGCGGCCCCACCTAGCCCCGCGAGTCGTCGTAATACGAGAGGAAGATCTCTTCGAGGCTCGTCTCGTGGGTGCGCAGCGACGTGACCCGGCCCCGGCCGAGCACGGCGAGAAGTGGCTCGATGGGTCCGGTGACGCGCACGCGGACCTCGTCGCCCTCGGTGGCGACGACGCTGACGCCCGGGACCGACGCCAGGTCGTCGAAGGTCCCCGCGACGTCGAGCTCGACGCCCGCCACCGCGCGCAGCTCGTCGATCGCCGACACCGTCACGAGTCGACCCTCGCGAATCATCGCGACGCGCTCGCAGAGGTGCTGCACCTCGGCGAGCAGGTGCGAACTGAGCAGCACCGCCTGACCGCGACGCTGCGCGTCGAGCACGCAGTCGCGAAAGACCCGTTCCATCAGTGGGTCGAGCCCGGCCGTGGGCTCGTCGAGCAAGAGCACCGGCGCGCGGGTCATGAAGGCGCTGACCAGCGCCACCTTCTGGCGGTTGCCCTTGGAGTAGGCCCGGATGCGCTTGCCCGGGTCGAGCTCGAAGCGCTCGATGAGCTCGTCGCGGTACGCCGCGTCGAACTCCCCGTGCAGGGATCCGAGCAGCGAGATGGCCTCGAGCCCGGTCAGCTGGGGCCAGAGCACCACCTCGCCGGGCACGAAGGCGGCGACACGGCGCGCGTCGTCGGACCCGGCGCGGTGTCCGAGGATCGACGCGGTACCCGATGTCGGATGCAAGAGCCCGAGCAGGAGCCGCAGGGTCGTCGTCTTGCCGGCGCCATTGGGTCCGAGGAACCCGACCACCTCGCCGGCGTCCACCGCCAAGTTGAGATCGTCAACGGCCCTGGTCGGTCCGAAGTGCTTGGAGAGGCGTACCGCCTCGAGGGCGTGACCGGGCACGACCGGAATCTACCGCACACGACAACTCGCTCGGGACCGGACGATGTCCGGACCCGAGCGAGTCGCCTGCGTGCGTTGCGCCACGCGCAGCGTGCTTACCGAGCGGCCTTCACCGGCCCCTGCTGGACGCGAACGACCAGCGCGATGAGCGTGAGCCACACGCCGATCACCAGCGCCAGCAGCACCAGCACGGTCCACCGGCCGATGAGCCCGTCGGGCCGCAGGCTCTCGACCGCGCCCGCGAACGGGTCGGTGCGCGCGGCCTGCACGGTCAGTGACGTCGTGGCGAGCACCGCACCCGTGCTGTCGAGCGCGGAGGCCTCGAAGTTCTGCGTGCCGGCCCACGTGGGCTGGTAGACGATCGACGCGACGCCGGCGGCGTTGGTCGTCGCCGTGCCGATGAGCAGCAACGGCGCGCCGGCGAACTCCTCGACGTGCACGTAGAAGTTGACCGTCGCCCCGGCCACGGGCGTTGAGGCCGTGTCCACCTGACCCGTCAACTCGACGCCCTGGTGCGACGCGGGGCTGCCCGAGGTCAGCCCGAGCGTGGTGCCAGTCGCGGCCGCCGCCGGCAGGGCCGCCGCGGCGACGCTCAGCAGCACCGCGCCGCTCAGTCCCGCCAGGACGCGCGTCGCACGACGAGAGAAATTGGCTACTGACATCATGCGCCCACCTCCTGGGTTCCATGCTCCTCGGCGAGCTCTTCGATCTCGGACACCGACAGGATCGGGAAGAAGCGGAAGACCACCAGCAGGAGCAGCGGGATGGCCGCCGTCGCCGCCAGCGTGATCGAGATCGGCACCCACGTGAAGTGATACGTGCCCCAGTTGCCGGCGAGCACGCCGCCCTTGGCGAGGGGTGAGTTGACAAGCGGCTCGGTCGCAGGGGGGATGACGATGACGAGCCGCTTGATCCAGAGCGCGGCCACGACGAGCAAGGAGGCCACCACGACACCACTGGTCGTGCGCAGCCGCTTGAACATCATGATGAACAGGGGCGCGATGCCCCCCGCGACGAAGTAGATCCAGAACGGGATCGCGTAGCGACCCGCGACGATCTGGTACACCCAGGCCGACGCGCCGGCCGTGCCCGAGTAGCCGTCGATCAGGTACTCGGTGAAGGTCAGATACAAGTACGCCGCACCGAAAGCGATCATCAAGAACCCGAGGCGCACGAAGTGCCGGGGGGTGACGAAGGCCTCGAGGTGGAACAGCTTGCGCGACGCGGCGACCGTCAGCACCACGAGCGCGACGCCCGAGTACAGGGCGGCCACGACGAAGTAGACCGGCAGGATCGTCTCCATGTAGCCGGCCCGCGACGACGACGCGAACGCGAAGGACAGCACCGAGTGCACCGAGACCGCCATCGGGATGATCATGATGGCGATCAGCCCGATCGCGCCGTTCAGCCGCCCGCGCTCGTACGGCGTGCCGCCGAAGCGGCCGACGAGGACGCGGTAGAGGGTCTTGCGCACCGTCACGCGGGTGCTGGGCGCCTCGCCTTCGAGCGTCTCGAGGGCGATCGCGGCGTCGGGTACCAGCGGCAGGTAGAAGAAGACGATCGTCGCCAGCAGGTACGTGCTCACCGCGAAGAAGTCCCAGAGGATCGGCGAGGTGAGGTTCCAGTACGGGGGCCAGACGAGCTCCCAGATCCGGCTCGGGTCACCCAGGTGCGGGATGATGAAGACCATCCCGATCGGCAGTGTGACCAGGGCCGTGGCCTCGGCGATGCGCGTCAGCGGCGCGCGCCAGGCGGCGTGGGTCAGGCGAAGGATCGCCGACACCACGGCACCGCCGTAGCTCACACCGATGAAGGTCACGAGGTTGGCCTCGTAGATCGCCCAGAAGGCGCCGTCGCTGTAGCCCGCCGTGCCCAGGCCGTTGGCGACCTGGTAGATCCACGCGGCGATGCCGCCCAGGACGAGCACCGTCAGCACGATGATCGACGGCCACCACCAGCGCGGTGTCTCGAGCACCGGGCGCAACGCGGCCGCCCGCAGGTCTGCGTTTTGAGGCGTCGACTGCTCGCGCCCCGCGTTCGGAATGATGACGTCAGTCATCGGTTCCCTCCAGTCATCCGCGTCATCACGCGCTCGGGTTGTTGTTCAGGTCCTGGCCGTGGCCGGGGATGTAGTAGACGCGTGGGTGTGTGCCGTACTCCTCTTTGAAGACCATGGCGTCGTTCTCGGCGAGGTACGTCGAGATCTTGATCGTCGCGCCCATGCCGTTCACCGCGGCGTCTGAGGTCAGGTCGCCGAAGTAGAGCACGCCCATCGGGCAGTTGGTCACGCACTCGGGCAGCTGGCCGGTGGGCAGCATCGCCGCGCACTCGATGCACTTGCCGACGGTCCCCTTGACCTGGGGCACGGGCCACTCGGGCTCCTGCTTGAAGGGCTGGCGCGGCGCCGGAACCGGGTCGGACCAGTTGAAGTAGCGCGCGTCGTAGGGGCAGGCGTTCATGCAGATGCGCGTGCCGATGCACTTGCTCTGGTCGACGAGGGTGAGGCCCTCGGGGGTCCGGAAGTTCGCGCCGACCGGGCAGACCGGTACGCACGCCGGGTCCTCGCACATCTGGCAGGGACGGGGCATGAAGTAGTTCTCACCGGCCGCGTTGGTCATCGTGTAGACGTTCATCCACGTCTGATCCTCGTGGAGGTAGTGCGCCGTCTGGCACGCCGTCGTGCACACCTTGCAACCGTTACAGAGGCGCAGATCGATGATCATGCACCACTGCTTCACCGGTCCGCTCGGCGTGCTCGTGGCCGGCTCGGCCGCGGCGACCAGGGTCTCGGTCAGTGCGCCCAGCACACCGACACCGAGGCTGCCCAGGGCGGCGGCCCGAAGGAGTCCGCGCCGGCCGATCGTGACGGCCGCAGCCGTCAGTTCGTCGCGCCCGGCGCCGTCCTCGGCCACCAACTCGTTCTCGTGTCGCGTGGTCATGCTGTCACCTTGATCTTGCCTTCCATCCATTTCATGGTCGACATCGCGCCGCCCATGCCATTCGTGCCCGCGCCGCAGGGCGCGTAGCACTGCCACGTGAACGTCCCCGTCTTGGTGGGGATGAACGTGGCGACGACCGTTATCGACTTGCCGGTGGGCGCCGCCGGAATCGGCATGTTGAAGCGAAGCCCCACCACGGTGAAGGTATGGGCGACGTTGGTGTCGGGGACTGACGAAATCTCGTTGCCGCCCGCGGTCTCGGTGCCCGTGGTCGATCCCTCGACCTTGTCGTACATCATCTGGGCGCCCATGAGCGGGGCGGTCCCGTCGTCGAAGCTCACGATCTTGACCGTCACACGCTCACCGACGTGCACCGTCCAGTCCGGGTTCGAGTACTGCGGCTGGTCACCGAAACTGGTGAGCGAGCCCGTCTGAATCTTCATTGTCTCGGTCACCTGGCCGTGCGGCTTAATGGCCGCGGGCGGGTTGGAGCGCGTGAGCCGGGTCACGCCCGCGGCGATGCCGCCGACCAGCGCGACGGTCACGGCGAGCCCGACCAGGATCCCAGCGATCGACCCGATGACCACACCACCGTTCCGGACGAAAGTCGCCGGACGACGCCAGCTCAGACGGCCGAGGCGGTCGAGCGGGTCCATAGCGCCGAGACGCGCGAGCGGACCCCGGGCGCTGTCGCGCCCGGGGTTGCTTGCGCCAGTTGTGTGGCGACTGCTCATGAAACGACCTTGATCTTGCCGGTCATCCAGCCGAGGGTCGACATGGCCCCGCTCATCCCGGTGTTGCCCGTGCCGCACGGCGCGTAGCAGTTCCAGGTGAACGTGCCGGTCTTGGTCGGCTTGAAGGTGGCGACTACCACGATGCTCTTGCCGGTCGGGGCGACGGGCACGGGCATGTTGAAGCCGAGTGAGGCGATGGTGAAGGTGTGCGAGACGTTGATGTCCGACACGTTGCTCACGGTCTTGCCGCCGGCGACTTCCTTGCCGTTGGCCGTTCCCATGACCTTCGTGTACTTCATGTACTTGCCCATCAATGGCGCGGATCCATCGTCGAAGCTCACGATCTTGATGGTCACGGTCTCGCCCTTGTGCACGGTCCAGGACGAATTCGTGATGCGCGGCTGCTCACCACTGCCGGCCAGCTTGCCGGTCGTCAGGATCTGCATGACTTCGGTCACGTGGGTCGGCGTCGCGGCACTCGCGGCGCCACCACTGACGACGCCTGCGCCGAGTACGGGGGCCATGGCGAGGACCAGGGCTGCCGCCTTGGTCACTGTGTTCTTCATCTCATCTCTCCTCTTGGTTGAGTACTGCATTCCCGCTCGAACACGGTGTTCGAGCCGGCTCTAACCGACGACGGTCACCTTGCCCGTCATCCACCCCATGGTTGACATCGCACCGGCCATGCCGTTGGTGCCGCTGCCGCACGGGGCGTAGCAGTGCCAGACGAACGAGCCGGTCTTTGAAGCAATAAAGCTCGCCGTGACCACGACGTGGCCGCCGGTCGCCGCGACGGGGATCGGCATGTTGAAGCCCAGGCCCGGTACCGAGAAGGTGTGCGCGATGTTGATGTCCGAGACCGTCGTGACGGGCTTGCCGTTGACGAGCTCCTTGCCGTTGAGCGTGCCCTTGACGTTCGCGTCAGACATGTACTGGCCCATCAGCGGCGCGGTGCCGTCGTCGAAGCTGACGATCTGGACCGTGACCAGCTGGCCCTTGCGGACCTTCCAGGACGAGTTGGTGATCTTCGGCCAGCCCGGCTTGCCGTCCATCTTGCCCGTGATCAAGCGCATGTGCTCGACGACGTGGTGCGGTGCGGCCGCGGATGCGGTGCCGCCGACGAACGCCGTCGCAACTGCCGGGGAAACGGCCAGCAGCAGCGCCGCAAGCTTGGTCAGTGGTCGGTTCATATTCAATGCTCCCTTTGGTATTGGCTTGTGTTCGGGGGGTCAGTAGAAACGGGGTCGGCTACGCCTTGACGGTCACGTAGCCGCGCATGAAGCCATTGGTCGCCATCGCGGTCTTGTCGCACGGCAGGGCGCAGAACCACTGGATCTGGCCGGCCTTGGTGGGCTTGAGCGTGAAGTGGGTGATCGACGGCGACGAGGCGCTGCCCGCCGGGGCCACGACGCTCACGTTGAGGTCGGGCGACATCCACGAGTGGGACTGGGTGTCGTAGTTGTACATCGTGATGTCGTAGGTCTTGCCGACGGTCATCGTGAAGCTGCCCGGCACGAAGGCGTCCTGGACGACGCCGCCCGCACCCTTCACGCCGCCGAGCGGCGGCGGGTTGATCTCGAGCTTCACTGCGACGGCGCTCGACGTGCTCGCGGGCGCGGCGGCACTCGCGGTCGCACCCGGGGCCGGCGTCGTGGCGGTTACCTTGTGCCAGATCGCCCCGGCGCCAGCGGCGACACCAAAGACGACCGCTGCGACGATGACGATCCCCGCGACCAGGTTGACCAAACCGCGAATTCGATGGGTTTCGCCTACGCCAGTTCCTCGGTTTACCACGGTCGTTTCGTTGCTCATCACTCGCTCCTCCTGGCCATCATCACGATGGTGATTCGAACCTTGATCATCTTTGGGCCGCGCGCCTCACCGCGGTAGAGAAATCCCTCGGGTCCGCCGTCCCGTGGAATCACGGGACGCCGACGGCGCCGATCGAGCCGCTCGTGGCGGGCTCGTCGGCCACACTCGCGCCCGCCCGAGCGACGCCGCCGGCGATGGGGAGCCCGCCCGATCGGCGCCGCGGCGACGCGCGCGTGACGGTCGTTCTGTCACCCCTGGTCGACGGTGGAGGCGCCGATGGGCCCCTGGTGTACCCGAGCGAGCGCTGCTCGGTCGGGCGGCGCCCCGACACGTGCTTTTTCAGGTCTTTCGTCCGTGAATTCACGGTAAAGACCGTTGGAACACTGCCGTAAGGTGAAGTTGTGGCTGACACCGAAGTGGTTGATTCTTCGTCGATTTCCGTGATTGTCGTCGATGATCACGAGGTCGTTCGCGAGGGAACCCGCAAGATGCTCGAGCGTGATCCCGACATCGTGGTGGTCGACGAGGTGGGCTCGGTCCAAGAGGCCCTCGTGTCGGCCCGGCGCCTGCGGCCCCGGCTCATGGTCATCGACATCGAGCTGCCCGACGGCAGTGGTGTCGAGGTGGTGCGCGAAGTCGTCGCCGAGAAGCTGCCGATCCGCTGTCTCATGCTCTCGGCACACGACGACTACGTCTACTTCTCCGAGGCCCTGGCCGCCGGGGCCGGCGGCTACCTGCTGAAGACCGCCAGCGCCGCCGAGTTCGTCGCCGCCGCGCGAACCGTCTCGGTCGGCGGCACGGTGATCGACGGGTCGCTCTCGCACCGCCTCGCGGGCCGGCGCCAGCCGCCCGAGGAGGAGCTGATCCACCGCCTGACCGCGCGCGAGCTCGACGTCATCGCCGCGCTGGTGCGGGGCCGGTCCAACAAGGAGATCGCGCTCGACCTGGGCATCGGCCTGCGGACCATCGAGAGCTACGTATCGGCGATCCTCAACAAGCTCGGCGTGCGCTCGCGCACCGAGGCGACCATCTTCGCGATCGAGCACCACCTGGCCTCCCCCAAACCGAGCAAGTGAGCACCGCCAACCCCCGCATCCCGATCCGGCTCATCCTCGTCCGCGCGCTGCACCCCCCGGTTCGCGAGCGGGCCTTCTGGGCCGTGCAGGCCATGGTCCTGTTCTGGGCGATCATCCACGTCGTCGTCGACATGCACAATTCGCTCCAGGGCAGCGTCCTGCCCTACGGCGTGCCGATCGACCTGTTGCTGATCCCGGTCGGCTACGCCGCCCTGCGTTACGGGCTCTCCGGGTCGGCGGCCACGGTCGTGTGGGCGATGCTCCTGTGGATGCCCGACCTGCTGATACCCGACGGGAACGGCCACTACCGCCAGGACCTCGTCCAGCTCGCCGTGGTCTTCGTCGTGGCCCTCTTCGTGGGCCTCGAGATCGAGCGCGCGCACCTCGAGCGGGCCCGCGCCGAGGTCGCCGAGGCGGAGCGGCGCGTCGCCGAGCGCCACTACCACCGCCTCTTTGACGTGAACACCTCGCCGATCTTCCTGATCGACCCGACGGGCGAGGTGCTCGAGGCCAATCCCGCCGCCCTCGAGCTGCACCCGGTCGCCGCCGGCCGGCTCGTCACCGAGCTGTTCGACGTGCCCAATCACGACCTCGTCGAAGGGCGCGTGACCCAGATCGCGCTGCGGCCGCCGGGTGACGACGATGACCGGATCTTCCGGGTCTCGGTCTCGAACTTCGAGCCCAGCGCCGTCGGCTCGATCCGCCAGGTCGTTCTCGAGGACGTCACCGAGGAGTACCGCAACGAGCGCGAGGCCCGGGCCTGGGCGATTGAGGTCCTCCAGGCGCAAGAGGACGAGCGGCGCCGCATCGCCCGCGAGATCCACGACGACCCCCTGCAGCGGCTGCTCCAGCTGGCTCGGCGCCTCGAAGTCCTGGGTTCGCCGACCGAGCAGATCGACGGCCTCGAGCGCGTCGAGCAGTTCGCCACGGTGCGCGAGGAGCTCCTCAACGTCGTCGGGCACCTGCGTGAGGTCACCCGGGGGCTGCACCCCGCCGGGCTCGACCAGCACGGCCTCGTCGCCGCCGTCCGCGGGCTCGTCGTCGACCTCGAGGTCGACGAGGGACTCACCACCGACTTCATCGTGACCGGGGACGTCGTGAGCGGCTCCCACGAGGCCGAGGTCGGACTGTTTCGCATCGTGCAAGAGGCGGTGCGCAACGTCATCCGCCACGCCCACGCCGCGAACCTCGTGGTCTCGATCCACTACGCCGACGACTGCGCCCACGTCACGGTCGTCGACGACGGCGTCGGCTTTGACGTGAGCCGCGACAGCCTGGTCTCGGGCAACCACCTCGGCATCCTGAGCATGCGCGAGCGGGCCAACCTCCTCGACGGCCACTGCGAGGTCAGCTCGACGGTCGGCGAGGGGACGACGGTGGAGGCCACGGTGCCACTGCACCGCGTCGCAGTCGACGCGCTCGTCCTGGGCGACTGAGGCCGCGGCCTAGCAGCCGGCGGCCCGGCGCCGGTTCGACAGCGGCCAGTAGGACCACGCGAGCAGCGCGATCAGCGGACCGGAGTTGACGTCGGTGCCCTGGGACGTGAAGATGCCCCCGAAGTCCTGAGCGAGCCAGATGAAGGCCGCGACCACGAGCGCGACAACGAGGGCCGTGCGCACCAGCGACGGGCTCACGATGGCGAGCGCCACCGCGAGACTGCACAGCGCGAGCCCGATCGAGAACGCGAGGCCGCGCCCGGCCACGAGTGTCGCTAGGCCGTGATCGATCGACTGGACCCAGCCCGGCTCGCCGGCCGCCATCGAGCTCAGCGCGTCGTGCATCGCCTGGGGCGCCCGGTTGGCGGGGACGAGGAAGTACACCGCGAAGTCCACCCAGAGCACCATCCATGCCGCGATCGCCCCGCGCCGGCCCCACGGACCCGCGTCGACGACCGTGGCGGCGTCGTCGACACCGGTCGGCCAGAGCAGGACCGCGAGCAGGGCGTAGAGCAGGACCGCGCCGGGCTGGCCCGCCAGCGGTGACCCCCCGGTGAACACGCCGCCGAACCCCTCGGCGAACCACCAGACCGCGATGCTCCAGACGATCGACGTCGCCAGCGCCACCCGGACGGTGGGCCGCCAGAAGAGGCCCACGGCGATGAGCAACTGCACCAGGGCGTAGAGGGTGTTCCACCACGCGATGTCGTGGACCATGAAGTGGTCCGCCCACACGATGGGTTGGGCGAGGAGCCACGGACTCGACGACGCTGCGGGCGCCAGCGCGCCCGTGACGAAGGCGCGGGTGAACATGAAGGGCTGGAACTGCAGCGCGGCGTCCACGAGCCAGATCACGCCGAGGGCGATGTGCAGGGAATGCCGACGTGCCTCGAGACGGGTGCCAGTCCCGTTGGTAGCAATGACGTCACCGCGCTCACGCTCTGAGACGGCACTCTGGACTGCGTGCGTCGACATCGGGCTCCTCGTCGAAAAATCCCCCTATCAATCCTGGGGAGGCGCGAGGCGCACCACTAGCGTGAAATCACGGTACCGACGCTCGTATTGCCACGGGACCGCTCAACCGGACGCGTCGCGTCGGTGCCTCTAGAAGTCGCGGGCGTCGGCGACGTTGTCGAATCGCGCGAACTCGCCACGCCAGGTCAGGTGGGCGCTGCGGGTCGGGCCGTTGCGGTTCTTGCCCACGATGATCTCGGCGTCGGCCTTCTTGTCGTTGGAGACCTCGCCGTACTGCTCGGGTCGAAAGAGGAAGAGCACGACGTCGGCGTCCTGCTCGAGTGAGCCGGATTCGCGAAGGTCCGACATGATCGGTCGCTTGTCGGCGCGGTCCTCGAGCTTTCGCGACAGCTGGGACAGCGCGATCACCGGGCACTGGAGCTCGCGCGCGAGGATCTTGAGCGACCGGCTCATCTCGGACACCTCTACCTGGCGATTCTCGGCGCGCATGCGCGAGCTCATGAGCTGGATGTAGTCGACGATGACGACACCGAGGTCGCCCTGCTGCTGCTTGATGCGCCGCGCGCGGGCGCGGACGTCCATCACGGTCAGCGACGGGTTGTCGTCGATGAAGATCTTCGCCGGCGCGAGGAAGCTGAATGCCTCGTGGGCGATGCGCCAGTCGTTGTCGTTGAGGTCGCCGGTGCGCAGTTTGGACGAGTCGATGCGCGCCGTGGACGCGAGGATGCGCTCGGCGAGCTCCTGGCGGCTCATCTCGAGCGAGAAGTAGAGCGCGGGCCGACCGACGACGGCGCCCACGTGCACGAGCACGCCCAGGGCGAAGGCCGTCTTACCGGTGCCGGGACGGGCGCCGACGATCGTCAGGCTCGTGGGCTGGAGCCCCTGCAGGACCAGGTCCAGGGACCGATAGCCCGTTTCCAGACCGTTCAGCTGCCCCCGGGTCTCGCCGCGGGTCTCGAGGATGTTGGCCTCCTCGAGCAAGAGGCCCTGGAGCAGCGAGACCGAGTCGATGCGCCGGTTGTCGGCGATGGCGTTGATCTTGCGCTCGGCCTCATCGATCAGGCCGGCCACGTCCTCGGTGGGGCGGTAGGCGTCGTCGATGACCTCGCCGGCCACGCCGATCAGGCGCCGCTGCTGAGCCTTGTCGCGCACGATCTCGGCGTAGTGCTGGGCGTTGGCGGCCGAGGGCGTGTTGAGCTGCAGCGACGACAGCACTGCGAGTTCGACCGCCGCGGCGCCGTGCTCTTGGAGCTTGGCCTGGACCGTCACGTAGTCCACCGGCTCGGCCGCGTTGACGAGCGCGACGATGGCGGTGAAGATCTGGCCGTGCAGCGGACGGTAGAAGTCCTCCGCGCTCACGGTCTCGTAGGCGATGCTCACGGCCTCGGGCGACAGGAGCATCGCGCCGATGAGCGACTCCTCGGCCTCGAGGGCACTCGGGGGTACGCGGCCGCCGCCCGGCAGTGCCCGGCCGCGGTCCGAATCAAGTTGCGTCATAAGACATCAACGGTCGCCGACGGCGCCTGTGCAGCGCAAGAACAACAACGTGGGGAAAATCCTGTGTCTAACCTCACGCCCCCAGCCTGCACCACCCCAGTGACACGACCCCGGATACGACGACGCGCCGGGAAGATCCCGGCGCGTCGTCGTGCTCTAGAGGCCGGTCGCTACTTGGCGACGACCTCGACGGTGATCGTGGCCTCCACGCCGTCGAACAGCGTGGCGCTCGCCGTGGCCGAACCGACCTCCTTGAGGTGCTCGGCCATGTGGATGGCGGTGCGGTCGAGGGAGATCCCCGTCGCGGTACGCAAGGCGTTCACGATGTCGGCCTCGGTGACCGAGCCGAACAGGCGGCCGTTGGTGCCCGCGCGGGCCGCCACGGTGACCGTCGCGGCCTCGATGACCGCGCGCTGGGTCATCGCCGCGTCACGGCTCTGGGCGTCGCGCAGGTCGCGCGACTTGCGCATCGAGGCGGCCTGGATCTCCATCGTGTCGGTGGCGGCCAGGGCCGCACCCGTCGGGAGCAGGAAGTTCCGCGCGTAGCCGGTCTTCACGTCCACGATGTCTCCGCGGCGTCCGAGCCCCTGGACATCACTGCGCAACAAGATCTTCATTCGCCGACCTCCTCGGTTGCCATGAACACGGCCGCCGCTTCACTCGCGTCCTCGAGCATGGCGTCATCGACGCCGACCTCGGTCGACTCGCTCTCGGCCACGGGGGCCTCGCGGTCGGGACGCGGGCCACGCGGGCCGCGGTCGTCACGCCCGCCGCGACCACCGCGACGCTCGGTCACGGTGCGCTGCGTGTAGGGCAGGAGCGCTAGTTCGCGCGCGGTCTTGATCGCGTCGGTCACGTCACGCTGGTGCTGCTGGCAGTTGCCCGAGACACGCCGTCCGCGGATCTTGCCGCGGTCCGAGATGTACTTGCGCAACTGGGCCAGGTCCTTGTAGTCGACCGTGTCCACGCCGTGCTGGCAGAAGGCGCAGGGCTTCTTCTTGACACCGCGGCGCGTGTCGATCTTGGGCGCGCGCTTTGGCGGCTTGGGGTTATTGATGCGTGGCATTAGAAAGGCTCCTCGTCGTAGGCGTACGTGGTGGGTTCGTTGGGTCGGGGCGTCGACGCGCGCTCGGCGTCGCGGTAGGGCGAGTCGGGACGCGGCGTCTTGGTCACGGCCGCGGTGGCGAAGCGCAGTGACGGGGCGATCTCGTCGGCGTTGATCTCGACGATCGAGCGCTTGTCCCCGTTCTCGGTCTCCCAGCTGCGCTGTTCCAGGCGCCCGGTGACGACCACGCGGGTGCCCTTGGAGAGCGAGTTGGCCGCATTCTCGGCCATCGGACCGTAGCCGGTCACCTCGAAGTACGAGACGCGCTCTTCCCACTCCTGGGTCTGGCGATTCTGCCAGCGACGGTTCACCGCCACCGACAGCCGGACCGCAGCCTGGCCGCTGTTGAGGAACTTCAACTCCGGATCGCGGGTGATGTTGCCCACGATCGTGATGGTGTTGTCAGGCATCAGCTCTCCTTATGCTTCCTCGGAGCG
>JAKAPH010000117.1 GCA_021807265.1 Actinomycetes bacterium | reverse complement strand
CGCGATCCACGTCGCCATCACCGAGGGCGGCAACGCCAAACTCGACGAGGCGCTCGCCGTGCACCTCGACTACCTCGAGGATCGGCTCGCCCGTCGACTCAGCGAGTCCGAGCGCCAGTCACTGTCCGGTCTGCTCGGCAAACTGAACGCCAACGCCTAGGCCCGCTCGATCCACACCGACGCCGCACGGCCGTCGTCGAGTTCGAGTGTGTGGCCCGGCTCGGTGCGACTCCCCTGCTCGATAGCGCTCGCGAGAACTTCGCGGGCCAGGACGTCGAAGCCGTCGGCCAGGTCGTCGAGGCCCTGCACGGTGACGATGATGTGATCGGCGACATCGAGGCCCGACGACTTTCGAAGGTCCTGGATCTGACGAACGACGTCGCGCAGGTACCCGCGGCGGCGAAGTTCGTCGTCGAGGGTCAGGTCGAGTGCAATCACCTCGGCGCCGTCGCGCGAGACGGCGAACCCGCCCTGGCTGCGCACGCGCAGTTCCAGATCCTCCGGCCCGAGGTCGAAGACACCGGTCGACAGCGTCACGCGCACCGTCTCGCCCGCGTCGAGCGCGGCGGCGGCGGCGGCCGGGTCGAGCGCGGCGAGCGCCGGACGCAGTTCCTTGACGGCCTCGCCGAGGCGCGGGCCGACGGCGCGGAAGTTGGGCACCAGCTCGAAGCTCAGCACCTCGGCCAGTTCCGTGCCGTACTCGAGGACGTCGACGTTGAGCTCGTCCTCGACCACACCGGAGGGCGGGCGCGGCGAGTCGCTCGGCAGGAACACGAGGGCCCGGGCGAGAGGCTGGCGGACTTTGATGCCCGCCTCGGCGCGCGCGGCGCGTCCGAGCGAAGTGAGCCGCCGAGCGGCCACCATCGATCGCTCGAGCTCCTCGTCGATGAGCCCACTGTCGGCCGTCGGCCAGTCGTCGAGGTGCACGGAGGCCGTGTCATCGACCTCGTTGAGCGCCCGGTAGAGCCGCTCGGCGACGAAGGGCGTGAACGGGGCGATGAGCAGCGTGATGCGCTGGAGCACGGTGAGCAGCGTCGCGTGCGCGGCCAGCGAGTCCGACGCCGGCGCGTCCGGGTCGGTCCGCCAGAAACGGCGGCGGCTCCGACGGACGTACCAGTTCGACAGGTCGTCGATGAGCGAGGCGAGCGCGTCGGTCCCCCCGAGCGGCTCGTACCCGTCGAGGGCCGCGGTGACGACGATCGTCGTGGTCTCCAGGCGCGAGAGGATCCACCGGTCCATGTCGTTGCGCTCAGCGGTCGGCGGCGTCGCCGGGTCAGCGGGGTCGAACCCGTTCAACGCCGCGTAGGTCGTGAAGAAGCTGAAGGTGTTCCAGAGCGTCGCCAGCGTCTCGCGCAGCGAGTGGTCGATGGCGCCGAGGCTCGCCCGGGTCGACGTCCAGGGCGATCCCTGGGAGAACATCCACCAGCGCAGGGGGTCGGCGCCGCGGGTCGAGAGGACCTCCCACGGGTCGATGACGTTGCCAACGGACTTACTCATCTTGCGGCCCTGCTCGTCGACGATGTGACCCAGGCAGAGCACGTGCTGGTAGGGCGTGCCGCCAAAGATGAGGGTGTTCACCGCGAGCAGCGAGTAGAACCAGCCCCGGGTCTGGTCGATGGCCTCGGCCACCAGCTGGGCGGGGAACTGCTTGGCCTCGGCCGATCCCGCCACGTGGGGGAACCCCACCTGGGCGGCGGGCATCGCCCCCGAGTCGAACCAGGCGTCGATGACGGGCTCGACCCGCCGGGCCACCTGGCCGCAGGTCGGGCAGTCGAAGACGACGTCGTCGATGTAGGGCCGGTGCGGATCGAGGTCGCTCAGGTCCCGCCCCGCCAGCTCGCCGAGCTCGGCGCGCGAGCCGATGCAGGTCAGGTGGTTGTCCTCGCAGCGCCAGATCGGCAGTGGCGTGCCCCAGAAGCGGTCTCGCGAGAGCGCCCAGTCGACGTTGTTGGCGAGCCACTCGCCGAATCGACCGTCGCGGATGTGCGCCGGGTGCCAGTCGATGGTCGCGTTCTCGGCCATCATCGCCTCTTTGAACCGGCTCGTGGCGATGTACCAGCTCGGCTTGCCCCAGTAGATCAGCACGGTGCCGCAGCGCCAGCAGTGCGGCAGGGCGTGGGTGTAGTCCATGCGCCGCAGCAGCAGGCCGCGGCGCTCCAGCTCGTCGTTGATCGCGTGGTTCGCCTCGCGCACGTCGCGGCCCTCGAGCCACGGGATCGCCGAGGTGAACGTGCCGTCGGGCCCCACGGGGTTGACCGTCGGCAGGCCGTGCTCGCGGGCCACCTGGCGGTCGATCTCGCCGAAGGCCGGGGCCTGGTGCACGAGGCCCGTGCCGTCGTCGGTCGTCACGTAGTCGGCGCCCACCACGTAGCAGGCGTCGACGTCGTCGGGCAGCGCCACGTCGTCAAAGGGGCGCTGGTAGTGCAGGCCCAGCAGCGCGGTGCCGGGAACCGTCGCCGAGATCCGGGCCTCGGGGCCAAAGACTGCTTCCACGAGGTCCTCGGCGACGACGGTGCCGTCCACGACGGCGTAGGAGATCGACGGGTTCACCGCTACGGCGACGTTGGACAGGAGCGTCCAGGGCGTGGTCGTCCAGACCGCGAGGTGGGTGACGCCGGGCAGGTCGTGGGCCGACGCGTCGGTCACCGCGAGGCGGATGTAGCAGCTCTCGTCGACCTCGTCGGTGTAGACCCCGGGCTGGCCGAGCTCGTGGCTGGAAAGGGCCGTGCCGCACCGGGGGCAGTACGGGACGACCTTGAGGTCCTCGTAGAGCAGCCCGCGCGTGAAGAGCTGCTGGAGCTGCCACCACACCGATTCGATGTAGGAGGGGTTGAACGTGAAGTAGGCGTTCTCCATGTCGGTCCAGTAGCCGATGCGCTCGGTCAGCCGCTCGAACTCGCCGACGTAGGTCATCACCGACTCGCGGCAGAGCCGCGTGAACTCGGTGATGCCGATCTCTTCGATGATCGCGCGCTTGCCCGAGATGCCAAGCTGCTTCTCGACCTGGACCTCGACGGGCAGGCCGTGGGTGTCCCACCCGGCCCGGCGCGCGACGTAGCGTCCCCGCATCGTCTGGTATCGGCAGAACAGGTCCTTGTAGATGCGCGCCCACACGTGGTGCAGCCCCGGCTTGCCGTTGGCCGTCGGCGGCCCCTCGTAGAACACCCACGGCTCGCGGCCGAGGCGCTGGTCCATCGAACGCGCGAAGACGTCGTTGGCCCGCCACCGAGCAAGTTCAGCCTCTTCGAGGCCCACGAAGTCGAGGTCGGCGCTGACGGGTTGAAACACGGTGCTCCTTGGACGGTTCCAACCATCGTACTAACGGTCCCGCGATAGCCGATTCCCCGTATCGTGAGTCGATGCCGATCACGATCAACGACGAGCCGGTTGGCGCCAGCGGCTCCATGAGTGTCATCTACGCCGCGGTCGACGAACTCGAGCGCCGCTACGGCAACGCCGACGACGCGCCGCACCTCAGCTACGACGAGCTGCGCCCGCCGCGGGGACTCTTCCTCGTCGCGCGCGACGGCGGTGACCTGGCGGGCGGCGTCGGGCTTCGGCCGATCGCCGATCCGGCCCTCAATGCCGGCGAGATCAAGCGACTCTGGGTGCGTCCCGACCTGCGGCGCCTCGGGGTGGCGCGGGCGCTGATGGACGCCGTCGTCGAGCGGGCGCGCGAGCTCGGCTACGAGCGGCTCTACCTCGAGACCGGTCCGGCCCAGCCCGAGGCGCTGGCCTTCTACCCGCGGATCGGGTGGGCGTCCGTCGAGGACTTCCCGCCGGGTGCCTTCACGCACCCCGGCGCGTCGCGATTCGCCCTGAGTCTCTAGCGGCCGAAGGCGGCGTCCATCCACTGCGCCGTGAGATCCTCGAGCGATTCCAGCACGAGGTCGGCCAGTGCGAAGGCCGGCAGGCCCCGGTCCGGGGGCGCGGGGACCGCGACGACCGACATCTGCCCGGCCTTGGCCGCGAGGACGCCGGCGGAGGAGTCCTCAAAGACGAGACAGCTGGTCGGGGCAATCCCGATCGTCGCCGCCGCGCTGAGAA
>JAKAPH010000116.1 GCA_021807265.1 Actinomycetes bacterium | reverse complement strand
CTTGGTGAGATAGTCGTCGGCCCCCGCGTCCAGGGCCGCCACCTTCACCGCCTCCTGGGGGCGCGCCGAGAGCACGATGATGGCGGCCTCGCTCCAACCGCGCAGCGCCTCAATCACCTCGATCCCGTCGAGCCCGGGCAGACCGAGATCGACGAGCACGACGTCGGGGTGGACCTTGCCGGCCACGCGCAGCGCCTCGGGCCCGGTCGTCGCGGCGTGGACGTCAAAGCCGTGCACGCGCAGGCCAATGCTGAGCGCGCGCACCAGGGCCCGGTCGTCGTCCACGACGAGGACGGTGCTCACGGCTTCTCCGGCAGGCTGAGCACCATCGTGCAACCACCGCCCGGGGTGTCCTCGATGTCAAGCGCCGCACCCACCGTCGTAGCGAACCCACGCGCGATCGCCAGCCCCAGGCCCACGCCCCGGCCACGGGCGATGTCACCGCGCCGTTGGAAGGGTTCAAAGACCTGCGCGCGCTGGTCGCGGTCGATGCCCGGGCCGTGGTCGATCACCCGCAACACGACGCCGCCGCCCGCTCGATCGAGGTCGACGCTCACCGGCGTGCCGCCGTGCTCGAGGGCGTTGCGAACCAGGTTCGCGATGATGCGCTCGACCAGCACCGGATCGGTGGTGACCTCCATGATCGGCGCACCGTGGCGCGTCACGTCCTCGGGGGCGGCCACCGCGCGACGGGCTTCGGCGATGGCGCGCTCGGCGACCTCGACGAGATCGACCGGTTGCGACGTGATCTCGACGGTGCCCTCGTGGATGCGGTTCATGTCGAGCAGGTCGCCCACCAGTCCGTTCAGCCGGTCGGACTCGGCGTCGATGCCCTCGAGCAGTTCGTCCACCTCGGTCGACTCCAATCGGTCTCGCGCGCTGATCAGGGTCGTCGTCGCAGTCTTGATGGAAGCGAGCGGCGTTCGCAGGTCGTGGCTGACCGCGGCGAGCAGTGACGCGCGCAACGCGTCGGCCTCAGCCAGCGCGGCGCGCTCATTGGCTTCAGCCTGCAGGCGCCGGCGCTCGAGGGCCAGCACCAGTTGCGCGGCCACGCCGACGAGCAGTTCGCGTTCGGCCGGGTCCATGCGCCCGCCCACGCGCAGCTCGTAGCCCTCGCCGAGGGGCACGACGGGATCGTCGGGCTCAATGACCCCGACCGTGACGTCGCCGTTGGGCGATGTCGTCGCTCGCAACGAGGCGCCGCGCAACTCAAAGACGCGCACCACCTGGGTCACCAGGTCGCGCATGCCTTCCTGGCCCCCCGCGACGCTGCGCGCCAGTCGCGCGAGGGCCCGGGCGTTTCGCTCAGCCCGTCGGGCCGCCCGGGTGCGCCGCGTCGCCAGGTCGACCAGCCCGCTGACCGAGAGCGCCGCGGCCAGGTAGGCGACGAGCGCCGCGACGTCGCGCGCGTCGGCGACGGAGAAGGTGTGCACCGGCGGCGTGTACTCCCAGTTGATGAGCACGAAGCCGACGATGGCCGCGGCAAGGCCCTCGAGCACGCTGCCCACGCCCGCGACCGCGAGCACCACGAGCAGGTGCGCACTGATGGCCAGCGGCAAGTTCCGCGATCCCCCGCCGCCGAGCGCCAGCGTCAGTGCGACGAACCCGGCCGCCCCGATCACGGCCGCCGCGAGCTCGCGGCGCCGGCCGACCGGGTTGGACCAGCGGCGCCGATTGCGCGGTCGCGGCTCGGGGTTCTCGGCTTCGGTCGCGCCGATCACGTGCAGGTCGATCTCCCCGCGAGTCAGTGCGACACAGTGGGCCACCACCGAGCCGTGCAGGAAGGTCGCGAGCCGCGACTTGGGCGAGGCCGCGAGGAGCAGTTGCGTGGCGTTCTCCGATCGCGCCACCGCCACGAGGCTCGCCGCGACGTCGGTGCCCACGACTTCCACGTAGCGGCCACCGAGCTCCTCGAGCAGACCCAGCGCGGCGTCCAACCCGGCGTGGGTGGTGCTCAGGCCGTCACCCCTCGTGACGTGGACCCCCACCAGCTCGGCGTGCGAGCGAGCCGCCATGCGCGCCCCGCGCCGGATCACGCGCTCGGCCGACGTGTCCCCGGCGATCGCCACCACGATTCGCTCGCGCGTCTCCCAGGTTCGCACGATGCCGTGGCGCTCGCGGTAGCTCTGGATCTCGTCGTCGACCCGATCGGCGAGCCAGAGCAGCGCCAATTCGCGAAGGGCGGCCAGGTTGCCGGGTCGAAAGAAGTTGCTCAGCGCCGCGTCCACGCGCTCGGCCGGGTAGATGTTGCCGTGCGCGAGACGCCGACGCAGCGCCTCGGGCGTCTGGTCGACGAGCTGGACCTGTTCGGCCGCGCGCACGACCCGGTCGGGGACCGTCTCGCGCTGGGCGATGCCCGTGATCGCCTCGACGACGTCGTTCACGCTCTCGAGGTGCTGCAGGTTGACCGTCGAGATCACGTCGATGCCCGCCTCGAGCAGGTCCTCGACGTCCTCCCACCGCTTCTCGTGCTCCACGCCGGGCACGTTGGTGTGCGCCAGCTCGTCCACGAGTGCGACGCTCGGGTGACGCGCCAGGATCGCCGGCAGGTCCATCTCCTCGAACACCTGGTCCCGATAGACGACGCGACGGCGCGCGAGGACCGTCAGCCCCTCCAGGCGCGCGGCGGTCTGAACTCGATCGTGGGTCTCGACGTAGCCGACGACGACGTCAGAACCGCGGCCGAGTCGTCGAGTGCCTTCGTCGAGCATCGCGTAGGTCTTGCCAACACCCGGGGCGGCCCCTAGGTAGATGCGGAGCCTGCCGCGCACCCACGCCTCCTAATGCCGACGGAGACGGTCGAGCGCCAGATTCAGCTCGAGCACGTTGACGACCGGCTCACCCAGGATACCGAGGATGCGGCCTTGGGTGTAGCGCTGGACCAGGGATCGAACGAGGGCGCGGCTGAGGTGACGGGCCGCGGCGACGCGCGGCGCCTGCAAGAGCGCGTTGGCGATCGAGATGTCCGGATCGAGCCCGGACCCCGAGGTCGTGACGGCGTCGACCGGCACGGGCGTTCCCGGCGCCAGGTGGTTGAAGGCGCGGTAGGCGCGCGCCAGTCGCGCGACACTGCGCAACAGCACCGGGTTCGACGGGCCCAGGTTCGTGCCGCCCGAGGCCAGGGCGTCGTAGTTGGCAGCGCTCGGTCGTGGTTGGAAGTACTGGGCCAGCGGTCGGCCCGCAGCGTCCGTGAAGGACTGGCCGATCAGTGACGAACCCACGGCGCGACCGCGGGCGTAGACGAGCGAGCCGTTGGCCCGGCCGGGCACACTCGCCTGGGCGAGGGCGGTCAGGACAAGGGGGTAGGCGAGCCCCGTCAGCACGCTGAGGCTCAGGAGCATGACGAGCGACGCTCGGATGACTCGGCGAATCATCGCACCCCCAGTGCCGTGACGACCACGTCGATCAGCTTGATCCCGACGAAGGGCAGCACCGCTCCCCCGAGGCCGTAGATGAGCAGATTGCGCCGCAGGATCGACGAGGCGCCCGCGGCCCGGAAGTGCACGCCGCGCAGCGCCAACGGAATCAGCGCGACGATGACGAGCGCGTTGAAGATGACCGCCGAGAGGATGGCGGAGTGGGGACTCGTCAGGTGCATCACGTTCAGCGCACGCAGGGCGGGGAACTGCGTGACGAACATCGCCGGCACGATGGCGAAGAACTTCGCGATGTCGTTGGTGATGGAGAACGTGGTGAGCGAGCCCCGCGTGATCAGCAACTGCTTGCCGATCTCGACGATGTCGATCAGCTTGGTCGGGTCCGAGTCGAGGTCGACCATGTTGCCCGCCTCCTTGGCGGCCTGGGTTCCGGAGTTCATCGCCACGCCCACGTCGGCCTGGGCGAGCGCCGGCGCGTCGTTGGTCCCGTCACCGGTCATCGCCACCAGGTGCCCGCCGGCCTGCTCGCGCCGGATGAGGTTCATCTTGTCCTCGGGCGTGGCCTCGGCGAGGAAGTCGTCGACGCCCGCCTCGCCCGCGATGGCTCGAGCGGTCAGCGGATTGTCGCCGGTGATCATGACGGTGCGTATCCCCATGGCGCGCAGCTGCGCGAAGCGCTCGGCCATGCCGGGCTTGACGACGTCCTTCAGGTGCACCACCCCGATGAGCCGTGTCGCGTCGGCCACCA
>JAKAPH010000115.1 GCA_021807265.1 Actinomycetes bacterium | reverse complement strand
TCGGACTCCGGTTCGGCGAACCGAGGACCTGTGGTGCAGCTCGGAGTGCACGCCGCCCTGTCAAGGCGGAGGTCGCGGGTTCAAATCCCGTCAGGTCCGCTCGACACCTTCGGGTGGCGAGGTTTGGTCGAGTAGCTCAGTTGGTAGAGCGCGCGCCTGAAAAGCGCGAGGTCACCGGATCGACGCCGGTCTCGACCACCACGGTCCCCCCTCGGTCCTCGACCGGGGCTCGGTGGTGGCGCCGACTCGGCGTCGACTCCCACGGTCCGCGCACCACCACGTCGCGCTGGCCCCGGCGCGCGATCGTCGTCCCCTGCTCGTCGAGCACGCGCCACACCGGCTCCACCGTCGCCACGACCGGCGAGCCGCGGTGCACCTCGACGAGGTACCAGGTCGAGCCACGCCGCGAGCGCCGCGCGGGCCGGTAGAGGAATCGGGTGGTGCGCGACGTAGTCTCGGTCATGCCTCGACGGTACCGAGGCCGTGTCACAACGGAGGACCGTGTCAGCTCTGCCGTCCATCACACCGCGCTGGAACGACCAGCCCGCCGGCACGCCCTGGCCGACTGACGAGTGGCCCGAGGGCCCGCGTCGCGCGGCCATCGAAGCGGTCATCGACGAGGGCTTCGCCGACGCGGACCTCGGCGAGACCAACGCGGTCGTGGTGGTCGAGCGGGGCCGCATCGTCGCCGAGCGCTACGGCGGCACCACCCCGTCCTTCACGGGCGACGGTGCGCCGGTCGACGCGGCGACGCCGCTCATCTCGTGGTCGATGGCCAAGTCGTTCCTGCACGCGGCCGTCGGCCTGCTCGTCGCCGAGGGCCGCCTCGATCCGTCAGCGCCCGCGCCCGTTCCCGAGTGGCACGACGACGACCGGCGCGCGATCACCTTGGCGGACCTGCTCGCGATGCGCGACGGCCTCGACTTCCTCGAGTCCTACGAGGTCGGGCGCGACAGCGACGTGATCGAGATGCTCTTTGGCGCCGGCAAGGTCGACATGGGCGCCTTCGCCGCCGCCCACCCGCTCGCCCACGAGCCGGGCACGACGTTCAATTACTCGAGCGGCACCACCAACATCGTCAGCCGCCTGCTCGCCGACGCGGTCGGGCGCCACGAGGACTACCACCGCTTCCTCGCCAAGCGCCTCTTCGAGCCGATCGGCGCCACGAGCGCGCGCGCCACGCTCGATGAGTCGGGGGTCTTTGTCGCGTCGAGCTTCCTGCACGCGACGGCCCGGGACTTCGCGCGCTTCGGCCTGCTCTACCTGCGCGGGGGGCGCTGGGACGGCTCGCAGCTGCTATCGCCCGAGTGGGTCGCGACGGCCCAGGTCCCCCACAGCCACGACCCCGAGACCGGCTTCTACTACGCCTGGCAGTGGTGGGTCACCGGCGACGAGTTCGCGAGCTACGAGGCCCACGGCTACGAAGGCCAGCTGATCAGCGTCGTGCCGGCCCTCGACGCGGTGCTGGTGCGCCTCGGGCGCACCCCCGAAGACAACGCGGCGCTCGTACACGAGTGGCGCACGCGCCTGCTCGCGGCACTCGCGACGGGCTAGGAGACTGTTGAATTAATCGTCGCGTGATGCCCGTCCTCGGGGCAGCACGGCACGAGAATTGAGGCGTGCAAGGTGTGAACGACCCCAACCGTGAACTGCTCGACGCGTCGGTGCTGTGTCGCCAGCTCGTCGATCCGAACAGCGTCGAGATGTTCCTCGCGGACCATCGCCACGAACTGTTTCCCGACGATATGTTTCAGGACCTCTTTTCCTCCAGGCGGGGCCGGCCGTCGATCCCCGCCGAGACCGTGGCCTCGGTCATGGTCCTCCAAGCGCTCGAGGGACTCTCGGACCGTGAGGCGGCTCGGGCGCTGACCGATCGGATCAGCTGGAAGGTGGCCTGCGGGCTCGCCCTCGACGAGGCTGGTTTCGACTTCACCGTCCTCACCTACTGGCGCGGGCGCCTGCGCAACTCCGAACGCCCCGAGCGGATCTTCGAGGCGGTGCGCTGCGTGGTGGCGGCGACCGGGGTCCTCACGGGCAAGACTCGACGGGCGCTCGACTCGACGCTGCTCGACGACGCCGTCGCGACCCAGGACACCGTCACCCAACTCATCGGCGCCATCCGTCGGGTGCGCCGGGTCATTCCCGCCTCGCGCGGGGTGGGGCTTGTCGCCCACGACTACGACCAGCCCGCCAAGCCGGCGATCGCCTGGGACGACGAGGCCGCGCGCGCCGAGCTCGTGCACGCCCTGGTCGTTGACGCGCTCTGCCTGCTCGAGGCCTGTGAGGACGGACGAGACCCCGACGCCACCGAGGCGCTCGGACTGCTGGCGCTCGTCGCGGGCCAGGACGTCGAGCTGCAAGACGGCACCTGGAAGATCGTGCGCGGGGTCGCGAAGGACCGCGTGATCTCGGTCGTCGACCCCGAAAGCCGTCACATGCACAAGAGCCGCTCGAGCTATCGCGACGGCTACAAGGCCCACGTGGCCGTCGAGCCCGAGACCGGGATCGTCACCGCGGCGCGACTCACCCCGGCCAGCACCCCCGACGGACCGACCGGGGTCGAGCTCCTGGCGGGTGAGGCGCCGGGCTTGCAAGTCCTCGCCGACGGTGCCTACGGCTCGGGCGAGACCCTCGCCGCGCTGGGTGCCGCGGGCCACCACCGCGCGATCAAGCCCCACCCGATGACCGGCGCGATCCCCGGCGGGTTTGACCGCGACGACTTCACCGTCGACGAGGACGCCGGCACCGTGGCCTGTCCCGCTGGCCACGTCGTCACGATCACCACGGCGCGCCACGCCGTGTTCGGGACGCGCTGTGGGAACTGTCCGCTTCGTTCTCGCTGCACCACCGCCCGCGCTGGCAAGAAGCTCACGCTCACCCCACACGACGCGCACCTCGTCGAATCCCGACGCGCCTGGCGCGACGGAGACTTCATTTTGGACTATCAAAAGCATCGCCCGATGGTCGAACGATCGATCGCGTGGCTCGTGAGGGGCTCCTCGCGGCGCGTCAGATTCCGCGGCGTCGAAAAGAACCAGTTGGGACTCTCGATGCGAGTTGCCGCCATCAACCTGCGCCGACTGATCAACCTTGGTCTCATTTATGACGGCGCCTGGAGGCTCGCTGCCACCTGAGCAGACGGCGCAAGTCCAGGCCGCCAACAAAGGGACCACTTCACGGGCATTGCCCACCAGGGTGACCGACTTCGACCCTCTTCACGTCGGTTCTTCGGTTCAGACATGTCCCGGACTTGCGATGCCCAACATACGCCCGAAAACGACGTTGTTCAACAGGCTCCTAGGCCCCCTCGAAGGGGAATCCGAGGTCGGGGGCACCGTAGACGGCGAGGAAGGGCCAGCCCTCGGCGGCGGCGAGCGCCGCTGCCGTGCCGCCGCGGTCCACGAGGGCGAGCAGCAGGACGACCTCGCCGCCGGCCTCGGTGACCGCTCGCGCGGCCTCGAGCAGGCTGGTGCCGCGGGTCACGGTGTCCTCGGTCACGACCACGCGGTCGCCGGGCTCGAGGGCCCCCGCGATCCGTCCGCCCGCGCCGTGGTCCTTCACCTCTTTGCGCACCGAGAAGGCACGCAGGTGTCGTCCCTGCGTGGCGGCGACCGCGGCGGTGACGTAGCTCGCGCCGTCGGCCCCCATCGTGAGGCCCCCGATCGCCGTCGCGTCGGCGGGGATCCGCTCGAGCAGGAGGTTCGCCACGTCGACCATCACCTCGGGCGCGCTGATCGTCTGCTTGGAGTCGATGAACCACGTGGAGGCGCGCCCCGACTTGAGGGTGAAGGCACCGCGCCGGACCGAGTGCTCGAGCAGGTGGGCGCGCACGCGCTCGTAGGCGCTCACGGCAGGCGCACCACGCCCGTGCCGGGCTCGATCCGCCCCACGACCGACGCGCTGATCCCGAGGTCGCTCGCGATGGACACCACGTCGGCAGCGACCTCGGGGTCCACGACGAGGGTCATGCCGAGCCCGCAGTTAAAGACACGCACCATCTCCTCGGCCGAGACCGGGCCGCGGCGCTGGATCTCGAAGAAGATCGCCGGCGTTTCGAAGGCGTCGAGGTCGATGACGGCGTCGAGGTGGCTCGGCAGGACGCGCGCCACGTTGCCGACGATGCCCCCGCCGGTTATGTGGGCGATGGCGTGCACCGCGC
>JAKAPH010000019.1 GCA_021807265.1 Actinomycetes bacterium | reverse complement strand
CCCTTGAAACCGTGCGCGCCATTCTCCAGCGCTATCGAACGTTTCGCCCGAGCGACCTGCCGGACTTCTTCGGCGGCGCCGTCGGCTTCATCACCTACGACTACGTGCGCCGCCTCGAGCGTCTCACGCGCGACGACGAGCCCCAGTGGCCCGACGTCGACTTCTCGTTCCCGTCGGCGGTCCTGGTCGTCGACCACCTGCGCTACTCGACGACCGCGGTCGTCAACGTCATCCTCGAACCTGACGATGATCCACGCCTCGCCTACCGCGCCGCGACGGCGTACCTCGACGAACTGGTCGCAATCCTGCTCGGAGCCGGCCCTGACCGAGACCCCGACGTCGAACGGCTCGTGGCGACGGCCCCCAACGCGCGCGAGGGCGTCGACATCTTTCAGACCGTCGCCGCCCTGTCCAACTTCGAGCAGTCGGCCTACGAAGCGATCGTGCGGCGCGCCCAGGAGCACATCGTCAGCGGTGACATCTTTCAGGTCGTCGTCAGCCAGCAGTTCACCCGCGAGACCGCGGTCGACCCGCTCACCTTGTACCGGGTCCTGCGGGCGCTCAACCCGTCGCCCTACATGTACCTGCTCGACACCGGCGACGCGCACATCGTGGGCGCCTCACCCGAGATGCTGGTACGGGTGCACGACGGCACCGTGAGCACCCGGCCCATCGCCGGCACCCGCCCCCGCGGCGCGACCGAGGACGAGGACGCCGCCCTCGAGGCCGAGATCCTCCGGGACGAGAAGGAGCTCGCCGAGCACGTGATGTTGGTGGACCTCGGCCGCAACGACGTCGGGCGAGTCGCCCAGCCCGGCACGGTCCGCGTCGAACGCCTCGCGCACGTCGAACGTTTCTCGCACCTGATGCACCTGGTCTCCCAGGTCACGGGCCAGCTGCGAGCCGGGCTTGACGCCTTTGACGCCTTTGACGCCCTGTTCCCCGCCGGCACGCTGTCCGGCGCGCCCAAGGTGCGCGCGATGGAGATCATCGACGAACTCGAGCCCGTTCGCCGCGGCATCTACGGCGGCGCCGTCGGGTACTTCGCACTGAGCGGCAACGCCGACTTCGCCATCACGATCCGCACCGTCTACCTGCGCGACGGCCGGGCGACGGTGAGCGCCGGCGGCGGCATCGTCGCGCACAGCCGGCCCGACGCCGAGTACCGCGAGTGCATCAACAAGGCGTCAGCGCCCTTGCTGGCACTGCAGATCGCCGACCCACGCTAATCCCCGCCGAGGTAGCGACGCCCTAACATCGGTATACGACCTAGTGCCAGAGGAGGCCTCGTGGAAGTGGAACGTGCCTACGACCGGTGGCGCCGAGACTACGACGCAGCAAAATTGCGCCGACCGAGCTTCGCCACGATGTCCGGCGTCGAGGTGGACCCGGTCTACGGGCCGACTGACGGCGAGTTCCCCGGTGTCTACCCCTACACCCGCGGCATCCACGCCTCGATGTACCGGACCCGGTTGTGGACGATGCGCATGTTCGCGGGGTTCGGGACCGCCGTCGACACCAACAAGCGGTTCCGCGAGATCATCGCCGCCGGCGGCACCGGCCTCTCCACGGCCTTTGACATGCCGACGCTCCTCGGGCTCGATTCGGACGACCCCATGTCCCTCGGCGAAGTCGGCCGATGCGGCGTCGCGATCGACTCGATCGACGACGTGCGCGACCTCTTCCGCGACATCGACCTGTCCGCCATAACCACCTCGATGACGATCAACTCACCGGCCGCGATCATGCTGGCCCTCTTCGTCGCCCAGGCCGAGGAGGCCGGCGTCGCGCGCCAGCGCCTCGGTGGCACCCTGCAGAACGACATCCTGAAGGAGTACCAGGCCCAGAAGGAGTTCGTCTTCCCGCCGCGCCAGTCGATGCGCCTCGTTCGCGACACCATCGCCTTCACCGCGGCGGAAATGCCCAAGTGGAACTCCGTGTCGGTGTCGGGCTATCACATCCGCGAAGCCGGTTCGACCGCGGCCGAGGAGCTCGCCTTCACGTTGGCCAACGGCTTCGCCTACCTCGAACTCGCCCGCGAGGCCGGACAGCGTGTCGACGAGGTGGCCCCGCGCCTGTCCTTCTTCTTCAACGCGCACATCGACTTCTTCGAGGAGATCGCCAAGTATCGCGCGGCGCGCCGGATCTGGGCCACGTGGCTGCGCAAGCACTACGGCGCCACCGACGAGCGCAGCTGGCAGCTGCGCTTCCACACCCAGACCGCGGGGGTCTCACTCACCGCCCAGCAGCCCGAGAACAACCTCGCGCGAACCGCCATCGAGGCACTGGCCGGCGTCTTGGGCGGCACACAGTCCCTGCACACCAACTCCATGGACGAGGCCCTGGCCCTGCCCTCGGAGAAGGCGGCGCGCCTGGCGCTGCGCACCCAGCAGATCATCGCTCACGAGACCAACGTCGCCAACGTGGCCGATCCACTGGGGGGCTCGTGGTACGTCGAGGCGCTGACCGACGAGATGGAGCGCCAGGCCGAGGCGCTCTTCGCCGAGCTGATGCAGATGGGCGACGGCTCCATGCTCGAGGGCTGTATTCGCGGGATCGAAGAGAACTGGTTCCAGCGCCACATCGCCGAATCGGCCTACCAGCTCGAGCGGGCCTTCAATCGCGGCGAGCGAATCATCGTGGGAGTGAACGACTTCCTCGACGGCAATGAGGCCGAGGACCTGGAACTGCTGCGCATCACCAACGAGGACGAGCGCAAGCAGGTTGCCCGCCTAGCGACCGTGCGCCAGCGGCGCGACGACGACGCCGTGCGCCGTGCGCGCGAGCGACTGGCGACCGAGGCCGCCGACCCCGACGTCAACCTGATGCCCGCCCTGATCGACGCGGCCCGCTGCGAGGTCACGGTCGGTGAGATGATGACCTCACTCGCGGGTGTGTTCGGCCGCTACGTGGAGGTGCCCGTCCTATGACCGTGCGCGTACTCGTTGCCAAGGTTGGTCTCGACGGCCACGATCGCGGCATCAAGGTCGTCGCGAGAATCCTGCGCGACGCCGGCATGGAGGTGGTCTACACGGGACTCTTCCAGACGCCCGAGAGCGTCGCGGTCGCGGCGATCCAGGAGGACGTCGACGTGGTGGGCCTGTCGATGCTCTCGGGCGCGCACCTGACCCTCGCGCCGCTTGTGGTGGAGGCCCTGCGCGAGCGCGACTCGTCGATCCCCGTCGTGGTGGGCGGCATCGTGCCCAACAATGACGTCGCCGACCTCAAGGCGGCGGGCGTCGCGGCGGTCTTCGGCCCCGGGGCGAGCGATGAGGAGATCGTCGGCGCGATCGCGTCGCTCGTGCCGCCAGCCGAGTAGCCCACCGTGGACCAGGGTTCGACCGCGACGACGTCCGAGTCGGACGCGGAGCGCTTCGACCGGTACGTCACGCCCGAGATCGCCACGCTCTTGCGCGTCGCGCGGACGTTCACGTCGTCGCGCTCGGACGCCGAAGACCTGGTCCAAGAGACCTTGCTGCGCGCCTACCGGGCCATCCACGACTTCGACGGCGAGCACGCTCGGGCGTGGTTGCTCACCATCATGCGAAACGCCAACATCAACCGCGCTCGTCGCGGCCCCGCCGCCGACTCCCTCGATGAGCCCGAGTCCGTCCAGGAGCGATCGACGAGCGATCCGGCGATCCTCGCCGAGCGATCCGAGTTCGACGATGCCGTCCACGACGCCGCCGATGACCTGCCCGCCAAGTTTCGCGACGTCCTGAACCTCGTCGACTTCGGCGGACTCTCCTACGCCGACGCCGCGGCGGCCCTGGACGTGCCGATCGGCACGGTGATGAGCCGACTGCACCGCGGCCGGCGGCGGGTGAAGGACAACCTCGTCGCCCGCGGCTTCGCCCCGCGTAAGGTGGCCGCGTCATGAAGCGTTTCTCGCTGTCGGGGTTGGCCCCGGTCACGGCGTGCCGTCGGGCCATTAAGCAGCTGCAGCCCTACCTCGACGGCGAACTCGATACCGCGAGCGCGAGGGCGGTGACACGACACCTCGGGGCATGTCGTCGGTGCGAACTCGAGGCCAATACCTACGCGCGGGTAAAGGCGGTCCTGGCGCGAACGGACGGCGCGCAAGGCGAGGCCGAGGCGCTTGCTCGATTGCGCCGCTTCACCGAGGACCTGATTCGCCCGAACGGACCGACGCGCACTACCGACTAGTCGACCGGCGCCCTCGCCGGCAGCAATACCGCCACGATCAGCGCCGCGGCTCCGACGATTGCCGCGGCGATGTCGACCGCGAAGTCCAGGCCCGCGAGGAACGACGCTCGCGCCGCGAGCGCCAACTGGGCCCCCGCCGCACCGCCCGCGCGCTGGGCGACCGCGAGCGCGCCGCCGAGGGACGAGCGAATTGCCGCCACGGCCGCGGCCGGTGCGCCGTGACCGGTGAGCAGCAGGTCGATGCGGCTCTGGTAGCGCGCGTTGAGGAGACTGCCGATCACGGCGACGCCCAGTGCGCTGCCGATTTGCAGTGCCGTGGAATTGGTCGCCGAGCCGATCCCGGCGAGGTTGATGGGCACCGAACCCATGACCGCGTCCGTGCAGGGCGCAATCGCGAGTCCCGAGCCGATGCCGAGCAGGAAGAATGCGGGCAGTGCGTCGGTGTAGGTCGTGTGAATCGTCACGGCCGACAACAGCTGGAGCCCCAGGGCGATCAGGGCCATTCCCGCGACCACGACCACCTTGGAACCCGCGTAGCGCGCGAGGGTTGTCGAGACCGAGGCCACCACGATCAGCACGAGTGCGATGGGCGTGATGCGCAGACCCGTTTGGAACGGGCTGTAACCGAGTGAGAACTGGAGGTACTGGGTCAGCAGGAACATCGTGCCCGACAACGCGAACAGGGTCAGCGCGAGGCCGCCCATCGCCACCGAGAATCGTCGCTTGCGAAAGAACGTCAGTTCGACGAGCGGATGCGTCGACCGCTTCTCGACGGCGACCAGTACCGCGGTGACAACGACCGACCCCAGCAGGGCGGTGAGGATCAATGGCGACGTCCAGCCCCTCGACGGCGCCTCGATGATCCCCCAGAGCAGTGACGACACGCCGACCAGGGACAATACCGCACCGATTACGTCAGGTGTCGCCGCGTCGGCGTTTCGAGAGTCGGGCACCGCCACCAAGGCGACGACACCCGTGACCACGGCGATGGGGACGTTGATCAGGAACACCGAGCCCCACCAGTAATGCGCGAGCAGCCAGCCACCGATGAGCGGACCGAGCGCGAGGCCCAGGCCGTTGGTGCCCGACCACAGGCCGATCGCGCGCGCTCGATCGTGCGGCTCGTCAAAGACGTTGGTGAGGATCGAGAGCGTTGACGGCATGACGGCCGCGCCGCCCACCCCCATGAACGCCCGAGCGGCGATCAGCGAACCCGTCGAGGTCGAGAAGGCCGACAGGGCCGAACCGACCGCAAAGATCAGCAGTCCGAACAAGAACACCCGCTTGCGACCCCAGTGATCTCCGAGTGAGCCGGCGATCAGCAGCAGTCCGGCGAGCACGATGATGTAGGCGTCCACGACCCACTGCAACTGGGTGGACGTGGCGTGCAGATCACGCACGATGCTGGGCAGCGCCACGTTGAGGATCGTCCCGTCGAGGTTGATGATGAGGACGCTGAGGCTCAGGACCGCCAGGGTTACGCCGCGCGATTCATGCGGAGCGCGACCTTTCGACAGACGCGACGTCAACCCCGCATGCGACACGCGCAACCTCCCCTTGGTCGGAGGCTAGCCATGGCGCTCGAGCACACCCAGGGACCAAAGTCACCACTGCCGGCGAAACCGTCATAGGTTGTGAAGGTGATCCGTCAGACGCCACCCCGTCGGGCGGGCGTCGTCGCGGCGATGGGCTGATGGACGGCGTTCTCGCGATTGTCTTCGCGCTCGCTACGGCGCTGTCAAATGCCTTCGCGATCGCCGCGCAACACGCCGCGAGTGTGAGTGGCGACCCCGCGCACCGGGGCTGGACCCTGCTCACCTACCTGATGCGCCACCCACTGTGGCTGCTGGGGTGGCTCGGGATGGGCGCGTCGCTCGCCTGCCAGGCGATCGCGCTGCACTACGGACCGCTCTCACTCGTGCAGCCGATCCTCGTCGGCGAGCTCGTCCTCGCACTCGTGCTCCGCAAGCTGTGGCTCAACCAAGACCTGCGCACCGCGGCGTGGGTCTCGGCCACCGTGACCACGGTGGCACTCATTAGCTTCCTCATCGCCACCAATCCCCGGGCGAGCACGTGGACGCCAACGGTGCGCGACTGGATCTGGCCGAGCGCCGCGGTCGCGCTGCTCGTTGTCATCGCGAGCGTCACGGCGCGCCGCGGGACGCCCGCACGGCGGGCGGGCGCCTACGCGGGCGCCACCGCCCTGCTGTGGGCCCTCGAAGCCACCTTCATCAAGGCAACCGCCGCTGTGCTGGTGGCGGGTGGCGTCTCGACGATGCTCGCCCGTTGGCCCCTGTACGCGCTCATCGGCTGTGGCGTCGTCGGCCTGCTGACCGAGCAGGCGGCACTCCACGTCGGTCCGCTCAAGATCTCCCAACCGATCATCGTCATCGTCGATCCGCTCGCGTCAATCCTGCTCGGCGTGACGCTCTATCACGAACGGCTGGTGACGTCACCGTTGACGAGCGCCGTCGCGGTGATCTCGTTTGTCATCGTCGCCGTTGGGGTGCTTGCGATGACCCGGACGGTTCCCGACACCGCCCACGCCCTGCACCGGCGCTGACCCGCTTGATCGGATTGGACAAGGCGGACTGCAGTTCTCCACCAACAATGTAGAAAACGTTGGTTATCGACTCCTACTTCCCCACGCGCAGAACGAGGAAATCGCAATAGTCGTCGTCCGGGCAAGGCGCGTAAGGCAATTCGGCCATCGTGTCGGTGTCTGGTTACCCGCCCACGGCGCCTCGCGATCGCGTCAACCAACTCGAACACGAGGTCATCGCTCGCACATGACATCATCGAATGGACCGCGCAACACGGCCCGGTCCTTCGTCATGATTGGTCAGGATTCGTCGGTGTCCAAGAATCGTCCTTCGCACTACACCAAGGGCGCGCCGGCCTCCCGCCTGCGTGCTGACTCGTCGGCGAGCCGCCCCGCCGCCAGCGCCCGCAAGGTCCGCCCGTCGCAGCGCCGGCGCCGACAGCGCCGCACGGCCGCTTTCAGCATCGCCGCGGCCCTCGTGCTCGTCGCCACCGTGACGCTCGCGTTCATCGGACGCTCCTCGTCGGCCGGCTACAAGACCGGGGCGTCGGACTGGTCGTTGCCCACGCTCGGCGGCGGGCCCACCGTCACGCTCGCGTCGCTGCACGGCCGCCCGACGGTCGTCAATTTCTTCGCGTCGTGGTGCCAGGTGTGCGCCTCCGAGCTGCCGGTCTTCGCGCGCGACGCGGTCGCCCTGCGCGGGCGGGTGAACGTCGTCGAGGTCAACGCCCTCGAGACCGGCAATGGCGTGTCGTTCGCGAATCGCTTCAACCTCTTTGGCGATGCGACCTCGGTGTTGCGCGACGTCGGCGGGGCACAGGGCGACGGTCTGTTCCAGAGCCTTGGCGGCAGCACGTCGCTGCCGATGACGGCGTTCTACGGCGCGGACGGACACTTGATCACCACGCACATCGGCGGCTACGACGCCGCCACGCTCGCGGCCCAGTTGCGCACGCTCTACGGCGTCGCCGCCCCCCTCTAGTCCATGAGCATCACCGGCGTCAGCCTGGTCACGGCCTTCGCCGGGGGCGTCGCGTCCTTCGCCTCGCCGTGCGTGCTGCCGCTCGTGCCGGCCTACCTCGCCATCGTCGGTGGGCTCGACGTGGCCCTGCCCGGCGGCACCGACGAGCCCCGACGTCACGTCGGCCGGCTCACTCGCGACACCGTGCTCTTCATCGCCGGCTTCGGTGTCGTCTTCGTCGCGCTCGGCCTCTCCGCGAGTGCCCTGGGCCGCGCCGTGATCCACCAGCAAGCCCTGCTGACGAGAGTGTCCGGGATCATGATCGAGGCGATGGCCCTCTTCCTCGCGGGCACCGTCGTGCTGCGAACGCCATCGCTCTACCGCGAGTGGCGCCCCCACCCCCAACTCGCGCGCCTCGGCCCGTTCGCGGCACCCGTGGCTGGCGCGGCCTTCGCGTTCGGCTGGACCCCGTGCGTTGGCCCCATCCTCGCCTCGGTGCTCGCACTCGCGGCCGAACAGGGCCACACGGGCGCTGCCGCGGTCTTGCTCGCGGTGTTCTCACTGGGGCTCGGC
Source organism: Actinomycetes bacterium (assembly GCA_021807265.1). Classification (GTDB taxonomy): domain Bacteria; phylum Actinomycetota; class Acidimicrobiia; order Acidimicrobiales; family RAAP-2; genus RAAP-2. Next base: position 11,303 of record JAKAPH010000019.1, on the reverse strand, counting down.
GCGCCGTTCCTCGCCGTTGCGGTCTTCTTCGAGCAGCTGCGCGGACCCATGGCCTGGTTCAAACGCCACGGCAGCGCCGTCACGCTGGTCAGTGCGGCAGTACTGGGGATTCTCGCGACCCTCGCCCAACGAGTCAGCTGAGTCCCGGGTTCACCGTTTCGCTGCGCCAGCGCGGCGGGCGCTTCTCGATGAAGGCCGCGATGCTCTCCTGCGCGTCGGCGATCAGCACGCCATTGGCCATCACCTGAGTCGCGAGCGCGTACGCGGCGGGCAAGTCCAGGTCCATCTGCTCGTAGAAGGCACGCTTGCCGATGGCCTTTGACTCAACGCTGCCGCGCGTGACCCGGCGCACGAGCGCGTCCGTCGCGCGGTCCAACTCGCTGAGCGGGACGACGTCGTTGACGAGCCCCCACGCCGCCGCGGTGTGCGCGTCGATCGCGTCACCGCTCATGCCCATCTCGAGCGCCCGTCGACGTCCGATGAGCCGTCCGACCGCGACGAGCGGCGTCGTGCAGAAGAGTCCGCCCTTGCCACCGGGCGTGGCGAACGTCGCCTCCTCGGCCGCGACCGCCAGGTCGGCCGAGGCAACCAGCTGACAGCCGGCGCCCGTCGCCAGCGCGTGCACGCGCGCGACGACCGGCTGGGGCATGGCCTGCAGTGCGGTCATCATCGTCGTACACGTCCCAAAGAGCGACTGGACGTCCGCGAGCGATGCGTTTGCCATCTCCGCGAAGTCGTGTCCGGCGCTGAAGAGCCGACCCTTGGCGGCCAGGATGACCCCCGTGGCGTCGCCATCGCCGACGTCGTGAAAGGCCTCGGTGAGTTCGAGCATCATCTGTCGCGACAGCACGTTCAGTCGATCGGGGTGATTCAGCCAGATCGTGGCGACGGGCCCCTCGCGTTCCACCAATACGTACTGAAATTGACTGCTCATCGTGCACCGCCTTTGCCTTCAGACTAACCCTGGCACGGTTGCGCTTCTCGCGGTCCGATCACCGCTCGACGCGACGTACCGAACGATGCGTCAGGGCTCTTCGCCGAGGAGCTCGACCGCGCGATGGCGCAGTCGTCGGTACTCCGGATTGTCGAGCAGGTCCGTGCTGCTCGGGTGGATATCGCGCGCGTCGAGTTCGCCGAGGATTCGACCCGGATTCGACCCGAGCACGACGACGCGTTCGGCCAACACGATCGCCTCGTCGACGTCGTGGGTGATGAACAGTACCGTCGTGCGGATGTCCTGCCAGAGCTCTCGCAAGAAGATCTGCATCGCGTGGCGCAGATGCGCGTCCAGGGCCGCGAAGGGCTCGTCCATCAGCAGCATCTTCGGGCGCATGACGAGCGACCGCGCGAGCGCGACGCGTTGCTGCATGCCGCCCGACAGCTCGTAGGGCGCGTGACCGGCGAAGTCGCTGAGGCCCACCGTTGACAAGATCTCGTCCACCGGCGCCCAGTCGATGCGCCGTCGGCGCAACTGCAGCCCGAAGGCGACGTTGTGGCGCACGTCGAGCCACGGGAACAGACCGGGCTGCTGGAACACCACCACGCGGTCACTGGCCGGACCCGTCACGTCACCGCCGTCGAAGATGATCCGGCCCGCGTCGGGCCGCTCGAAGCCGGCGATCATGCGCAGCAACGTGGTCTTGCCGCAACCCGATGGGCCGAGCACCGCCACGAACTCGCCGTCGGCGATGTCGAGCGAGAACTCGTCGAACACCTGATGCGTTGCGCGTTTCGCGTCGTCGCCGTCGAAGGTCTTGAAAATCCGATCTACGCGCAGTGCCAATCGAACTCGCCTACTTCGCGTAACTCGGGTTCACGAACGGGCCCGCCGACTTGGGCGGCTTGGTCGTTATCGTGCCGGCGGCATACAGCGCCTTCCAGTTGTTGAGCAGCGACTGGGCCGTTCCGGACTTGGCGCTCGTCGCCGATGACGTCCCGAGCACCGCGGCGGTCGACTGATCGGCGACGGAGAATATCTGGTACCCGGCGATCTCGAGTTTGGCGGTGGCCACCGAGATACCCGCGGCCTCGGCCATGACCCGCATCGCCGCGGCCCGGTGATTCTGCAAGAAGCTGACGCCGTCACCGAGGGCCTTCACGAAGGCCTTCGCGACCGCCGGATGCTTCGCGGCGAAGGACTTGTTCGCCACGCAGATGTTGAACGACGTGGCGGTCACCGGCAGTGTCGAGTCGTTCATCAGGATTCGCCCGCCGTGGGTCACGAGGAAGTCGTAGACCGGGTCCCACACGATGGCGGCTTCGATCCGGCCGGTGGACCACGCACTCTGCAGTTCGGGCGGGGTCAAGTTCACGAGCCGTACCGACGAGAGCTTGAGACCCGCCTTGCGGGCGTAGGTGGCGAGCTCGAAGGAGGACTGCGAGCCAATCACGAGGCCGACGCTCTTGCCGGCGAGGCCCGCGATCGACGTGATGCCACTGGACTTCTTCACGACGAGCCCGGCGTCCTTGGTGTAACGCTCCTGGTTGAACACCACCTGCAGCGGAACGCCCTGGGCGATGGCGGCGATCACCGGGGGCATGCCGAGCCCACACATGAAGGGCAACTGGCCCGACGCGAGCGACGTCAACGCCGCTGGCCCCGACGAGAACAGCTTCAGACGTGCGTCGTGGCCCAACTCCTTTTCGAAGTATCGGTTCGCGACCGAGATGATCGACGGGTCGGCACCGTTGTTCTCATAGCCGATGGCGATTGGGCCAGCGTTGACCGAGGCCGCTACCGGTGTCGCAGCCACCAGTCCGTATGCCACCGGTGTCACGACACCCGCACCCAGTGCCAGCGCGGACACCACCCGCACGAACTTCCGTCTCTTCAGCATTGGTCCTCCCCTGTTCGCGAGTGCCTCGCACTGGTCACGGTCGCGCCGACGAACGATCACGCCCTGACGCATTCTTTCAGCCCTCGTTCACCCCAGCAGTCGTTTCGGGAAAAATCATCGCACGACACGCCCCGGAGAGCCGCGGATTCTTCAGACATAGTCCCGCCACGGGATCACGAGTCGCTCCAGCAGACGGATTCCGACGTCCATGAGGTAACCCAAGACGCCGATCACGATGATCCCCGTCACGACGATGCCGGTCTGGAGTTCCGTTCCCGCCTGTTCAATCAGCCAACCGAGCCCACGGCTCGCGGCGATCAGTTCCGCCGCGACCAAGGTGCTCCACGCCACGCCAATCGCCACCTTCATGCCTGTGAAGATGTCCGGTAGTGACGACGGGAATATGACTCGAATCAGTATTTGGCGGCGGTTCGCCCCGAGGTTGCGGGCCAATTCGATTCGGTAGTTCGGCGTCGAACGCACGCCATTGATGGTGTTGATGACGATGACCGGCACCGTGGAGACGAGGATCAGCAAAACCTTGGGCATCTCGCCGATCCCGAACCACACGACGAAGAGCGGGATATAGGCGAGGGGCGGAATCGGACGCAGGAACTGCAGGTAGGGATCGACCACGGTGAAGACCACTCGACTCTGGGTCATGGCGAAACCGAGTACCACCCCAATCACCACCGCGCCAACGTACGCAATCGAGACGCGCTCCAGGCTTATCGCGAGGTCCGCGAGCAGCGTGGATCCCTGGTAGCCGTGATGCAGCGTCTGAAGGAACGCGTCGTAGGTGTTCGCCGGCGACGGAAACGTGAAACTCGGAAAGACGTGACTCGCGGCGATTGCTTGCCAGGCGACCAGCGATGCGGCCAAGACCGCCACGTAGCGCAGCGGGATGCGGCGCACCAATCGCGGCCGGACTCTCGGCGCAGCGGTGCGCCGCCGGCCGACCACCGAAGCCGTTGGTCGCGTGTCTGCCTCTCGTCGCGTGCAACACCTCCTGCCGGTTGCCCGCCATCGTACTCATGCGTCGACGCTCAGGTCGTCAGACGCTCGTTGCCCGTTGACTCATCTGGCCACGCGGCGACATGGATGGACACGTCCGTCGATGATCTTGTGCGTGGACGGGCTCATGACGTGGCGACGTCAGGCAATCGCGACACTGCGCGTCTCGTGTTCGACCCCTGCGTCACGTGCTGGCACGGGACACAGCACGCCGCCGGTGCGATGTGCACCTCCCTCGCCTTTGGAATCGACACAGTGGCCGACGGACCCGGCGCAGTCGCTGCGATTCGCTCACCTGTTGTCGTTAGGGGTGGCCGCAACGACACGGAACTGGCGCGACGATGCCGTGGCGACGACGCTGGCGCCAACTCCTGTGCCAAACTGGTGGCACCGTCTATCGTTCTCGGGGTTCTTCACGTGTTCTTGCAACTAGTCCGACGGCTTTCGGTTGTCCTCGTTCTCACCGCACTCGTCGGCGGGTATCTGCTCACCCATCCTTTCGCTGGATCGAGCGCCACGGTGACGTCAGGGTTCTATCTCGACGTCGGCGCTTCGGCATCGCTCGGCTTCCAACCCACCGGAATCCCGAAGCACAACGGCCACCGAACCGATACGGGTTACGCCAATGACGTCGTCAGCTACCTGGCCACGAAGGGCGTCGACCTGCAGCTGCGACAGATTGGCTGTCCCGGCGAGACCGTCGAGTCGATGCTCCTGAGCGGCGACCACTGCTACACCCTCCCCCAGCGCCAACTGCTCGCAGCGGAGCAGTTCTTGAAGGCCAACTACAACGCCACCGGACTCGTCACCATCGACCTCGGCTTCAACGACGTGCGACCCTGTCTCAACACGGCCGTCGTTGACGAGGCCTGCGTGACCGCCGGGCTGGCGTCGGTGAGTCGCGACCTGACGCCCGTGCTCACCGCTTTAAAGGCGGCCGCGGGTCCCAACGTGCACTTCATCGGCCTTGACTACGGCGATCCGTTCCTGAACAAGTTCCTGCAGGGCGGCGTCCACGTCGCGGTGGCTACACGCACCCTGCAGGTCATGTCCGCTCTCGACGCCGAGCTCGTGCATGGCTTCCAGACCTCACACATCCCCGTCGCGAACGTGGCGGGCGCCTTTCAGCTCGACAATCGAAATCCGACCGAATTGAAGGGCGTTGGCGTGGTACCGCTCAATGTTGCGAGGACCTGCGAGCTGACCTGGAACTGCACGGGTTACCCGTTCGGTCCCGACGACCACCCGAATAACAAGGGTTACGGCGTGATTGCGTCGGCGATCGAGTCGGCGCTGCCGCCCGCGTGGCGGGGCTAACTTTTATGAATATCGTGACGACGACTCCGGCCATCAGGGCTGGCGTCGGCGTTCACCGTATCGGTGCGTCGCGCCGCAATGAACGAAGGGGTAATTGATGCCACAGGAGTTGACCGTCCCCTCGACGATTGCCCGCTTTGTCACCGGCGCCAGTCCATCCATGCTGATCGACGGCGCCTTCGTGCCCGCCGTGTCGGGTGAGACCTTTGACACACTGAACCCCGCGACGGGCGGCCTGCTCGCGCGCCTGCCCGCCGCCGACGCGCCCGACGTCGATCGGGCGGTCGCGGCCGCCCGGCGCGCCTTCGATTCGGGGCCGTGGGCGACGATGAAGCCCTACGACCGCCAGCGGATCATGATGCGATTCGCGGATCTCGTCGAGGCGCGTCACGAGGATCTCGCGATCCTGGACACCCTCGACATGGGAGCGCCGATCCAGCGGATGCGCGGCAATCTTCGCCGTGCGGTGGGAATGGCCCGGTTCTACGCGGGTCTGACGACGGCACTGCGCGGCGAAACCATCGCCAATTCGATTCCGGGCGACTTTCACACCCACACCCTGCGCGAGCCCGTTGGGGTGGTTGGCGCGATCATTCCCTGGAACAATCCCCACATCGCGTTCATCTGGAAGGTCGGCGCCGCTATCGCCGCGGGCTGCACCGTCGTGTTGAAGCCCGCCGAGGAGGCGTCATTGAGCGCCCTGTGGTTGGGTGAGATGCTCCTCGAAGCCGGCCTGCCCAACGGCGTCGTGAACGTCGTGACAGGCTTTGGCGAGACGGCGGGGGCGGCGCTGAGCGTCCACCCCGGCGTTGACAAAATCGCCTTCACCGGTTCGACCGCGACGGGCCAGGCCATCGTGCACGCCGCCGCCAACACGCTCAAGCGCGTGTCCCTCGAACTCGGCGGCAAGTCGCCCAACATCGTCTTCAATGACGCCGACCTCGACCTCGCGGTACCCGGCGCCGCAATGGCGGCCTTCACCAATTCGGGCCAGGTCTGCAGCGCCGGAACCCGACTTTTCGTCGAGCGCGGCATCTACGACGAATTTGTCGCCGCGATGACGTCCTATACCCGTTCGCTCACCGTCGGCAACGGACTCGACGGCGACACCCAACTCGGGCCCGTGGTCTCGCAGACCCAGCTCGAGCGCGTGACGAACTACTTCGAGATTGGTCGTGCCGAAGGGGCCGCGATCGCCTCTGGAGGGAAGCGACTCACCGACGGTGACTACGCCAGCGGCTACTTCGTGCCGCCGACCATCTTCACCGACGTGCACAACGAGATGCGAATCGCCAAGGAGGAGATCTTTGGCCCGGTGGTCTCGGTGATGGCCTTTGATGACTACGAGTCGGTCATTCGCCTCGCCAACGCGAGCCCCTTCGGCCTCGGTGGCGGTGTGTGGACTAACGATCTCAACCAGGCGACACGCACGGTGAGCGCTCTGCGCACCGGAACGGTCTGGGTGAACTGCTACGGACAGATGGATCCCGCCGTTCCCTTCGGCGGCTATCGCATGAGCGGCTACGGACGCGAAGGCGGTGTCGAGCACCTCGACGAATTCCTCGAGACCAAAGCCGTCTGGACCCAGACACACTGAACGTGAACGACCGACGAATTCCCTCGATGCGCCTGCTCGTCATCACGTGCGCCGGCACGCGGCGAATCCGCGACGATCGAGGCGTCTGGTGAGCGGCGACCGGTCGCTTCGCGACCTCATCGCCCGCCAGTCGGCCCGCTTCGGCGACGACCCGTACCTGCTGCGACTGCGCAGTGCCGAGGTCGTTTCCTTCGCCGACCTCGAGCAGGGCGTCGGCCGGTGGTCGTGGCTACTGCGCGAGCGCTCCCTGCGACGAGGTGACCGAGTCGGACTGTTGATTAGCGACCCACTGCTCTTCGCCCAGGCCTTCCTCGCGATCATCGCGTGCGGCCTCTGGGTCGCTCCACTCGACCCGACCGTGAACCCGATCAACGCCGACGTGCTCAACGCGCGGCTCCGCCGACTCGGCGTGCACGCCGTGTTCAGCGACGCCGACCGGCCCGTAGCGATCACGGTGAACTGGTACGACGCGCGTACCGTGCACTCGTTCGGATCGGCCGCAAGCGGCCAGGACGCTGACGGCGCGGGCGGTGTGATCCTCGCGTCGTCGGGCACCACCGGCACCCCAAAGGTGATGGCGCTGCCCGTCGCGCAGCTCCTCCACGCCGCTTCGCTGATTGCAACGCACAATCAGCTCACCCCGACGGATCGAGGGCTCAACCCGCTGCCGCTCTGGCACATCAACGCCGAGGTCGTCGCGGTCCTGGCGTCGTTGGTGGCCGGCTCGTCCCTGGTGCTCGACGAGCGATTCCACCGCACGAATTTTTGGGCACTCGCCGACGACTACAAGGTGACGTGGATCAACGCCGTGCCCGCGATCATCGCCCGGCTGTCCAACGTGACCGACGCCGAAACCATCGCCGAGCGCATTCGGTTTATTCGCTCGGCCTCCGCCCCCCTCTCGCCCGCGGTCTTCGAGCAGTTCCAATCGGCCGTCGCGATTCCGGTGGTCGAGTCCTACGGCATGACCGAGGCGGCCAGTCAGATCAGCGCCAACCCGCTCGACGGGCCGCGAAAGCCCGGCTCAGCCGGCCTGCCGATCGGCGTGGAATTGCGCATCGTCCCCCTCGCCCAGGACGATAGCGAATCCTCGTCGCCGCCAGTCGCCGTTGGACACGTGGAGATCCGCGGACCTTCGGTGATCACCCGCTACGAGAGCGTCGGCTACGAGGAACGCTTCAGTGCCGACGGTTGGCTGCGCACGGGCGACCTCGGGTACCTCGACGACGACGGCTACCTCTTCCTCGCTGGCCGCAGTGACGACGTTATTAACCGTGGCGGCGAGAAGATCTTTCCGCGCGAGCTCGAGGACGCTCTGTCCGGCGTGACGAGCGTGCGCGGCGTCGCCGTGGTCGCGCTGCCCGACGACGTATTCGGCGAGGTCCCCACGGCCTACGTCGAGCTCGCCGAGGGCTGCGACCAAGATGCGGTACTCGCCCAGCTTCGCCGCGTCGTCACCGAGGGATTCCCCAAGACCCACTGGCCGGTCTCCTTCACCGTCGTCGCCCAACTGCCCGCGCACGCGACCGGCAAGATCCAAAAGCACCGCCTCGCGACCGAACCGATCGACGTGATTGCCACGTGGGACCTCGCGTGACCGGCTTATCCTGGCGCGGGACGCGGCCGTGAGCGTCGCCCCGGATCCGCCCGCGGCACCGTCGGCGGGAACGAGGCGGCGCCTCGACCACATCGACGCCATGCGGCCGGTGAAGCAGGCCGCCGTTATTTCCACCCACGCGCTCATCTTCTTCGCGCCACTCGCGACGAGCACGACAGTCGTGGGCCTGATCATGCTGACCCGGTTCTCGCGCGACGCCTTCCTCTTCGTCTCGGCGTGCATGCTCACCTACAGTTACCGCAGCACGCCGAAGGTCGACGTGTTGCCCTACACGAAGCGTCGTTTCATGTCGGTCGGCGTGCCATACCTGACGTGGACGCTGCTCTATTTCATCTACACGTCGCTAAGCGCCCGCTCGACGTTCCCGTACTACGCCGTGAACACCGCCCACCTGCTGAGTTGGAGAGGACTTCGGGTCCTGATCCACCTCACGGCCACCGGGTACTACCACCTCTACTACCTGCTCGTCATCGGCGAGTTCTACGTCCTCTTCCCGCTCATGTTGCGCTTCATTCGGCGCCACCCAACGTGGCACTGGCGCATCTTGGTGGTGTCGCTCGTCTGGCAGGTCGCCTACGGCGCGTGGGTGAGTTCGCACCACTCGGTACTCAATATCTCGGGTCTCCTGCAGACGCGCATGATCCTCTCCTACGTCATCTATATCGTCGGCGGCGTCATCGTGGCGCTGCACTTGGACGAGGTGCACCAATGGATCGTGCGCCACGTCCGCCTCATCCTGCTCGGGACACTCGGCAGCATGGCCCTCGCCGAACTGCTCACCTACGTGGGCGTCTCGCACTCGTTGCCCACCTACATTCGCACCGGGACCTACGTCTTCTCGCCGCTGATCATCCCCTACAACGTCGGCGCCATCCTGTGCGTGTACCTGCTCGGGGTCTATCTGACCGCACCGGCGCGCCGCGCGCGGATCCGAGCCATGGTCCAGTCCGGCTCGGACAACTCCTACGGCGTCTACCTCTCCCAAATGGTGTGGATCCCCGCCCTCGTGCGACTCCGAGGTGCCAGCGGGATTCACCTGCCGTGGCAGGTGGCCGCGCCGCTCGCCCTCGTGATCGTCTACAGCGTCGGCTTCGTGTTCACGGCCATCATGGCGCGGACCTGGTTCGCCAGGGGGGTGACCGGCCGAAGTCGCGCAACCTGGGCGAGCCTGCTCCCGCGACGGACCCTTCCCACGGTGGTGGAACACGGCGACGTCGCCGACGGACCGATGGACGTCGTCGAGCCCTAAACCGGGTCATCAGCGCGCGAATTCTTATGGATTTCTTCGTGATCTGCGCGTGTGTCCGCGCTGGTTCGCTCTACCGTGGATGAGATTCAAAACAGGATCCGCGACGTTGCCTCCCAACGGGCCCCGTCGCGCTACGACCGTCAAGGAGTCCGAGTGGTTCGTTCCCGAAGAGCAGTTACGCGTGGCGTCACCGCGGTCGCGGCGGCGTTAGCGATGCTCATCGGAGCGGGAGTCGCCAGCGCGGGCGCTGCGACCACCACGTCGACACCGACGATGACCGGGTTCTACCTCGACATCGGCGCCTCGGTGTCCGTCGGTGTCCAGCCCACACCCCACCACCCCACCGGCTACCGCACGCACCACGGCTTCTCCAATGACCTCATCGCCTACGAGGCGAGCCGTGGCGTCTCGCTGAGCCTGACCGAGCTGGGTTGTCCCGGCGAATCGGTCGCCACCATGGTCAACGGCCAGGACGGTTGCTATCACGCGGGGGCCTCGCAGCTCGCCGACGCGATCACGTTCCTGAACACGCACCACGACCAGACGGGCCTCGTCACGATTGACCTTGGCTTCAACTCCGTCGTCCCCTGCCTGCGCACGCACATCGTTGACCCGACCTGCGTGCAGGAGAGCCTCGCCTCGATGGGGCCGCAGCTCTCGAGCATCCTCACCGTGCTGAAGGCGGCGGCCGGTCCCAACGTGACCTTCGTGGGGATCAGTTTCGCCGATCCGTATCTGGCCCAAGAAGCCAACGGCGCCTCTGGTCGGGTCCACGCCCACGCGAGTCTCCAGGCGATCAGTGAGCTCGATCAGACCCTCGCCACGATCTACCAGGCGCACGACATGCCAATGGCCAATGTCGCGGGCGTCTTCCACTTGCACCAGACCACGACCACCACGTCCGAGTCGGGCGCTCGCGTCCCCACGAACGTCGCAACGGTCTGCCACCTCACCTGGATGTGTGCGGCCGCCCCGTACGGCCCCAACATCCACCCCAACCGCGCGGGCTACGAGGCCATTGCCGACGCCGTGATCGCCGTCCTCCCGCCGCCCTATCACTGACGGCTCGAACGCCTGAAGACAGTCACGACAGCGCTTCGGTCCTGCTGACTCATAGTCAGGGCGCTCCACACCGGACTGCCGGAAGAGTCTTAACCTTCTTCAGTGGATCAGCGAGCCCATGCACGGTGACGGCCGTGTGGGGGTCGAGAAGCACCGCGTCAGCGAGTTCGACTGCCCGGTAGCACCAGGCCACGTCAGCGTCGTTGACCCAGTCGCTCGAAGCACAGGGTGGTTTTCGGCGCGTCGTCCCTCGACCACTATGTCGCAATGGACGATGAATACTTTGTCATCGTCGTCATCGAGAGCGCTCGCGCACCGTGTCACACGACGTGGAGTTCGGCGATGTTCGCCACGACGTTCACCTCGGTCGGTCAGTGGTGACTCCGTGACCGACAGCAGCGTGCGAACGCAGGGCCAGCCAAAGACGACCACGAATCCACTCTTCGTCGGTCGAGCGACGTGAGTCCACCGCGTGCGCGACTAGCTGTTCTGCCCAGACAGGTTGTTGACGCAGTCCGCCGGCGTGCCTTTGATGGCTGTGTGGTATCGGTGATGGTTGTAGAGATGCAGCCATTTGTCAAGGGCTCGAGTTCGGGCGGCGTTTGACCG
>JAKAPH010000114.1:3509-4411 GCA_021807265.1 Actinomycetes bacterium | reverse complement strand
CCGATCTAGCTCGACCCCGAGCGCCTCGAGGGCGACGGCCGCGCCCGGCTCGGCCAGCGCGGCGTCGTCGGCGCCGGGCAGCACGATGAAGCGGTGGCCGGCCTTCTCGGTGAAGTCGCGCAGGGCCGCGACGAGCGGCGGCAGGGCGCGCAGGGTCGCGGCGAGGAACTGGGCGATATCGTCGTGGCCCGTGGGGTGCAGTAGGTTGCCCGCGACCACCACCATCGCCGAGTCGTCGATGTCCTCGAGCAGCGCGATCAGCTCGCGCACCGGGCGCGCGGCAGGGTTCGTGGTCGGCGAGAGCGAGAGGTCGCTCACCACGTAGAGGTGCTGGCCGTAGGGGATTGGCAGCGTGTATCGATCAGTCGCTCCCACGGCTCCAGTCTCGCAGAGTTCGCCCGACCGACCGGGCGGGACCGGTGGCCGCGTTACTCGATGGACGCGACCGCGGTGCCCGGCGCGTGTGTCGCGCTGGATTTACGCACGAGGGCGAGGGCCGGCACGATCGCGGCGAGCGACAAGGCGGCGATCAGCCACCACCCGTGGTCAAATGCGGCGAGTTCGGCGTGGTTGCCCGCGGTGCCCGAGCCCAGCACGGCCACGAGCAGGGCCACCCCGAGCGCGATGCCGGTCTGGCGGATCATGTTGATCACGCCCGAGCCGGTGGCGAAGGCGTGCGGGGGCAGCGACGAGGTGGCCGTTGCCATCATGGTGGGCAGGACGAGGCCGACCCCGACCCCACCGAGGATCATCCCGCCCAAGACACCGGTCACGTAGTTCGGCGCGACGGTGATCGCGAGCGCCCACCAGATCCGCCCCGCGGCGGAGGCGACGCTGCCCAGGATGATCACCGCGGCGGACCCGAAGCGCCGGATCAGCCGTCCCGCCACGAGGAACGAGAC
>JAKAPH010000114.1:0-3499 GCA_021807265.1 Actinomycetes bacterium | reverse complement strand
GCGATGGCCAACCCGGCCCGCAACGCGGACCAGCCCCAGGGCCCCTGCTCCCAGAGCACGATCGACAGCAGCATCGCGCCGAACGCGGCGGAGAAGACGAGGGCGATGATCGAGGCGGCGGTGAACTCGCGTGACCTGAACAGCGCGGGGTCGACCAACGGGCTGCGCGCGCGACGACAGTGCCACACGAAGCCCCACAGCAACGCCAGCGCGCCGACCAGTACCGCGACGGTCTGCTGGGACGTCCAACCCCAGGTGGATCCCTTGACCAACCCGAAGGTCAACAGTCCAATCCCCGCGGTGGCGAGCACCACCCCGGCCGCGTCGGGCCGCTCCACCGCGTGGCCCGCCAGGGCGGGGAGACGCCGCCAGCCCACCACCGCCGCGATGATGCCGATCGGCACGTTCACCACGAACACCCAACGCCAGCTGGCCGCCACGAGCAGACCGCCAACGACGGGCCCGACCGCCGCGGCGAGCCCGCCGATGGCGGTCCACGCCCGGACCGCCCCGTGGCGTCGCTCGGGCTCGTAGGCCGCGAGCACCAGGCTCAGGGACGTCGGGGTGAGCAGTGCGGCGCCGACCGCCTGGAGAACGCGAAAGCCAATCAGCATGCCGACGCTGGTGGACAGCGCGCAGGCCGCCGACGCCGCGGTGAACACCGCCACGCCGAGCAGGAAGGCCCGGTCGCGCCGGTAGTGGTCCGCGAGGCGGCCGAAGTACACGAGCAGCGAGGCGTAGACGATGGCGTACGCGTTGAGCACCCACGACAGCTGACCGAGGTCCCGGGTGTGCAGGTCCTGGGCGATGCGCGGCAGGGCCACGTTGACGATGAACAGGTCGAGACTCGCCAGGACGACGCCGGCGCAGGCAATGACCAACACGAGCGCGGGACTCGCCGCGCGTCTCGCGGTTGTGGCTCCGGCTGTCCTCGTCAGTGGTGTCATGGAACGCACAGTAGCGGGTTGCGTTCTGTGATGCAACCCACTACTGTGTCGGTCGTGGAACGCAAGAGCTTCGCTGCGATGCACTGCTCGGTCGCCCAATGCCTCGAGGTCGTCGGCGAGTGGTGGACGATGCTGATCATCCGCGACGCGTTTTTGGGCGTGACCCGCTTCGACCGGTTCCAGGACCGCCTGGGGATCTCGCGCAATATCTTGAACCAGCGGCTCGCTCGCCTGGTCGACGACGGAATCTTTGACAAGGTCGCGTACTCCGAGCACCCGCCGCGCTACGACTACCGACTGACGACCAAGGGCCGGGACCTCTGGCCGGTGCTCGCCGCCATGCTCCAGTGGGGTGACCGGTACGCCGCACCCGACGGGCCACCGCTGCTGCTCGTGCACGAGTCCTGTGGTCACGTGGCCGAGGCCGTCACCGTCTGTTCGGCCTGCGGGGAGCGGCTCGGCGCCCGCGACGTGCGCGCCGTGTCGGGCCCCGGCGACGCCGACGAACTGGCACCGGCCGGTCGCGTCAGTCGTTGACGATTGGCCGGGGCGCTACTGCATTCGCCGTGCGCTGGCTCGTCACGGATCGCCAAACCCGAGCTGCGCGACGGCCCGTCGGCGAATCGTTCGCGCGAGACTGCGATCGCGCACCCCGCACGCGTGACGGCGCGAGGGGATTGGTAGCGTGTATCGATCGGTCGCTCCCACTTCAGGTCTCGTAGTGTTCGTCGGACCGGCCGGGAGGAACTTCGATGGCCGTGACGCGAGAGAACTGGCACTGGCGGGACGCACCCTCGACGGGCGAGGCCGTCATCTTCGACATCGACGGCGTGCTGGCTGACGCCGCGGGGCGCCAGCACTACCTCGAGTGGGGTGACTGGCGCCGGTTCTTCGAAGCCTGCGGGGATGACCCGGTGGTCGAAGAGATCGAGCGCCTGCTCGAGCTGCTCGACCCGGGCCTCACGATCGTCTTGCTGACGGGCCGGCCCCGGCGGGTCCAGCCGCACACCCTCGGCTGGCTCGAGCGGTTCTCGATCCGCTGGGACCTACTCATCATGCGCGAGTACGGCGACTACACCGGGGTCGACGAGTTCAAGCGCGCGACCGTCGCGGACCTGCGCGACCACGGCTTCGACCTTCGCCTCGCCCTGGACGACGACCCGAAGAACCACGCGATGTACGTCAGCGAGGGCGTGCCCTGCATCTACATCCACTCGGGCTACTACCGCTGATCTGGGCTGGCTAGCCCAGTCGCGTCAGCACAGTCGCGCCAGCGCGCCGGCCCGAGCCGATGCTCGCCGGGATCCCGACGCCGTCGTAAGTGCTGCCGGCGAGCTCGACGCCGGCGTTGGAGGCCGCGGCCCGGGCGTTGCCGACGAGCCGGTCGTGGCCCACGTAGTACTGGGGCAGGCCCTCGGGCCAGCGCTGAACCAGGGTTGCCGTCGGCTCGCCCGTGCCGGCGAGGATGAGCCGGACCTCCTCGAGCACGCGCGCACTCAACTCGGCGTCCTCGAGCGCTTCCCATCGGCGGTCGTCGATGCGGCCCACGTGGGCGCGCAGGATGACGTCCTGGTCGCGCCGCAGGTGGGCCCACTTGCGATCGAGGAAGGTCAGCGCGGTCACGAGCATCGTGCCGCCCCCGCGCCACGGGGTGGCGAGCGGCACGAGGACCCCCGTGCCCTGCTCGGGCAGCTGCACGGCCCCGCGGTCAAAGACGAGGGTCACCATCGCCGCCCCGGCGCTCGGGATCGTCGCCAGTGCGTCGATGTCGGGGTGCAGTGCGCCGGCGAGCCGGGCCGCCGCGTTCGCCGGCGTGGCCACGACGACGTAGTTGGCCGGCGTCGTCGTCGTGTCGGTGTCGACCTCGAAGCGAAAGGACCCCTCGACGGGGCGAAGCGCCGTCACCGGTGTGTTGCGACGGATGAGCACGCCGCGCGCCTCGAGCTGGCGGGCGAGCTCGACGGGCAGCGAGCCCACGCCGTCGAGGAGCGAGTAGAACATCGGGGTCGAGGGCGCGTCGGTGGGTGCGGCCGACGCCGCGGGCGGGCGCATGGCCTTCATGAGCGAGCCGCCGCGCCGCGCCGCCTCGAGCAGCGAGGGAAAGATCGACTTGGCCGAGAGGTCGTCGATGCGCCCGGCCTGGATGCCGCCGACCATGGGCTCGACGAACTGGTAGGCGAGTTCGTCGCCGAGCTTGGCGCGCACGATGGCGCCGATCGAGACGTCGTCGCCGACCTCGAGCCGGCGCGGCCAGAGCTGGTCGCGCCGGCTGGCCAGCCGGGCGCGCCAGCTGAGTCCGCGCATCGCCGCGACGGACTCGTAGGTGGTAGGCACCCCGAGGGCCAGGCCGCCGGGAATCGGGTGCAGGGCACCGCGCAGCCACAGCGAGGCGCCCGACGCCCCGATCGGCTCGAGTCGGTCGGCCCACCCGAGTTCGTGTACCAGGGCCGTCGCCTCGGGCCGGCGCGCGAGGAAGCCGTCAGGACCGAGGTCGATGGTGCGCTCGGCGAAGGTGGTCGTCGCGAGCGAGCCGCCGACGCGCTCGCGCGATT
>JAKAPH010000113.1:2111-4421 GCA_021807265.1 Actinomycetes bacterium | reverse complement strand
CGATCTCCTGCTCGTGCGCATGTCGCCGGTGCTCGCGCTCTCGAGTTCGGGCCGCGCGACGATCGCGGTGATCGGCGGGCTGACCGCCTTCGTCGCCGCGACGATCGCCACCTCTCAGAAGGACATCAAGAAGGTCTTGGCCTTCTCGACGGTCTCGCAGATCGGCTACATGGTGCTCGCGGTGGGGGCGGGGGCCTACTCCGCGGCCATCTTCCTCATGATCAGCCACGCCTTCTTCAAGGCCCTGCTCTTCCTCGGCTCGGGCTCGGTCATCCACTCGCTCAACGGCGAGCAGGACCTGCGCAAGATGGGCGCGCTCGCGAAGTTCCTGCCGCTCACGTTCCCGACCTTCCTCATCGGCTGGCTGGCGATCTCGGGCATCCCGCCCTTCGCGGGGTTCTGGTCCAAGGGCGACATCTTGACCAACGTGTACTCCTACTCCCGGGTGCTCTGGCTCCTCGGGGTGCTGACGGCGATCCTGACCGCCTACTACATGAGCCGGCTCTTCGTCCTGACGTTCCGTGGCACCGAGCGGTTCCGCGAGGTGACCCACGGTCACGACCCGCACGAGTCGCCCTGGGTCATGACCCTGCCGCTCGTGGTGCTCGCCGTGCTCTCGACGGTCGGCGGGGTCATCGACCTGCCGTGGATCCACCACAACTCGCTCGCCGGCTTCCTCGACCCGACCTTCGGCTTCATCCCCGCGCTCGGCCACTCGTCGACCGCGGCGCAGTTCACCCTCGCCGGGGTGGACATCGTGGCGGCCATCCTCGGGCTCATCGCCGCCTTCTCGATCTGGCGCGACCGTTCGTCGTCGCCGCGCTACGAGCGGGTCTTCCTCGAGCGCGTCTGGCGCTGGGACGACTTCTATGACGCGACCATCGGCCGCCCGCTCACCGAAGCCGCGCAGTTCGGCGACACCGTCGTGGAGCCGCGGCTCATCGACGGCGCGGTGTCAGGCGTCGCGGTCGGGGTTCGCCGCAGCGCCGAGGGCCTGCGCAAGGTGCAGTCCGGTTTCGTTCGCCACTACGCGCTCGCGATGGTCCTGGGCCTGAGCGTCATCGTCGTCTATCTCCTCGCGAGGGTCGGGTAAGCATGCATTCGTCTCTTTGGTTAACCGCGCTCATCCTGCTCCCGCTCGTCGGTGCGGGCCTCGCCATGCTGGTGCGGCGCCGCGACGGCGCCGCCTACGTCGTCGCCGCCGTGACCTCGGTGGTCGAGCTCGTGCTCACCCTCGTCGTGACCGTGCTCTACAACAACCACATCGCCGGCGCCCAGACCTTCGACTTCGTGGGCCGCTGGGTCGTGGCGGCGCCCTTCGGGCTCGCCTACGACGTCGCGCTCGACGGCATCTCGCTCTTCCTCGTGGTGCTCGCGGCGCTCATTGTGGTGCTCGCGGTCTTCGGGGCTCGCGACAAGCGCCACGAGCCGGCCTTCGTGAGCTGGCTGCTGCTGCTGACGTCCTTCACGATCGGCAGCTTCGTCGCCCACGACCTGCTCGAGTTCTTCGTGTTCTTCGAGCTGACCCTGGTGCCGAGCTACTTCATCGTCGCCCAGTGGGGCGGACGCGAGCGGGCCAAGGCCGCGCTCAAGTTCTTCGTGTACACCTTCGCCGGCTCGGCCTTCCTCTTCACGGGGCTGTTGTACCTGGGCTTCATGCACCAGCACCAGACGGGCGGCGCACTGACCTTCGCCTACGGGGCGCTGGCCTCGACGACGATGAGCCACGGCACCGCGGTCTGGCTCTTCTGCGCCTTCGCCATCGCCTTCGCGGTCAAGTCCCCGATCTGGCCGCTGCACACGTGGTCGCCCCTCGCGTACGCCGAGGCGCCCACCGCGGGGTCGATGGAGCTCTCGGGCCTGCTCGCCAAGCTCGGCTCGTACGGACTGCTGCGCTTCGCGGTCGGCCTCTTTCCCCTCGCGCTCGCCTCGATGCGCCCGGTGCTGCTCACCCTCGCGGTGATCGGCATCCTCTACGGGTCGGCCCTCGCCGCGGTCACCCCGGACCTGAAGCGGCTCGTGGCGTACTCCTCGCTCGCCCAGATGGGCTTCGTCACCCTCGGCGTGATCACCGGCTCGAAGATCGCCATGGTGGGCGCGGTGCTCTTGATGTTCAACCACGGCGTCATCACCGCCGGCTTCTTCTTGCTCATCGGCTTCATCGAGCGCCGCCGCGCCAGCGCGACGATCGCGGACCTGCGCGGCCTGCAGGGCCCGGCGCCGATCCTCGCCGCGCTCTTCACCGTGGTGATGCTCGCCTCGATCGGCTTGCCGGGCCTGTCGGGCTTCATCAGTGAGTACAGATCGGAA
>JAKAPH010000113.1:0-2101 GCA_021807265.1 Actinomycetes bacterium | reverse complement strand
CCTGATCCTCATCGGCGCCTTCGCGACCCACGCCTGGTGGGCCGTCGTGGCGACCCTCGGGGTCGTGCTCGCCGCCCTCTACCTGCTCTGGGGCTACCAACGGGTCTTCCACGGCGTGGCGACCGGCGCCAATGCCGAGATCAGCGACGCCTCGCACCCCGAGCGCTGGGTGATCGCGCCGGTCGTGGTGCTGGTGGTTGTGCTCGGGGTCTTCCCCAAGCCCGTCCTTGACCGCATCACGCCGTCGGTCCAGCAACTCATCGAGCACGTCGCGCCGGCGGGGGTATCCAAGTGACTCTGACCATTCCCTCGATCCACTACCTGGCCCTGGTGCCGGTGCTGATCCTCTTCGGTGCGTCACTCGCACTGCTCATCGCGACGTCGCTCGTGCGCGGCCGGCTGGGCTCGCGCGTCGCCACCGGCGTCACGGTGCTCGCCTCGCTCGCCGCCTTCGTGGTGACCTTCTGGCAGTGGCGCTACCTCGACGCCCACGGCGCCTCCACGACCATCGCGAACGCGATCGTGCTCGACGGGTTCTCGGTCGTCGCGACCGCCGTGATCGCGATCAGCCTCGCCATGGCGGCCCTGGTCGCCCACGACTGGGCCAAGCGCCAGGGCGTCACCGGCGCGGAGTTCCACGTGCTCGCCCTCGCGACGGCCGCGGGCGCGGTGCTGATGACCCAGGCCAACGACCTGGTCGTGATCTTCCTCGGCCTCGAGATCCTCTCGATCGGGCTGTACGTCCTGGTGGCCTTTGACCGGCACCGGCTGCGCTCGGCCGAGGCGGCACTCAAGTACTTCCTGCTCGGCAGCTTCGCCTCGGCGATCTTCATCTACGGCGCGGCCCTGATCTACGGCGCGACCGGGTCGACGAACCTGACCTCGATCTCGTACTTCCTCGGCTCGAACCTCGTGCTGCGCCCGGGCCTGCTCTACGCGGGCGGCGCGCTGCTGCTCGTGGGCTTCGCCTTCAAGGTCGCGGCGGTGCCGTTCCACATGTGGACGCCCGACGTCTACGAGGGCGCGCCCACCCCGGTGACGGGCTACATGGCCGCCGTGGTGAAGGTGGGCGCCTTCGCCGCGCTGATCCGCGTGCTCATCTCGGCGCTCGGCACCCAGCTCGGCACCTGGCGGCCCATCCTCTGGGCGCTCATCGTGCTGACGACCCTCGTCGGCGCCTCGCTCGCGCTCGTGCAGCGCAACGTGAAGCGCATGCTCGCGTACTCGTCGATCAACCACGCCGGCTTCATCCTGCTCGGCGTGTGGGCCGGCACCGTGCGCGGCTCGGCGGCGGCGCTGTTCTACCTGGCGACCTACGCGCCGGTGGTGGTGGCGAGCTTCGCCGTGCTGACCCTGGTCGGCGGCGACGGCGACGACCAGCACTCGATCGACCACTACCGCGGCCTCGCGCGGCGCCAGCCGCTGCTCGGCGCGATGTTCGCGATCCTGCTGCTCAGCCAGCTCGGCGCGCCGCTCACGACCGGCTTCTACGCCAAGTTCGCCGTGCTCGGCGCGGCGGTGGACGCCGGTGGCGGCCCGCTCGCACTGATCACCCTGCTCGGGGCGGCCATCGCGGCCTTCTTCTACCTGCGCTGGGTGCTCACCCTCTACGCCGACGACCAGCTCGACGCAGCGCGCGTCGCCGTGCCGCGCGCGAGCGCGCTGGTGATCGGACTCGGGGTGGCGATCACGATCGTCTTTGGCGTCTGGCCCGGTCCGATCGCGGCCCTCGCCCAGCACGCGACGGTCCTGTTCACCCCGTGAGCCGCGTCGCGATCGCGACGTCGTCGGCCATCGAGGATCCTGACGCGCCAACCCTGCTCGGCGCGCTCGCGCGCCACGGGGTGCAGGCCGACCTGGTGGCCTGGGACGCGTCGATCGACTGGGGTGACTACGACCTCGTGGTCATCCGCTCGACCTGGGACTACGTCGGGCGCCGCGACGCCTTCCTCGCCTGGGCCCGCTCCATTGACCACCTCGCCAATCCCTACGGGGCGATCGAGTACTCCTCGGACAAGCACTACCTCGCCGACCTCGCGGCGCGCGGGCACCGGGTCGTGGCGACCGAGTTCTGCGACGTGGGCGCCGAGCCGCGATTCTT
>JAKAPH010000112.1 GCA_021807265.1 Actinomycetes bacterium | reverse complement strand
GCGGCGAAGGGCGTCGACTTGCGCGAGCCCTTGAAGCCGACGTTGCCCGACGAGGCCCACGACAGGACGTTGCCCTCGGGGTCGGTGATCGACACGATCGTGTTGTTGAACGAGCTCTTGATGTGGGCCACACCGAAGGCGACGTTCTTGCGCTCCTTGCGGCGTCCCTTGCGGGCGGTGGTGGTGGGCTTCGCCATTACTTGGTTACCTTCTTCTTGCCGGCGACGGTGCGCTTGGGACCCTTGCGGGTGCGCGCGTTGGTACGGGTGCGCTGACCGCGCACGGGCAGGCCCTTGCGGTGGCGGATGCCCTGGAGGCAGTTGATCTCCATCTTGCGCTTGATGTCCTGGGCCACGTCGCGGCGCAGGTCACCCTCGACCGTGACGTTCTGGTCGATGTAGGTGCGCAGCTTGTTGACGTCACCGTCGGTGAGGTCCTTCACGCGAATCGACTCGTCGATCCCGGTCGCCGCGCAGATCTGCTGGGCGGTCGTGGGACCGACACCGAAAATGTAAGTGAGCGCGATCACCGTGCGCTTTTCGCGCGGGATGTCGACGCCGGCAATACGAGCCATCTCTTCTCTCCTAGCCCTGACGCTGCTTGTGACGCGGGTTCTCGCAGATCACGCGGACGTGACCGTTCCGTCTGATGACTTTGCACTTCTCACACATGGTCTTGACGCTGGCGCGAACCTTCATGTCTTCTCTCTCGACTCAGTCCCTGATTACTTGTAGCGGTAGGTGATGCGGCCGCGGGTCATGTCGTAGGGCGTGATCTCCACCTGGACCTTGTCACCCGGCAGGATGCGGATGCGGTGCATGCGCATCTTGCCCGAGCTGTGCGCGAGGACGGTGTACCCGTTCTCCAGCTCGACGCGAAACATGGCGTTCGGCAGTGGCTCGACGACCGTTCCCTCAACGGTAAACGCGTCTTCCTTCGGCTTACTCAGGTTCCTTCTCCTTGTTACGGCAACACGGCGACGAGCGGCTCGTCGCAGATGACCGTGGGCTCGCCCACAGGTCGGCTGACCATTCTACCGTTTTTTTCACCGAACGCAAAAGCGCGGGCCGGCGGGGCCCGAAATGGCGCTCCCACGGGGCTAAAAAGTGACCCCCGGCCCTAGTGAGATTGGCAAAACTCGGTTCATGCTGGATGGATGAGTGTACCGGGGCACCGTGTCCGACGCGCCACGATACCGCGTGACGAGTGCCTGGGACTGCTGCGCCACGCCGACTACGCCCGGGTCGTGATCTCGGTACGCTGCCTGCCCGCGGCCCTGCCGGCCCGGATCGCCGTGGTGGACGACCACGGGCTCCTGCTCGCCAGCGCCGAGGAGGCCGTGGTGGTCGCCGCCCGGCGCGGCGACGTCCTCTCGGTCCAGATCGACGGCCTCGAGCCCGACGGGGCGACCTGGTCGGTCATGGCCTCGGGGATCGCCGGGATGCCCGTCGGCGAGCCCCCGCTCACGGCCGCCCTGACCCGCGCGGTCGCCGGGGGCGCCTCGATCGTCGCCCTGCCGCTCACCATCGTCACCGGAGAGCGCATCGGCTAGTCGTTCGGGCCCCGTGTGGGAGAATCGGGCGTGCCCTTCCACCGGATCAACGATCCCGCGAAGCTTCACGCGCTGATCGACGCGATCATGCTGATCGAGACCGACGCGGACCTCTCGGACCTGCTGACCTTGATCGTGGAGGCCGCGAGCCGGCTGGTGGGCGCGCGCTACGGCGCCCTCGGCGTCGTCGGCAGCGACGGCGCGACCCTCTCGCGCTTCGTGACCTACGGCGTGGACGAGGCGCTGCGCGAGCGCATCGGGGCCGCCCCCCACGGCGCCGGGGTGCTCGGCGAGACGATCCTCGGCGGCGTGCCGGTGCGCGTGGCCGACCTCGCCCACCACCAGGGCGCGGCGGGCTTTCCGAGCAACCACCCGCAGATGACCAGCTTCCTCGGCGTGCCGGTGATGAGTGGCGACGGCCACGTCTTTGGCAACCTGTATCTCACCGACCGGACCGACGGACGGGCCTTTGACGAAGAGGACGAGTACCTCGTCGAGGCCTTCGGCCGCGCGGCCGGCCTGGTCATCGACCAGGCGACCCTGCGCCACCACCTGCGCGAGCTCACCCTCAGCGAAGAGCGCGAGCGCCTGGCGCGCGACCTGCACGACACCGTGATCCAGCGGCTCTTCGGGGTCGGGCTCGCCCTGCAGATCACCCTCGGCTCCACCCTCGACGAGGCCGACCGCGACCGGATCAACCGCGCCGTGGACGAGCTCGACACCACGATCCACGAGATCCGCACCACGATCTTCGAGATCGACCAGGACGACGTGGACGGCACCAACCTCGTGCAACGCCTGCGCGCGATGTCCGACGAGGTCGCGACGCGCCTGGGCATCAAGGTGACCTTGCGCCTGCCCCTCGAGGCCGACCTCGAGCTCTCGACGCGCTGTGCGCGCCACACGCTCCAGGCCCTGCGCGAGACGCTCTCGAACGTCGCGCGCCACGCCCACGCGAGCGAAGCCGAGGTAGCCCTCGCCCTCGAGGGGCCGATGCTGGTGCTGAGCGTGCGCGACAACGGCCTCGGCTTCACCGTTCCGGTCGGGCCGGGACGGGGACTACGCAACCTGCGCAGCCGCGCGCGCGAGCTCGGCGGGGACTGCACGATCGACTCGGAGCCGGGACGTGGCACACTGGTGCGATGGACCGCCAACCGGCTGGACTGACGTGATCCGGCTCCTGCTCGTCGACGACCACGAGATCGTCCGCCGGGGCCTGCGCGAACTGCTCGAGGCCCACGACGACCTGCGCGTGGTCGCCGAGGCCGCCTCGGTCGAGGAGGCCGAGGCCGTGGACGTGGACGCCATCGACGTGGCGGTGCTCGACGTGCGCCTGCCCGACGGCTCGGGCGTGGACCTCTGTCGGGACCTGCGCGAGCGGCGCGTCGACCTGGCGTGCCTGATGCTCACGTCCTTCGCCGACAACGAGGCCATGTCGGCCTCGGTGCTCGCCGGGGCCAAGGGCTACGTCTTGAAGAACGTACGCGGCGACGACCTGGTGGACTCGATCCGGCGCGTCGCCGCCGGCGAGATGCTGCTCAGCCCCGACCAGGTCGAGCGCGCCCGCGAGCGCCTGCGCCGCCAGATCACCGAGGACATCCGCCTCGAGAGCCTGAGCCACCAGGAGCGGCGCATCCTCGAGCTGCTGAGCGAGGGACTCTCCAACCGCGAGATCGCCACCGAGATGTTCCTCGCCGAGAAGACCGTGAAGAACTACGTGTCGAACCTGCTCGCCAAGCTCGGCTTCCAGCGGCGCACCGAGGCCGCGCTCTTCGCCCAGCGCTACCACGACCGGGCCCACCCCGAGTCCTAGTGCGCGTCGTCAGCCTGGTCCCCTCGCTGAGCGAGACCCTCGACGCCTGGGGGCTGCGCCCCGTGGGCGTGACGCGCTTCTGTGACCTCGAGGGGGTCGCGCGCGTCGGGGGCACCAAGGATCCCGACCTCGCGGCGATCGAGGCGCTCGAACCCGACCTCGTCGTGCTCGACGAGGAGGAGAACCGGCGCGAGGACTACCAGGGACTCCTCGAGCGGGGTCTGCGCGTGCACGCGACGGCCGTGCGCGACCTCGAGGACGTCGAGTCCGCGCTGCTGCGGCTCGCCGAGGCCGTCGGCCACGCCTGGACGGCACCGGTGCGGGCGCCCGCGCGCGATCGGCGGCGCCGGGTGGTCGTGCCGATCTGGCGCCGGCCCTGGATCGCGCTCGGCGCCCCCACCTACGCCACGTCACTGCTCGCCCACCTCGGCTACGAGAACGCCCTCGCCGACCGGGGCCCCTACCCCCACGTCGAGCTCGACGAACTCGCGGCCCTGCACCCCCAGCTGCTGCTCGCCCCGAGCGAGCCCTACCCCTTCTCGGCGCGCCAGCGCGCCGAGCTCGAGACGGTGGCCCCGGTCGTGTTCCTCGACGGACGGGACCTCTTCTGGTGGGGGGTGCGCACGCCGGGCGCGATGGCGCGCCTCGCGGCCGTGCTCGACGGGTCCTAGAGGACCGTGAAGACCTCGGGGCCGTTGTCGGTGACGGCGATGGTGTGCTCGAAGTGCGCCGAGAGCGAGCCGTCGGCGGTCATGACGCTCCAACCGTCGTCGAGCTGGTAGGTGTCATAGGAACCGACGTTCACCATCGGCTCGACGGCGTAGACCATGCCGCTCTTGAGCGTCGGTCCGGGGGTGCCGGGCCAGTAGTTGGGCACCTGGGGGTTCTCGTGCATCTCGGTGCCGATCGCGTGGCCGACGTACTCGCGCACGACCCCGAACCCGGCCGCCTCGGCGACCCGTTGCACCGCCCGGCCGATCTCGTGGAGGCGGTTGCCCACGACCATCTGCTCGATGCCGGCCCACAGGGAGCGCTCGGTCACCTCGATGAGGCGCTTGGCCA
>JAKAPH010000111.1 GCA_021807265.1 Actinomycetes bacterium | reverse complement strand
GGTTGGCCCCAGAACGAGGACCCCCGGTCCTTCTGGGCGACGCGCGTCGACGAGGCGGCCGACCGGCTCGCCGCGGTGCTGCTCGAGGAGCGGCCCGACGTCGTGGTCACCTACAACGAGATCGGCTTCTACGGCCACCCCGACCACATCCAGGCCCACCGGATCACGCTCGCGGCGATCAAGCGGCTCGACTACGAGCCGACCCTCTACTTCAACGCGATCCCCAACAGCGTCATGGCGCGCTTCCGGGCCCGCTGGGCCGACGAGGCGCGCCGGCGCGCTGAGGCTGCCCTCGCGCGCGGCGAAGAGCCCGAAGCCGAGTCCGAGGGCGAGGACATGGACCTGGGGACCCCCGACGAACTCATCGCGGCCACGATCGACGTGGGCGCGGTGGTGGACGCGAAGTTCGACGCGCTGGCGGCGCACGCCTCCCAGCTCGAGGACTCCTTCTTCCTCGCGATGGGCCGCGAGGGGTTCGCGCGCGAGATGGGCACCGAGTGGTTCGTGCGCGCGACCAACCCGCGCGGGATCGAGGGACCGGTCACGGACCTCTTCGCCGGGTATCGCTGAAGTCGGGTCGAACGGTACATTGGTTCGGTGAGCGCCAGCGCGATATTGGAGCTGCGCGACGTCGGCAAGGTCTTTGGCGACACGGTGGCCCTCGAGCCGACGTCGTTGGCCATCGACGAGGGCTCCTTCGTCGCGATCGTCGGCCCGTCGGGCTGTGGCAAGTCGACGATGTTCAACATCATCGCCGGCCTGCTCGCCCCCGACGGGGGCGAGGTGCGCCTGCACGACCAGCCCGTCACCGGGGCGACCGGCCACGTGGGCTACATGCTCCAAAAGGACCTGCTCGTGCCGTGGCGCACGGTCGAGGACAACATCACCATGGCCAAGCGGCTCACGGGACGGGTCAACGCGGCCGACCGCAGCGAGGCGCGCCGGGTCGCGCGCCAGTACGGACTGGGTGAGTTCCTGCGCCACTACCCGTCGGCCCTGTCGGGCGGGATGCGCCAGCGCGTCGCCTTCATGCGAACCCTCGTGACCCACCAGCCGCTCCTGCTGCTCGACGAGCCCTTCGGCGCCCTTGACGCCCAGACGCGCCTCGAGATGCAGCAGTGGCTCCTGCAGGTCTGGAAGGACACCGAGCGCACCGTGCTCTTCATCACCCACGACGTCGACGAGTCGATCTTCCTCTCGGACCGGGTGCTCGTGATGTCCCCGCGCCCCGGGCGGGTGGTGGCGGACATCACCAACCCGCTCGCGCGCCCGCGCACCGTCGACACCCTGGTCGACCCGCAGTTCGTCACGATCAAGGGCCAGATCATGCACCTCTTGCACGGCGGCACGCCGTGAGCACCCGCGAGACCACGACCCCGCGGCGCGCCGGCCGCGCCGGCACCGACAGCGTCGCGCGCAAGCTCGCGCGCAACGTCGGGGTGCCGGTGCTCTCGATCGTGCTGCTGTTCGCGCTCTGGCAGGGCATCGTCGTCTACTTCCACGTCGCGCCCTACATCGCGCCGCGCCCCCGCCAGGCGGTGCTGGCGGTCACCCAGAACTGGTCGACCCTGTGGCCGCTCGTGCTCGGCACGATCCGCGAGACGGTCTACGGCTTCATCGTCGGCGCGGCGCTCGGGATCGGGCTCGGGGTCATCATGGCCAAGGTCCCGTTCCTGCAGCGCCTCGTGTACCCGGTGCTGGTACTCAGCCAGGCCGTGCCGATCATCGCGCTCGCCGCGCCGCTCGTGCTCATCCTCGGCTTCTCGGTCACCCCCAAGGTGGTGATCGTCGCCTGGATCGTCTTCTTCCCGGTGACGGTGAACGTGCTCGACGGGCTGAGCCACGTCGACCAGGACCTGATGAACCTCGCGCGCGTCTACGGCGCGCCGCGCTGGCGAACCTTCTTCCAGATCGAGATCCCCGCGACGGCGACCCCGCTCTTCAGCGGGCTCAAGATCGGGGCCACCTACGCCGTGACCGGCGCGATCATCGGCGAGCTCGCGGCCTCGGACGGCTCGTCGCTCGCGCTCTACCAGGAGCACGCCAACACCAACCTCAACACCGCCGCGGTCTACGGCACGACGATGCTCATGACCGTGATCGGCATCAGCTGGTTCCTCCTGGTCGTCGGGGCCGAGGTCTTCGCCACGCCCTGGCAGCGCCGGACCGTGGCGCGCCGGCGCTGGCGCCGGGCTGACCGTTCCGACGAGGAACCCGCTCGGTAGTATCAGACCACCGTTGATAAGGAGCATCGTGAAACTTCGTCGAATCACCGCCGTGGCGAGCGCGGGCGCGCTGGCCGTCAGTTCCTTCGTCCTCCTGGCCGGCGGCGCGTCGTCGGCCGCGACCACGTCGATCACCTTCGCCTACGACTTCCCGGGCCCGGACTTCGAGCTGACGCCCGTCGTCGTCGCCCAGGACCTCGGCTACTTCAAGGCGGCCGGGCTGCACGTCAACGTGAGCTTCCCGCCGGACACGTCCTCGACGACGAAACTGCTGACCACCAACAGCGCCCAGATCGGCTTTCTCACGACGACCGACATGGGCGTGGCGGTGAACGCGGGCGCGCCGGTGCTCTCGGTCGCGAACTACTCGATGCGCAACAACTGGGCGCTCTTCGCCAAGCCCGGCACCAAGCTCACCCCGGGCAACCTCACCGCCGCGCTGAAGGGCAAGCGGATCTTCTCCTACGGCGACACCTGGACCGAGTCGATGCTGCCCTTCGTGCTGCGTTACGCCAAGCTGAAGCCCTCCCAGGTGAAGATCGTCACCGCGCCCACGGGCAACGACCTCACCGACCTGCTCGCGGGCAAGGTCGACATCTCCACCTCGACGACCAACTACGAGATCCCGGGCTTCCAGGGCTCGGGCACCAAGGGCACCGAGGTCCAGCTGCTCGGGACCAAGGTCGGCGCGCCGGACATCCCGGTGTGGGTCTACGCGGTCACCCGCTCCTACGCGGCGGGCCACGGCAAGACCGTCAAGGCCTTCCTCAGCGCCGTGAAGCGCGCGACGGTCTGGGCGGCGGCTAACCCGGTGAAGGCCGCGGCGGACTTCTCCAAGGCCTACCCCAAGAGCGGCTACACCAACGCCTACAACCTCGAGGGCTGGAAGTTGACGATCCCGTTCCTGACCAACGCCCAGCACCAGTACTTCACCCAGACCACCGCGCAGTGGACGACCCTCGCCAAGGCCCTCAAGAGCATCCACCTGATCAACGCGGTGCCCGCGCCGACGACCTACTTCACCAACAAGTTCCTGCCCTAGGTGGCCGGTCTCAGCCCCCGCGTCGGGGTCGTCGGCAGCGCCAACGTCGACCTCGTGGTGCGCTGTGCCCGGTTGCCGCGCCCCGGTGAGACCGTGATCGGCGGGGACGTGACGCGCCTCGCGGGCGGCAAGGGCGCCAACCAGGCCGCCGCGGTGGCGCGCCTGGGCGCGAACGTCACCCTGCTCGCCGCGCTCGGTGACGACGAGGCGGGCCGGTGGCTCGGCGCGAGCATCGCCGACCACGGCGTGGAGCTGGTCCAGCCCGTTCGCTCGTCACGGCCGACCGGCTCGGCCTTCATCACCGTGGACGACCACGGTGAGAACGCGATCGTCGTCGCCCCCGGGGCCAACGCCGACCTCGACGTCTCAGGGGTGGACCTCGCGGGCTTTGACGTCGTGCTCGCCCAATTCGAGGTGCCCGACGCGGTGATCGCCGACGCCGCCGCGCGCTCGGCGGCGCTCGTGCTCAACGTCGCGCCGGCCCGCGCGCTCGATGCCGAGGTGCTCGCGCGCTGTGCGGTGGTGATCGCCAACGAGCTCGAGTCGGCCTCGCTTGACCTCGCGGCGCTCGCGAACTGCGTGGTGACCCTCGGCGCACGCGGCGCCGTGCACTACGCCAACGGCGTCGAGATCGCGCGCGCCACGCCGCCGGCGGTCACCCCGGTCGACACCGTCGGGGCGGGTGACGTCTTCTGTGGCGCCTACGCGCTGCGCTACGCGCTCGGCGACCCGCCCGAGCGCGCGCTCGCCTACGCCGTCACGGCCGGTGCGCTCGCCACCCTCGCCCCCGGCGCCCAGGGGGCGCTGCCGACCGACCCGGAGGTACGCACGTGGCTCGCACCCGACTGATCATCGACACCGACCCGGGCGTGGACGACGCCGTGGCGATCCTGCTCGCGCTGGCGAGCGAGGAGCTCGAGGTGCTCGCGCTCACGAGCGTCGCCGGCAACGTCGACGTCGACAAGACGACCCTCAACGCGCGCCGCCTGCTCGACCTCGCGGGGCGGGCCGACGTGCTCGTCGCGCGCGGCTGTGCCGCGCCGCTCGTCGGCGAGCTCGACGACGCCGGGGACGTCCACGGCCTCGACGGGCTCGGGGACATCGAGTGGCCCGACCCGGTGACCCCCGAGAGCCCCGAGCACGCCGTCGACCTCATCGCCCGGCTCGCCAACGAAGGGCCCCTCACCATCGCCGCCATCGGGCCGCTCACC
>JAKAPH010000110.1 GCA_021807265.1 Actinomycetes bacterium | reverse complement strand
GCTCGCCACCGCCAACCACTTCGACGAGGCGGTGCTGACCGGCACCGGGCTCGGGTTCGTCAATCAGCGCGGGCGCAAGCAGGACGCGATGCGCGCGCGCCTCATCTTTCCCATCTTCGACCCGAGCGGCAAGGCCATCGCGATGGGCGGGCGGATCATGCCCGGGGCCACCCGACCCGACGGCACGCCCCAGGCCAAGTACAAGAACAGTCCCGAGACGCCGATCTATTCGAAGCGGCGCACGCTCTACGCCCTCAACTGGGCCAAGGATGACGTCATCCGAACCGGCGAGATCATCGTCTGCGAGGGCTACACCGACGTCATCGCCTTCTTCGGCGCGGGGATGCCTCGCGCAGTCGCCACCTGCGGGACGGCACTTGGCGAAGAGCACTTCCGGGCGATGCGCAACTTCGCCAAGCGAATCGTCCTTGCCTACGACGCGGACCAGGCCGGCCAGAGTGCGGCCGCCTCGGTGTACCAGTGGGAGCGCCAGCACGAAGTCGACGTCGCGGTCGCGCGACTGCCCCGTGGCTCCGACCCGGCGGAGCTCGCCCAGCGCGACCCCGCGGCCCTCGCACAGGCGGTGGCCGACGCCGTCCCGTTTCTCCAGTTCCGCCTCGAGCGAGTTTTGGAACTCGCCGACTTCGGCACCCCCGAGGGGCGCGCCCGCGCGGGCGAGCAGGCGATCGAAGTGCTCGCCGAGCACCCGAGCGAGCTCGTGCGCGACCAGTACGTGATGCAGGTGGCCGATCGGCTCCGCCTCGACGTCGCCATGCTGCGAGCGCGGGTCGCCGACGTGGCGCGCGGCGAGACCCGTATCGCGCCGATCGTCGCCCTTCCCCGACCGGCCGCCGGCCGACTCCCGCGCCCGGGGATCGAGGCGCTGCGGCTTTGTGTGCACTTCGCCGACCTGCGAGACCGCTTTGACGTCGCGTACTTCGTCCACGAGGTGCAGCGCGACGCCTTCAGTGCGCTAGCGAGCGGCGAGCCGATATCGAGCGTCATCGAGCGCCTCGATCGCCAGGGGCTCGAGGAGGCCGCGCGGGTGCTGAGCGAAGTGGTCGTCGACGACCCGGGTCCGCGGCCCTCCGACGCCGCGGTCGCGGCCGTGGTCGCCCAGCTGTTGCGCCACGCCTCGGACGTGGCGCTGCACGAGCTCGAACGCGAACTGCGCGAGGGATCGGTGGCGCCCGACGTGGCTGTCGCCGTGATCCGCGACGTCAAGGAGCGACTCGCCCTCCTCGGATCGGACCAGGCGGCGTCGGCCGAGGCGTCACTTCGGGAATGGCTCGCGAGTCGTCTGGCCGCCCAGCTGCCATGACGCCATCGCGACGCATCGTCGGGGGCCTGTCGATGACCGAGCCGCTCAGTATCGACGAGGAACGAAGTCTCTACCCGATCATCGTGCGCGGCCGCGAGGCCCAGGCAGCCCTCGCCGCGCCGCTCGATCCGTCGTCGCGTCGCCGCCTCTTGCGTCAGCGCCAGGCTGGTCAAGAGGCGGAGTCGACGCTGCTGCGAGCGACGTGCGGACTCGTGCGCGCGCGCGTCACCGAGCGTGGGTACCGCTTTGGCAACGAGGAGCTCGAAGCCGCCGGCGTCGAGGGGCTCGTGAACGCACTGCGCCGCTTCGATCCGGCCCGGGGCGTTCGCTTCGCGACCTACGCGAACTACTGGATCACCAAGCTCGTCAACCAGGCCGTTCAACAGCAAGCGGGCCTGACCGACGGCGAGATGCGCCTCATCGTCTCGCTGCAGCGTTTCGAGCGCTCGCGGACCCGACCACCGTCGCGACGAGAGGTCGCCGCGCACTTGGGGGTGTCGCTGTCGCGAGCCGACGAGATCACCCAGATGAGCCGCGAGCTCAATCGTCGGCGATTCCACGAGTCGGCGTTGCCCGAGCTCGTCGACGCCCGGGGCGCCGACGGCCCACCCGAGGCGCCACCGTGGGTGATTGACGCCCTGAAGCGTATTTGCGGGCCGGACTTCGACGACTTCTGGCAGTACACCTTTCGAACGACCACGCTCGAGGACTTGGCGTCAGCGCACTCGATCACGCGCCAGGGTATGGCCAAGCGCATCGAGCGAAGCCGGCGAGCCGTGCGTGAGAGCGAGGACGCCGAGCGGCTCCAAGCGTGGTTCGACCTCCAGTGATGCGGTCCTGCGGTGCTAATGTTGCGTTGCCCTCGGGTGCGGTCCCAGATAGCTCAATTGGCAGAGCAAGCGACTGTTAATCGCTAGGTTGCAGGTTCGAGTCCTGCTCTGGGAGCTTGTTGTCGTGTGGCTCCACCGCCGTCGCAACGCCGGGGACAGTGGGTGATATTCGGTAAGTTGCAGGTGCGGCGTCGTTCCACTGCGCCACGATTTCTGGGGCCGTAGCTCAGTGGTTAGAGCAGGGGACTCATAATCCCTCGGTCGTGGGTTCGATCCCCACCGGCCCTACGCAGCGTTTGTGAGGTTCCGGTAGTTCCTTGACAGAACTACACCGGGACATTCTTCACACTGCTTCGACACATCCTTGACACTGTGTCAGGACTTGCTTGACACCCAGATCGGTTCCAACCTTGCCCCAAGTGGACAAGGGGGGCCAGATGCTTTGGGAGTCCAGCAAGATGGAACAGCGTTACGACGCCGTGCTCGGAGTCATCCGCGACGGCTACACGGTCACCGAGGTGGCCACCAAGTTTGGGGTGAGTCGCCAGAGCGTGCACGCCTGGCTCGCACGCTACGAGGCGGGCGGACTCGAGGCTCTGGGCGAGCGCAGTCGACGCCCGCGCACCTCACCCAACCAGATCGACGCGCACCTCGAGTCGCGAGTCATCGAGCTGCGCCGGCATCATCCGAGCTGGGGTCAGTTACGCCTCGAGCACCAGCTGCGCCGCGAGGGGGCGACGCCGCTTCCCTCGCCGTCGTCGATCTACCGCGCCTTGAAGCGCAGCGGGCTCATCGAGGCCCCGCCACGGCGCAAGCGCCTACCCGCTTACAAACGCTGGGAGCGGAGCCGGCCGATGGAGCTCTGGCAGATGGACGTCGTCGGTGGCGTCCTGCTCGACGACGGCACCGAGGCCAAGATCCTGACCGGCATCGACGACCACAGCCGCTTCATGGTCTGCGCCGGGATCATGACCCGGGCGACCGGGCGAGCGGTGTGCGCGCACTTCGCCACCGCCCTCGAGCGTTACGGCGCCCCCGAGGAAGTCCTCACGGATAACGGCAAGGTGTTCACCAACCGTTTCGGCGTGACCCCCGCCGAGGTGCTCTTCGATCGGATCTGTCGCGAGAACGCCATCGCCCACCTGCTCACGGCGCCGGGGCACCCCACCACGACGGGCAAAATCGAACGGTTCCACCGGACCCTGCGCGACGAGTTCCTCACCGCGCGAACCTTCAGCGACCTCGACGCGGCCCAGGGCGAACTCGACGACTGGATCGCCACCTACAACACCGATCGACCCCATCGCAGCCTCGCCATGGCGACCCCCGCCTCTCGCTTCTACGAGCGACGGCCCCACCCCGCGGGCCCGCCGTTGACCCTCGCCGCCCTACGCGAGGACCGCACCGGCGACGACTGGGTGAGCCGCACCGTCTCCATCAACGGGGTCATATCGGTGTCCAACCAGATGTTCAGCGTCGGCAAGCACCGCAGCGGACACCTGGTCGACGTGTGGGTCCTCGCAACCCTGCTCCAGGTCTATGACGGTGCCGAACTCATTAAGACGGTGGCTAGAACGACAACGGGGGAGGTGAGAAAAAAGCGGGCAGAACCCCACCGAGCCCGCCAAACTTAAACAAACGTGTCAAGCATGTCCTGACTCAACTCAGTCAAGGATGTGCCGAAGTCCTAC
Source organism: Actinomycetes bacterium (assembly GCA_021807265.1). Classification (GTDB taxonomy): domain Bacteria; phylum Actinomycetota; class Acidimicrobiia; order Acidimicrobiales; family RAAP-2; genus RAAP-2. Next base: position 642 of record JAKAPH010000110.1, on the reverse strand, counting down.
ACCGGCTCCCAGGTCGCCCCGGCGTCGCGACGTTGCTCAACGGACGACGACGGACACGCGATTCGAGGCACCCGACGTCAGACCCTCGTTGACGACGACCACCCGAACCCCACCGTGGTGGGCACGCACGAGCGCGCGGCGCAAGGCTGCGGCCACCGCGGCGACGCGCGCCCGGCCCTGTGACAACTGCGCGCGTTCAGTCGCGGCGGTCGACGCGTAGCCGTAGAGGGTGACGGTACCGCGTTGCTGACGCACGATGAGCCCCACGAGTTTGCGAACCTGAGCGGCCAGCGATCCGGTGACGGTCGTGCCCGACGCCGCGAACGGTCCGATGGGGCTGACCAATTGCGCCGGGGCGTGACCGCTCCACTGTGCGTACAGGGTGAGCGACGTGCTCAGCGTCATCGTCGCGCCACCGGCGAATGTCGACCCCTTGCCGTCGGCGCGGGTGTTCCATCCCGTGAACACATAGCCTGGCCGAGCAAGTGCTGGCGGTGCGGCGAGGGTTTCGGTCGCGCCGTCGTAGGCCGAAATGGGCGGCACCGAACCGTGGGCGCCGTTCATCGCGAAGGCGATGGTGGCCGGTGGCAGTTGGCGCCACTGCGCGTAGAGCGTCATTGGACCCGTCAAGTTCGCACTTGA
>JAKAPH010000018.1 GCA_021807265.1 Actinomycetes bacterium | reverse complement strand
TGTCGATCGGACGGGCCGACCTGTTCCGGGTCACGCGCAACGCGGACCTCACGCTCGAAGAGGACGAGGCCGACGACCTGCTCGTCGCCCTCGAGGTGGAGCTGCGTCGGCGGCGCTTCGGCGAGGCGCTGCGGGTGGAGATCCTGCGCGGGATGTCAGCCGAGTTCCTCGACCTACTCGTCGAGCAGCTCGAGCTCAACCACGAGAACGTCTACGTCTCAGACGCCCCGCTCGGCCTGCACGACCTGTGGAGCCTCTACGAGTTCGACCGGCCCGACCTGAAGGGCGAGGGCTGGTCGCCGCTCACCCCGCCGCGCCTGCTCGCCGGGGACCACGTCGGGGACGTCTTCGCGGTCATCCGTGACGGGGACCTGCTCCTGCACCACCCCTACGAGTCCTTCAGCGACTCGGTCGAGATGTTCATCGCCCAGGCGGCCGACGACCCCAAGGTGGTCGCCATCAAGCAGACCCTCTATCGCACCTCGGGCGACTCGCCGGTCGTCGGCTCGCTCATCCGCGCGGCGGAGCGGGGCAAACAGGTCGTCGCGCTCGTCGAGCTGAAGGCGCGCTTTGACGAGGCGGCCAACATCGAGTGGGCCAAGGCCCTCGAGGACGCCGGCGTGCACGTCGTCTACGGCGTCGTCGGCCTGAAGACCCACTCCAAGACAGCCCTGGTGGTGCGCGCCGAGGGCGACCGGACGGTGCGCTACGCCCACGTCGCCACGGGCAACTACAACTCCAAGACCGCGCGCAACTACGAGGACTTCGGGCTGCTCACCGCCGACCCCGCGATCACCCACGACGTCGGCGAGCTCTTCAACTTCCTCACGGGCTTCGCGCGAAACGCCGACTACGAGAAGATCATCGTCAGCCCGACGATGACCCGAGCGCGGATCATCGAACTCATCAACGGTCAGCGCGACCGGGGCATGGCGGGCCGGATCGACATGAAGGTGAACGGACTCACCGACCCCGCGATCATCGACGCGCTCTACGAGGCGAGCGACGCGCGCGTGCCGATCCGACTGGCGGTTCGCACGCTGTGCTGCCTGCGCCCGGGGGTCACCGGCCTGTCGAGCACGATCGTCGTGCGCAGCCTCGTGGGCGAGTTCCTCGAGCACTCGCGGGTCTTCATCTTCGGCAACCCGGGCGAGGAGGGCTCGTCGGTCTACATGGGCTCGGCGGACCTGATGGAGCGCAACCTGGACCGCCGCGTCGAGGTGCTGGTGCCGATCGAGGACGACGGGCTGCGCGAGGAACTGCGCGACGCCTTCGAGGTCACCTGGCGCGACGACGAGTTCACGTGGGTGCTCGGCACCGACCGGCGCTGGCGCCGGGTCCAGCCGGTGACCGAGTTCTCGGCCCAGGCCGAGTTCAAGCGCCGGGCGTTGGCGCGGGCGCGGACCCTATCGACCCATTAGGGGGCGGCTTTCGCCACTCGAGACTGGCGTAGGCGGCACCGCCGATGGGGATCGGGATCCAGAAGTTGATCAAGCGGTAGGCGAGCACGGCGAGGATCGCCTGGCTGTGGGGCACGCCGAAGCCGACGAGGGTGGGGATGAGCACACCCTCCACGACGCCCAGGCCCGCCGGGGTGATCGGGATCGCCGCGAGCACGTTGGCGAGGCCGTAGGCGACGAGCAGGTCGATCGGCGAGATGACGTGGCCGAAGGACCAGATGAACACCCAGAGACAGGCCGCGTCGAAGAGCCAGTTGAGCCCGGCCCAGGTGAAGGCCCACCACAGGGTGCGTCGGTTGTTGATCAGGAGGTTTAACCGGTCGGCGACCTTCCCGAGGAGGGCCGAGACCTTGTCGGGGTCGATCCGCGGGATGTGGGCGACGATCGCGCGCATCCAGTTGTCGGCGTGGCGCTGACCGCGCGTGAGCAGGATCAGCGTGCCAAAGAACGCCAGCAGCAAAAAGACCCCCGCGAGGGCGGCGAAGCCGTAGGCGGGGTTGAAGCCGCGCAGGGGGATCGAGACCACGAGCGCGCACCAGAAGATGATGTTGAGCACCACCGCCGAGCCGGTGCCCTGGGTCGCCAGGCCAAAGGCGTTGGTCTCCTTGGGCACGCCGAGCTGGTTGAAGATCCGGTAGGAGAGCGCGCCCGCCGGCGCGGTGCCGCCGGGGATGACGTGGCTGATCGCGAGGCCGGCCAGGTTGACCCGCAGCGTGTCGTAGCGGTGCGGGGAGTACGGGTAGAGCACCGTGCGGGTCAACTCGACGTAGGAGTAGATGGCCGCCATCTCGCACACGACCGCGACGGCGACGAGCACCGGGTTGATCGTGGCGAGCAGGTGCAGGGATTTGCGCCCCGAGGCGAACTGGGGCACCACGAAGTAGGCCAGGACAAAGATGATGAGGCCAAAGCTGACCGTAATGCGGATCTCGCGGGGAATGGCGAAGCGGGGTTTGGACGTTTCGGGCGACATCAGTACCAGCCTTACACGTCCGAGGCGGTTTTTTGGCCACTCCGGTGGCCCTGGACGGCCGAGTAGAATCGATCGGTGCGCACGCTCGTCGTACTGCCGACATACAACGAAATCCTGAACATCGAGCCCATGCTGCGCACGCTGCGCGACGTGGTGCCCGACGCGTCGATCCTGGTCGTGGATGACGGCAGCCCCGACGGCACCGCCGCGCGCGCCCGCCAGCTCGCCGACGAGCTGGGCTCGGTCTCGATCCTGGAGCGTCCCGCCAAGAGCGGTCTCGGTGGGGCCTACCGGGCGGGCTTCGCCTGGGGCCTCGAGCGAGGCTTTGACCACTTCGTCGAGATCGACTGCGACTTCTCCCACGACCCCCACGCCCTGCCGACCCTGCTCGCCGCGGCGAGCGGGCACGACGTCGTGATCGGTTCGCGCTACGTCCGCGGCGGCACGATTCCCAAGTGGTCGCTCGTGCGCCTGCTGCTCTCGCGCGGGGGGAACCAGTACGCCTCGCTGATGCTGGGCCTCGGGGTGAAGGACTCGACGGCCGGCTATCGCGTCTACTCGGACCGGGCGCTGCGCCTGATCGACTACCGCACCGTCACCGCCGACGGTTACGGCTTTCAGATCGAGATGACCTTCCGGGCGCGCCGGGCCGGCGCCTCGATCGTCGAGGTGCCGATCTCCTTCACCGACCGCACCCGCGGCGAGTCCAAGATGTCCAGCGCCATCGTCGTCGAGGCCCTGCTGCTCGTCACCAAGTGGGCCGTCGAACGGCCCTTCGCGAAGGGCCGCTCACACCCGGTCGGCTAGGACCGACGAGAGCACGCTCGCGAGCTTGTCGCGGGTCTCCTCGCGTTCGGCGATCGGGTCGGACTCGCTGACGATGCCCGCGCCGGCCCACGCCTCGAAGTTCGTGGCGCCGACCATGACGCCGCGGATCCCGATCCACCACTCCCCGTCGCCCTCGGCGTCGAGCCAGCCGACCGGACCGGCGTAGTGGCCGCGGGCGTGGGGCTCGAGACGGGCGATCAATGCCGCCGCCGCCTCGCGCGGGATCCCGCCCACCGCGGCGGTCGGGTGCAACAGGCGAAGGATCGACAGGGCGTCGGGCGCGGCGCCGGGACCGTGGTGCTCGCCGTTGATCCACGTGCCCAGGTGCGCCACGGTGCGAAGTGCCACGATCGAGGGTGACCCGTCGGCGACGAGGTCCTCGTAGTCATCGTGGAGCCGGCTGACGAGGTCGTCCACGAGCAGTTCGTGCTCGCGCAGGTTCTTGGTGCTGCCGAGCAGCCAGTTCTCGTAGTCGTCGGGTGCGACGTTGGCCGGCAGGGCGATGGTGCCCGCCAGGGGGTGCAGCTGGATCGTGGCGCCCGTACGGCGCGCGAGCAGTTCGGGACTCGCCCCCACGAAGCGCCGACCGTCGGGCAGGGGGAGGCTGTAGATCGTGCAGTGCGGCTCGCGCACGCGCAGGCGCTGGGCGATGGCGGCGGGGTCGATGGGCTCGGGAACGCTGCCCGAGACCGCGCGGGCGAGCACGACCTTGTCGAGTTCCTTGCGGCGCAGGATCTCCACGGCGAGGGCGACCTGGTGGGCGTACTCCTCGGGGGTGGGCTGGTAGGCGACCGAGCGGATGGACTGGAGCTCCTGGGTGGGCAGGGAGACCTCGTCGAGCAGGGGCGCCCAGGCGGGCGAGCCGACCCGCTCGGTCAGCCAGGCGGCGCCGGCGCGGTCTTGGGTGATGGTAAAGCGCGGCACGACGAGTTGGCCCGGCTCGTCGCGGTCAAAGGGCAGGCTCGCGAAGGCGACGACGCCCGATCCAACGGGACCGTCCTCGCCGGTGAGCTCGTGCTCGCCGAGCAGCGCGCCCACGTCGCGCCCGTCGATGCCCGCGTCCAGGGAGACCTCGTCAACGGCGCCCCCGAAGCCGCAGCGCAGGACGTCGGGCGACTCGACCAGCCAGCCGCTGCGAGCGCTCAGGGCGCGCAGCACCTGCGTGGGCTGGGCCGCGATCCGGGAGCGGTGGAACTTCACGCCGACCTCGTGGCGAGGAACTGCTGACTCAATCCTCCCATCACGAACCAGTGGTTGACGGCGCTAAAGCCGGCGTCGCGCAGCATGGTGACGAGCTCGTCGGTGGGGGGCAGGTAGGCCGTCGACTTGGGCAGGTAGCGGTAGGCGTTGCGATCCGAGACGAGCGAGCCCACGAGGGGCACGACCCCGCGGAACCAGATGCGAAACCCGAGGCGCAGCAGCGCGCTCGTCGGTTCGGCGACCTCGAGCAGCGAGATGCGCCCGCCGGGACGGATGACCCGGCCCATCTCGACGAGCGTGGCGCGCAGGTCGGTGAAGTTGCGCAGCGCGTACCCGCACGTCACCCCATCAAAGGCACCCGTCGCGAAGGGCAGCTCGGCGGCGTTGGCCTGGACACGAGCGCGCATGCCGCTGCCCGCGTCGAGCATGCCGAAGCTGAGGTCCGTCGCGACGGCGCGATGGCCCTGGCGCTCGAGTTCGCGGGTGAAGTCACCCGTGCCGGCGGCGATGTCGAGGATGAGGCTGCCCGGGGGGAGGCGCAGGTCGCGCACGGCGCGTCGGCGCCAGCGCGCATCCAGGCCGAAGGTCATGAGGTGATTGACGAGTTCGTAGCGTCCGGCGATCGCGTCGAACATCGCGCGAACCTGTCGCGTCTTCTCGGTGCCCTGGGGCAGCCGCTTGGGGTCCACGATTAGTTGTAGTACCGGTAGATGACCTGCGCGACGCAGGCCGGCTTGTCCGAGCCCTCGATCTCGATCACGGTGTCCAGTGCCACCGTCGCACCGCCGTCGAAGGGCTCGACCGAGGCGAGCGTGGCGCCCGCGCGAATCGCCGATCCGACCGGGACGGGCTTGGTGAAACGGACTTTGTTGGTGCCGTAGTTCACGCCCATCGCCACGCCGTCCACGCGCAGCACACCGCTCAGCAGCACCGGGAGCAGGGAGAGGGTGAGGTAGCCGTGGGCGATCGTCCCACCGAAGGGGCCCTTCTTCGCGCGCTCGACGTCCTCGTGGATCCACTGGTGGTCGCCGGTCGCGGTGGCGAAGAGATTCACCTGCTCCTGGCTCACCGTCTGGTACTCGGAGTAGCCGAGGTGCTGGCCGACCATCGTGGCCAATTCCTCGATGCCCGAAACGCTCGTCGTCATCATTACCTCCCGGCAAAGCCTATCCCCGGTGCCTTGGACACGAGCCGTTAACCGGGGACTCGTACACTGAGTGCATGGAGCAAGGCGTACACGAAGAAGGGCATCGACAGATCTCGGGTGGCTGGGTTCGCGCCGGGATCTTTGGCGTGAGCGATGGGCTCGTGACCAACGTGTCACTGATCCTCGGCTTCGCGGGCGCGAACCCCGGCCACGACGTTGTGCGCCTGGCGGGACTCGCCGGTCTGGTGGCCGGTGGGTTCTCCATGGCGACGGGGGAGTACCTCTCGATGCGCGCCCAGAAGGAATTGCTCGAGTACGAGATCGACGTGGAGCGGCGCTCGATCGAGTCGGCGCCCGCGGCTGAGCAGGCCGAACTGCGCGACATCTTCGTCGCTCGGGGCATCGAAGCGGAGCTCGCCGAGCGGCTGTCCATCGATCTCATGCGCGACCCCGATCTCGCACTGCGCACCCACGCGCGCGAGGAGCTCGGCATCGATCCCTCGGCGACCGGTTCGCCGATCTCGGCGGCGGTCTCCTCGCTGTTCGCCTTCGCCATTGGCGCCTTCGTCCCCCTGCTGCCGTGGCTCTGGTCGGCCCAGGGCAATGAGGTGCCCTGGTCGATCCTCTTTGGCGCCGTCGGGGCCGCCACGGTCGGCGGGTCCATTGGCTGGTTCACCCGCAACGGCGTCGTCTCCTGGGCCGTGCGCCAGCTCGGCGTCACCGCGATCGCGGCACTGGTCACCTTCGGCGTGGGCCGCCTCGTCGGCGGCTAGAGAAACGCCGCGCCGACCAGGCGTGTCACTCGGCGCTGAAGCGAATCAGGCTGTCGGCGCGCTCGAGGGTGAAGCCGAGGGACTCATAGAGTGCCCGCGCGGGCGCATTGGACTCGTCGACGAAGAGTGTCGCGCTGGTGACGCCCTTGCGGCGCAGTGCGTCGAGTCCGTGCAGCACCATCATGCGGCCCAGTCCGCGCCCGCGAAAGTCCGGGTGCACCGCGACCACGTAGATCTCGCCGAATCGGTCGGGGTGCAACTCGTGGACCTTGGTCCAGCACGACGCCGCCAGGCGACCGTCCAGTTCGAGCAGGAAGAACCCGGACGGGTCGAACCAGGGCTCGCGCAAGCGCTCCTCGAGCTGGCGCTCGGTCCAGGCGCCCTGCTCGGGGTGGTCGGCGAAGGCGGCGTTGTTCTGGGCGAGCCACGCGAGCGCGTCAGTATCGGGGTCGAAGGTTCGCACGTCACCGATGGGCGCCACGGTGTGCTCGAGCGTGACGGGCAGGGCGACGCGCAAGAGGTGCAGCGTCCGTACGACGGTGCCCCCGAGGGACTCGTGTTCGCCGCGGGTCCACCAGTCGACGGTGTCGTGCCGGGCGAGGATCGCCGCGAGCAGGCTCACGTCGACGCCGCCGCCGCACATCTCGACGCTCGCCGGCTCGCCCTCGTTGAGTAGCGCGTAGCGGCGTACGTGACCACCAGCAACGTCGAGCCAGTGCTCGCCGACGCCCCGGTGCACCACCGTGCGGCGCCGGCCCTCGTCGATGGCCTCGCGGGCGAGTTCGATCTCGGTGCGGTTGAACAGGTCGAGCACTTCGAGGCGTTCGTCAGGCGTCAGTGCGGGCGTCGAACACCACGAGGTCATGGGGTAACGCTAACGGCGGCGTCAGCGGATGGCGCGCGATACGCGATTGAGCCGGCGCAGCAGCGTGGTCACCGCCCGCTCGGCGGCGACGAGCTCGGTGTAGACGTCGCCGTCGCCGGTCCCCTCATCGTGCTCGACGAGGGCGGTGAGACGTGTCGCCAGCTCCTCCAGCGTCGAGGTGATCGTGCTCAATTCGCTCTGTACGCTCATCGGTCCGTTTCGGTTCACTCGCGCGCTTCGGCGCATACTGTAGTGGCGATGCAGGACGACCAAGCCCCCACGGCGGACGAGTTCGCCTGGCGCGCGCTCGACATCGTGGGTGATGACGCGGTGAGTTACCTGCAGACCCAAGTGAGCCAGGACCTCCTGGGCGATGGCGCGTGGCCGCGGTGGTCGGCGTTGCTCAACCCCGACGGGACGGTCCTCAGCGCCGGCACGCTCTCGCCGATCGAAGCCGGGCTCGAGTACGTCGTGCCCGCGGCAACCCTCGAGGCGGTGCGCGCGAGACTCAGTCGGTTCCGGCTCCGGTCGCGCTGTACGATCGGCGACGGGCGCATCGTGCCCGGTCCCTACGCGAGCACGCACGACGCGATCGAGGACGGTTGGCCCGGCCCCGCGGAGTTCGCCGCCCAGCTCGTCGCGCAGAGCTTCGGGTCACGCTTCGTGCAGCGCACCGTCTCGTTCACTAAGGGTTGCTTTACCGGCCAGGAGCTCGTCGGCCGGCTCGACGCGCGCGGCTCGAGCGTGCCGTGGCGCCTCGTGCGCGTCCGGGGCGACTTGCTCACTGACATGGACGCGTTCCTTCGCTCGGCCGGCCCGGCGGGACCGTCGGGGGTGAGCACGTCGGTGCACGACGGTCACGAGTACGTCGCGCTCGGCTTCGCGCATCGGACACTGCTCGACGTGGCACCGCCCGCGGGCGTCGTGCTCGAGGCACTGGCGTAGCGCGGTGGTGCGTTAGCGTTCGCCTAGGAGGTCGTCGTGCGCCTGTTCGTCGAAGAACTCTTCATCATGGTCTCGGGCGTGACGACCGAGCAGGACGCGCTGCTGTCGATCGGGCTCGGCGCGAACGCGGTGGCCTTTGACTTCGGCCCGACCCCCCAGCGCATCGGCACTGACGACGCGCGCGACATCATCCACCGCCTGCCGGCGGGCACCTTCACCGTGGGCACGTTCCGCAACGAGATGCCCCAGCGGATCGTCGACGTGACCAACCGGCTGGGCCTGCACGCGGCCCAGCTCACCGGCCGGATGACGACCGACGAGATCCGCTACGTCTCGGAGCGGGTCAACACGGTCATCCGCTCGGTGGGGCCCGGCGATTCGGTCCACAACGGCGTGGAGCACCTGGTGGACTACTTCGCCATGCCCGAGGCCGATGATCGTGACGCCCTGGTGGACTGCCTCGCCATCCTCGCCGACGACTCGGTGCCGCGTCCGATCATCGTCTCGGGTGGGCTGAGCGCGACCAACGTTGTCGAAGTCGTCCAGAACTACCCGGTCTGGGGCGTGGACGCGCGCTCGTGCGTCGAGTCCGATCCCGCGACCAAGGACCCGGCGCTGCTCGGCGAGTTCATCGCCAATGCGCGTTGGGCCGAGTCGAACGCCTACGTGACGCGGCGCTTGGGTGACTGACTAGCCCTGGTAGCGGCGAAAGACCACGCTGCCGTTGTGTCCGCCGAAGCCGAAGGAGTTCGAGAGCACGACGTCGACGTGGGCGGGACGAGCCGCGCCGTGCACGACGTCGAGGCCGATCTCGGGGTCCACACTCGTGGTGCCGGCGGTGGGCGGGATGACCTGCTCGAGCAGGGTCTTCACCGACGCGACGCCCTCGAGGGCGCCCGCGGCGGCGAGCGAATGGCCGAGGTGTCCCTTGATCGACGTCACCGGCGGGGCGTCATCGCCAAAGACGTGGCGCACGGCGAGGGCCTCGGCGAGGTCGTTCAGCGGCGTCGACGTGCCGTGGGCGTTGATGTGGGAGACCTCGCTCGGGGTGAGCCCCGCGTCGGCGAGGGCCATCTCCATGCAGCGGATCGCGCCCTGGCCACTCGGGTCAGGCGCGGTGATGTGGTGGGCGTCGGCCGTGGAGGCGGCGCCGACGACCTCGGCGAGGATGGTCGCGCCACGTTCGAGGGCGTGGTTCCACTCCTCGAGCACCAGGATCCCGGCGCCCTCGCCCATGACGAACCCGTTGCGAGTGACGTCAAAGGGCCGCGAGAAGTCGTCGTTGCTGAGCGCGGTCATGTTGCGAAAGCCGGCCTCGGCGATCTCGACGAGCACGGCCTCCGCGCCGCCGACGATTGCGATGGGCGACCGGCCGGTCGCGATCAGGCGCGCGCCGTTGCCGATGGCGTGGGTGCCGGCGGCACACGCCGTGGTGACGGTCTCACACGGGCCACCGAGGCCAAAGCGCATGGACACCGCGGCCGCGGCGGCGTTTGGCATCATCATGGGCACCATGAAGGGCGACACGCGGTCCGGACCCTTCTCGTTGAGCACGCGCACCTGTTCGAGCACCGTCTGCAGGCCGCCGATGCCCGTGGTGACGATCGACCCCGCGTCAGTCAGCGGGCCGCTCAGGCCGCTCTGGCGCCACGCCTCGTCGGCGGCCATCAGGGCGTAGAGCGTGAAGGGGTCGAGGCGGCGCAGTTCCTTGGGTCCGCCGATGTGGGTCGCGTCGAACTCGCCGACGCGCTTGGACGCCGGTGCCGACGGGCGCAGGAGCGCCTCCCACAACGCGTCCACGCCCGTCCCGGCGCACGAGAGCGCGCCCAGGCCCGTGACCGCGACGCGGTAGCCCTCGATCGGACCGTTCGGTGTGACCGCGACGCGCACTACAGCTTCGCGTACACGAGTTCGAAGGCCTGACCCACGGTCGAAATGTCCTTCAGCTCGTCCTCGCCGACTTCGATGTCGAAGGTCTCCTCGAGGGCCATGACGAGTTCGACGAGGTCGAGGCTGTCCGCGCCGAGGTCGTCGGCGAAGGACGCGTCGGGGGTCACCTTGGACTCGTCTACCGCCAGTACCTCGACGGCGTTGGCCGTGAACTTCTTAAATGCTTCGTCGCGATCCATTGTTCTTTACCCCTTGTTTGGTATCGCCGTATCGTACTAAATCGAGTGCGCCACGCGAACCACTCACAGCCCCATGGACAGGCCGCCGTCGACGGCCAGCACGGTCCCGGTGATGTAGCGGGCCTGGTTACTCGCGAGGAACCCCACGGCGTCAGCGATTTCGCTCGGCGTGCCGACCCGGCCCATGGGAATGAGCGCGGTCAGCTGCTCGCCGCTCTCGCCGAGCGCCTGGGTCATGTCGGTGTCGATGAAGCCCGGCGCGACGACGTTGACCGTGATGGCGCGGCTGGCGACTTCTTTGGCGAGCGAGCGCGCCAGGCCGACGAGGCCGGCCTTGGCGGCGGCGTAGTTGGCCTGGCCGGGCACGCCGAGGAACGGGCTGACCGAGCCCATGAAGATGATCGAGCCGCCGCGTGCGCGCACCATCGAGGCGAGCACCGCGCGGGCGGTGTAGAAGGCGCCGTCGAGGTTGGTGGCGAGCACCTCGCGCCACTGCTCGTCGGTCATGCGAAGCGCGAGCCCGTCGCGGGTGATGCCCGCGTTGGCGACGGCCACGCTCACCGGACCGAAGCGCCCGATGGCGTCCTTCACCGCCGCGGCCACCGCCGCAGCGTCCGAGACGTCGACGGCCATCGCCGCGGCGCAGCCCTCGGGCGCGTCACCCGAACGCGAGAAGGCGACGACCGTGTCGCCGAGGTCGGTGAAGTGGCGCGCGACGGCGGCGCCGATGCCCCGGCTCGCACCGGTCACGATCACGTGACGACTCATAGGGCTCCTTCCACGGCCTCGGGATCGGCCAGCACGACCTGGGCCTCGAACTCGCGGATCCGCTTGCACAGGCCCGTCAGTACCGCGCCCGGGGCCATCTCGACCGAGGTGTCGACGCCAGCGGGCAGGGCGAGCGTCGCGCCGAGGAAGTCGACCGGTTCGGTCAGCTGACGCGAGAGCAACGCCGACCACTCGGCCGCGCGGTGCGCGGACGCGTCGACGTTGGCGATCACGACGACGTCCGACTCGTGCCAGGTGACCCGGGCGAGCGCCTCGTCGAGGTCGCGCTGCGCGCTCGCCATCAGGGGCGAGTGAAAGGCGCCGCCCACGGGCAGGGGGGTCGCGCGCCGCCACCCGAGTTCACGGTGGCGCTCGAGCAGGCCGTCGAGGGCGGCGCGGGTGCCGCTGACGACGATTTGGCCGGTGCCGTTGATGTTGGCGACCCACAGGTCGGCGAGGTCCCCGAGGGCGCGGCGCGCGTCGTCATCGCCACCCATCAGCGCGACCATCGAGCCGGCCTGCTCCGTGGCGGCGCGGGCCATGGCGGCGCCACGCGCGGCGATCAGTCTGGCCCCGTCCTCGAGCTCGAGGATGCCGGCCGCGGTGAGGGCCGTGAACTCGCCGAGGCTGTGACCGAGGTGCACGCTGGGCCGGATGCCCCGTTCGGCGAGGGAATAGAAGGCGACGAGCGAGAGCGCGAAAGTGGCCAGCTGGGCGTTGTCGGTGCGGATGACCTCGGCCTCGTCGGCGTCCAGCAGCAGGTGCCCGACGTCCACGCCGGACGCCTCGCTGATGCGCGCGACGAGTGGCCAGTGCGGTGATTCGCGCCACGGCGCGCCCGCGGCGGGGGCGATGGATCCCTGGCCGGGGAAGAGCCCGACGAGGTTCGAGCGCAGTGCGGTGAGGTCAGCGTCAGCCATGCGCCAACGCTAACAGCGGGCCACAGCGAGTACCGGTGTCCGCGATGTCGTGACACATCTGTCCGCGATGTCGTGACACATGCTGGCTGCAGTGCTCAGTACGTCAAAAAAACGTGCCCGGAGTGGGACTTGAACCCACACACCCTTTCGAGTAAAGGCTTTTGAGGCCTCCGCGTCTGCCGATTCCGCCATCCGGGCTTGCGGGGAACACGGTAGCAGCAACCGTAGTGTGGCGGGGATGGAGATAACGATCTGGCGGTCGTCGACGACCATGGCGTCGCCGATACAGGGCGCCGCGCAGCGCCATGACGTTCGTGACCATCTCTTCGCGGCCCTCGAGGTCGACGGCGTCGTCGGCTACGGCGAGGTGTCGCCCCAACCGGAGTCGCTCAACGGCGACCCGAGTGCCGCGTCGGTAGTCGAGGCGGCGCGCGAGGAGCTCCCGGTCCACCTTGATCGGATCGCCAACGCGGCGCGCGACGACGACGGCTGGGCGCGTATCCACCAGCTGGCCGGGCCGCGGGGTCCGAGCAAGGTCGCCTGGGCGCTCGTGGAGATGGCCCTGCTCGACCTCGAGCTGCGGCGCACCGCGGCGTCCCTCGCCGATCGATGGCCGCAGCGACACGAGCCGCGGTTCATGGCGACGATGTCGCTGCTCGATGCCGTCGTGCCCGCTGTTTCGAGTGACGTCGAGCGCCTGCGGCTAAAGGTCGGGCCCGGCGTGCGGCCGGGGCGGCTGCTCGATGCGGTGCACGACCTCGGTCGACCCGTCATCGCCGACTACAACTGCGCCGCGCGCGACGTCGACCAGGTGCTCGAGGACCTCACGGTGCTTGGTTCGTCGCTGGTCGTCGCCGCCGTCGAGCAGCCCTTCGCGCCGGGCAACCTCATCGAGCACGCCCGCCTCGCCGCGGCGAGTTCGGTTCCCGTCAGCCTCGATGAGGGCGTTCGTTCGGTGGCGGACCTGCGCCACATCGCCCGGTACCGCGCCGGGGCGCTCGTGTGCATCAAGCCCGCGCGCGTGGGCGGTCTCGCCGTGGCGCGCACAATGATCATCGAGGCGCTGGAACTGGGACTGCGGCCCTACGTGGGGGGCTTTTTCGAATCACCCCTCGCGCGCTCGGTCCACCGCCAGCTGGTCGCGGCGATGGTGGACGAACCCAGCGACGTCGCGCCGGTCGCTGGTTTGGAAGGCGCCGCGGTGCTCGAGGTCGCCGACGGCGTGGGCTGGACGCCGGTGCGTGCTGAGACCGACGAGGTGCTCGTGCGCCTCGCACACTGATCGGGGTGGCTGACCGCGATTGGGGTGGGCCTGGGGCGCCGTTCGCCCGGTACGGAGCGGCAAAATCCGGTGGGGCCAACGCCTTACACTGCTACTCGTGGGGACGCGTTTGGTTCGTCGGCGACTGGAGGACATGCAGCGGCGGCTGCTCGCCGCGCGCGAGAGCGTGCACGTGCTCGAAGAGCAGGTCGCGGTGTGGAACGACGCCCTCGAAGAGTCGAGGATTCGTGCGCTGGTCTCAGAGACCCCGCTGCAGGCGCAAGAATATGGCGAGCTCTCGCGGCACGTCGCCGCGGCGAATGCGGAATTGGCTCGGCGACGTCACGAGGTTGAGGACCTGGTGAATGAACGAGACGACTTGTTGCGAAGCTGGACACCGAAGGACTGACTATGGAAAAGCGCGTGGTAATCGCCGATGACGAATCGATAATTCGTCTCGACCTCAAGGAGATCCTCGAGAGCGACGGCTACCTGGTAGTGGGCGAGGCGGCCCGGGGCGACGACGCGCTGGCCCTGATCCAAGAGCACCGGCCCGACCTCGCGCTGCTCGACGTGAAGATGCCGGGACTCGACGGCATCGAGGTCTCGCGCGCGGTGAAGGACTCCTCGACCATCGTGGTGCTGCTGACGGCCTTCAGCCAACGCTCACTGATCGAGAACGCGCGAGACGCCGGCGTCGCCGCCTACCTCGTCAAGCCGTTCCGCTCGAGTGAGCTGCTGCCCAAACTCGCGGCGATCCTGAACCCCACCGCCGACGAGGACGTGATCGGCACCGACGCCCACCACGTCGAGGACAAGATCGAGACCCGCGAGATCGTCCAGCGGGCGAAGGAACACCTCATGGCCGAGCGGGGACTCGACGAGCCGTCGGCCTTCGAGATCATCCAGCAGTCCGCCATGCGCGGTCGGACGCGCATGCGCGACGTCGCCCAGCAGATCCTGCGCGGTGAATTTGGTGGCTGACCAGCCCACTGACGCGCCACTGGTCGTCCTGGACGGGATGTCACTGGCGTTCCGGGCGTTCTTCGCCCTCTCGCCCGAGATCGCGACCTCCAACGGCGTCGTGACCAACGCGCTGCACGGCTTTGCGGCCATGCTGCACTCACTCGTGCGCAGCCAGCGTCCCCGGGCCCTTGCGGTCGCCTTCGACCTGCCCGGGGGCACGTTCCGCGACGCGATGAGCGAGGACTACAAGGGCGGCCGCGCGGCGACGCCCCCGGAACTCGAGCCGCAGTTCGGCTTCATCCGCTCGCTCTGTGAGGCCCTGCACATCCCCGTGCTCGCCGTGCCGGGCTTCGAGGCCGACGACGTGCTCGCGACACTGGCGACCTGGGGTCGCGAGCAGGGCATCGCCGTCACCGTGGTCACGGGCGATCGCGACACCTTCCAGCTGGTGGAGGACCCCTTCGTCAAGGTGCTCTACAACCGGCGCGGGGTCTCGGACTACTCGCTCTATGACGAGGCGGGCATCGTCGAGCGCTGCGGCGTCGAGCCGGCGCGCTACCCACTCCTCGCCGCGCTGCGCGGGGACCCCTCGGACAACCTGCCCGGCGTGCCCGGGGTGGGCGAGAAGACCGCCGCGAAGTTGCTCGCGCAGTACCGCGACTTCGACGAGCTCTACCAGCACCTCGACGAGCTGACCCCCAAATTGCGCGAGAACCTGGGCGCCTTCGAGGAGCGGGCGCGCAACAACGAGCGGGTGATGCGCCTCGTGCGCGACGTGCCGATCGAGATCGTGCTCGACGAGCTCACCCTGGGGGGCTGGAACCACGCCGACGCACTGGCCTTCTTCGACCGCTTCGAGATGAAGGCGATGCGCAACCGCTTCGACCAACTGATGTCCGAGGGACTGCTCGGCGAGGGCGACGAGGCGCCGTCGGTCGCCCCGCCCCACGTGCCCGCGGCGATGGCCTGGACCGACGCGGCCACCGCCGAGGTCATGGCCGCCGCGTCGCTGCTGGTGGCCTTTGACGACCAGTTCGTGGCGGTGGGCGACCACCATCGGGGCCTCGTCGCGGTGGCGACCTGGGACGAGTTCTTCGAGCACTACCGCGGCCAGTACGTCGCGGGCCACGACGTGAAGTCCCTGCTGCGCCGGGCCGTCGACCGGGGGATCGCGATCGCCAGTCCGATCGACGACACGGCGATCATGGCCTTCCTCGTGGACTCGGTGAGCGGCCGCTACGCGTTCGACGACCTGACGCTCAAGTACCTGGGCGTCGCGAGCGCACCGGCGGCGCCGACCCTCTTTGGCGCGATCGACGGCGCGCACCTGCGCGGCGACCTCGCGCGCGTCGCCCAGCTCATCGAGGTGCTGCGCGAAGAGATCGTCACCTGGGAGCTCGGCTACGTCTACGAGTCGATCGAGCTGCCCCTGGTGGCGGTGCTCGCGCGGATGGAGTCGCGCGGGGTGCGCGTGGACGTGGAGCTGCTGCGCACGATCTTCCAGGAGTTCAGTGCCGAGGCGCAGCTGCTCGACGCGTCCATTCAAGACGTCGTGGGCCACCCGTTCAAGCTCAACTCGCCCCAGCAACTCCAGACGGTTCTCTTTGACGAGCTGGGCCTCACCGCGGTCAAGAAGATCAAGTCGGGCTACTCGACCGACGCCGCCAGTCTCGAGGCGATCGTGGACGAGCACCGGGTCGTGCCCATGATCCTGCGCTACCGCGAGGTGGAGAAGTTGCGCAG
This sequence comes from Actinomycetes bacterium, assembly GCA_021807265.1. Classification (GTDB taxonomy): domain Bacteria; phylum Actinomycetota; class Acidimicrobiia; order Acidimicrobiales; family RAAP-2; genus RAAP-2. Next base: position 4,831 of record JAKAPH010000018.1, on the reverse strand, counting down.
CACCTACGGCGCGCCGCTCATCGACAGCGTCGGGGCCGACGGGCGGATCCACGCGGTCTTCCAGCAGACCGTCGCGAGGACCGGCCGACTGTCCTCGGAGAACCCGAACCTGCACAACATCCCCGTGCGAAGCGACGAGGGCCGGCGCCTGCGCTACGCCTTCGTGCCCGCCGCGGGCTGGCAGCTCGCGGTCGCTGACTACAACCAGATCGAGCTGCGCATCCTCGCGCACCTCTCCCAGGACGAGGGATTGCTCGGCGCCTTCGCGGCTGGCGAGGACGTCCACCGCGCGATCGCGAGCTCGGTCTTTGGCGTCGAGCCGGCTGCGGTGACCCACGAGCAGCGCGAGCAGGCCAAGGCCGTCTCTTACGGCCTCGCCTACGGCATGGAGGCCTTCGGGCTCAGCCAGCGGCTCGGTCTCACGGTCGCCAACGCACGCGCGATCATGGACCGGTACTTCGAGGGATTCCCGACCCTGCGCCACTACATGGACGAGACGGTGCGCGAGATCCGCGACCGGGGCTACTCGCGCACCGAACTGGGCCGGATCCGGCCGTTCCCCGACCTCGCGACCGCGACCGGGCCCCAGCGCCAGGCGGCCGAGCGCCAGGCAATGAACGCGGGCATCCAGGGCCTGGCGGCCGACGTCTTCAAGTCCGCGCTCGTGCGCCTCGACGAGTTCTTGCGCGACGGCGCCCACGAGGCCCGACTCATCCTGCAGGTCCACGACGAGGTCCTGGTCGAGGCGCCGCCCGAGGAGCGCGACGAGGTCGGTGCGGTCATTCTCGACGCCCTGATCAACGCGGCCGCGCTGACGGTGCCGCTTGACGTCTCCCTGCACTGGGGCGAGAACTGGGCGCAGGCCAAGGGCTAGCCCTCTGCTAGGATTGCGCGTCGGGTTAACGCCGGTAGTCCGACCCTCGTCGCCTAGTCAGGCCCCGGCGTGGCCATCGAAAAGGTAGTACCAATGTCGGAAGGCTCCAGCCTCCTTTCCTCCCAGCCCATGGGAACCTTCGACGCCGAGGGAAACTACATTCCCCGCGTCATCACCGAAGACAACCTGGTCGGCACTGACCTGACGACCCTCGTCGGCAACAGCGTCCTCGAGTTCGACGACGGCGACCTCGTGAGTGGCATCGTCGTCAAGATCGACCACGACGAGGTGCTCCTGGACATCGGCTTCAAGTCCGAGGGCGTCATCCCCGCGCGCGAGCTCTCCATCCGCAACGACGCCGACCCCGCGGACATCGTGTCCCTGGGCGAGCGCATCGAGTGCCTCGTCCTGCAGAAAGAGGACAAGGAGGGTCGCCTCGTCCTGTCCAAGAAGCGGGCCCAGTACGAGAAGGCCTGGGCGAATATCGAAGAGCTCAAGACCCGCGACGAGATCGTCAAGGGTGTCGTCATCGAGGTCGTCAAGGGCGGTCTCATCGTGGACATCGGCCTGCGCGGCTTCCTGCCCGCCTCGCTCGTCGAACTGCGCCGCGTGCGCGAGCTCCAGCCCTACATCGGCAAGACGGTCGAGGCCAAGATCATCGAGCTCGACCGCAACCGCAACAACGTCGTGCTGTCGCGGCGCGCGTGGCTCGAGGAGACCCAGAAGGAACAGCGCGGCGACTTCCTCAACAACCTCAAGCCGGGCGAGCGTCGCCACGGTGTCATCTCCTCGGTGGTCAACTTCGGTGCCTTCGTCGACCTCGGCGGCATGGATGGACTCATCCACGTCTCGGAGCTCTCCTGGAAGCACATCGACCACCCGAGCCAGGTCGTCGCGGTCGGCGACGAGGTCGACGTCGAGGTTTTGGACGTCGACTTCTCCAAGGAGCGCATCTCCCTGTCGCTCAAGGCGACCCAGTCCGACCCGTGGCAGGTCTTCGCCGACGGCCACGCCGTCGACCAGCTGGTCTACGGCCGGGTCACCAAGCTCGTGCCCTTCGGCGCTTTCATCCAGGTCGGCGACGGCATCGAGGGCCTCGTGCACATCTCGGAGATGGCCGCGCACCACGTGGACTCGCCCGACCAGGTCGTCACCGCCGGTGAGGAGCTCTGGGTCAAGATCATCGAGCTCGACACCGCGCGCCGTCGCATCAGCCTGTCGATCAAGCAGGCGGCGGAAGGCGGCGAGGTCTCCGAGGAGTACCGCGAGGCCTTCGGCAGCCACGCCTACGACAGCGAGGGCAACTACATCGGCGGCATCGAGTACGGCGAGTTCACGCCCGAGACCGAGGCGCAGGCCGCGTGGGCCGAGTACGCCACCGAGGCCACCCCGCGCGACGCGGCAGCCGGCGAGGCGCTCGCTGACGAGTAGTCCGTTCTAGGAACGACAACGAGGCGCCTGGGGAATCCCCAGGCGCCTCGTTGCGTTACTGGGCGACGAAGGGGAAGTGGCAGGCGACCTGGTGGCCCGGCGCCACCTCGGTCAGCTCGGGTTCCTCGACCGCGCAGCGCTCGGTGGCGTAGGGGCAGCGCGTGCGGAACCGGCACCCGCTCGGCGGGTTGAGCGGGCTCGGCGGCTCGCCCTCGAGCGCGGCGCCCGCGACGGCGCTGTCGGGATCGGCTTCGAGCGCGGCCCCGAGGAGGAACTTCGTGTAGGGGTGCGCGGGCGCCTCGTAGAGCACGTCCGAGGGCCCGATCTCACAGATCCGTCCGAGGTACATCACGGCCACGCGGTCGCTGATGTTCTTCACGACCGCGAGGTCGTGGGCGATGAAGAGCAGGGTGAGGCCGTAGTCGTCCTTCAGGTCTTCGAGCAGGTTCAGGATCTGGGCCTGGACCGAGACGTCGAGGGCCGAGACCACCTCGTCACAGATCAGCAGCTTCGGACGCATGGCGAGGGCCCGGGCGATGGAGATGCGCTGGCACTGGCCGCCCGAGAACTGGCGCGCGTAGCGGTCGCCGTAGACCTCGGGGTCGATGCCGACCTGGTTCAACAGGTCCGTCACGAGCTGGTGGCGCTCGGCGCCCTTCACTGACTTCCAGGCGTCGAGGGGCTCGGCGACGATGTCGCGTACGCGCCGGCGGGGGTTGAGTGAGCTGATGGGGTCCTGGAAGATCATCTGCATGCGGGTGCGCGCGCGGCGAAGCGCGCGGCCCCGCTGGTGGGTGACGTCGATCCCGTCGAGCTCGACCGTGCCCGACGACGGGGTGACGATCTTCATGAGCGCCTTGCCGGTCGTGGACTTGCCACAGCCCGACTCGCCGACGAGGCCGAGGGTCTCGCCCTCGTAGACGTCAAAGCTCACCCCCGCGACGGCCGAGACGGCGTGGGCCCCCTTGCCGAAGGTGACCTCGAGGTCGGTGACCTTGAGCAGGGGCTGGCGCTCGTCGCTCATCGCAGCGCCTCGGCGACCTCGGGCAACGGGTTCCAGCAGGCGAAGCGGTGGCCGGGCGCCGCCGCCTCGACCAGCACGGGCCGCTCGGTGTGGCACTGCTCGGTCGCGTAGGCACAGCGCGGCGCGAACGCGCAGCCCACCTGGGCCGTCGCGAGGTTCGGCGGCCGGCCCGGGATGACCGCGAGGCGCGTGTGGGGGGCGTTTGACACCTTGGGCGAGCTCTGCAGCAGCGCGCGGGTGTAGGGCATGCGGTGGTGGTAAAAGACGTCGCGGGTGTCGCCCATCTCCACGATCCGCCCGGCGTACATGACGATGATGCGCGACGCGCGCGTCGCCACCACGCCGAGGTCGTGGGTGATCAGGATCACCGACATGGCGAGCTGCTGCTTGAGCGAGTCGAGCAGGTTGAGGATCTGGGCCTGGATCGTCACGTCGAGCCCGGTCGTCGGCTCGTCGGCGATCAGCAGCTTGGGCGAGCACGCGAGGGCCGCCGCGATCACGACGCGCTGGCGCATCCCGCCCGAGAACTCGGTGGGGTAGGCCCGGTAGCGCGATTCGGCCGACGGGATCCCCACCATGGTCAAGAGCTCGATCGCACGGGCCCGCGCGGCGTGGCGGTCCATGCCCAGGCGCACCCGCAGCGTCTCGTCGATCTGCTTGCCGATGCGCATGACCGGGTTGAGCGAGGTCATCGGGTCCTGAAAGACCATGGCGACCTCGGTCGCCCACAGTGCGCGCATCGCGCGCTCGCTGGCGCCGACCACCTCGTGGCCGTTGAGCAGGACCGATCCCGTGACCTCGACGTTGGTGCGCGGCTGCAGGCCCATGATCGTGCGCGCGAGGACGGTCTTGCCCGAGCCGGACTCGCCCACGATGCCCAAAGTCTCGTTGGCCCCGAGGTCGAAGCTGACCCCGCCGACGGCCTGCACCGCGCCGGCCACGGTGCGAAAAGTCGTGCGCAGGTCGCGCACCTCGAGCAGGCGGTCGCTCACAGCTTCACCTCGGTGACGTCGAAGTAGGTACGCAGGCGGTCGCCGATGAAGTTGAGACAGAGTAGGAACAGGCACAGTGCCAGCGAGGGGAAGATGACGAGCCACGGGTTCTGGGCCATGACGGTGCGCGCTTCGTTGATCATGTTGCCCCAGGACGGGGTCGGCGGGTTCACCGAGAGCCCGAGGAAGGCGAGTGCCCCCTCGAGGGTCACCACCGTCGCGACGCCGATGAGCAAGAACGACACCGCGATCGGGGCGATGTTGGGCAGGAGCTCGCGAAAGAGGATGCGCCGGTCGGTGGATCCCTGGACCTTGGCGGCGATCACGTAGTCCTTGGAGGCGATGGCGAGAGTCGCGCTGCGGATGACCCGGTACACCAGGGGCACCGAGGCGAGCCCGATGACGACGATGATCTTGAGCAGGGTCCGCGGCGTCCAGAAGGAGATCACCGCGATCACCGCGATGATCGCGGGGAAGGCGAGCAGGACGTACATCACGGCGGTGAGGATC